>JAIQGA010000196.1 GCA_020072925.1 Terriglobia bacterium | reverse complement strand
AGCGGCGAGTCGTGGATTCGGCAGACGCTCTACGGCAAGGAGTATTTCCGGGACGCGTTGGGAGTGGAGGTCACGGTGGGTTGGGGGCTCGACACCTTCGGTCATCACGCGCAGATGCCCCAGCTTTTGAAGCTCGCGGGATTCAAATCCTACTGGTTCCAGCGCGGCGTTCACGGCGCCGACACGCCTTCGGAATTCCTTTGGCAGGGCCTGGACGGCACGCGCATTCCGGCGTTCTGGCTGCCCATCGGCTATGGCCTGTTCATGCCCGCGCCGGGGAATTCCCTCGAGTTCGCGCGCGACGCCGAGGAGCAGTGGAACGAGTTGGGAAAGTATTCTCGCTGGCCGGATCGCGTAGCGCTCGCCGGAGCCGACGTCAGCGAACCCGAAGAAGGCCTGCCGGGATTAGTCAAGGAATTCGATCAAACGAGCGGCGCGCCGTTCACCCTGCGATTCGGTGTGCCCACTGATTATGAAGCCCTGGTCGCCAAGCGCCCGGACCAGCCCGTCGTTTCCGGCGAACTCAATCCAGTGTTCCAGGGCGTATACAGCAGCCGAATCGAACTGAAGCAGTGGGTGCGCCGCCTCGAGAACGTCCTGACAAACGCCGAGAAGCTCACGGCCATGGCTTCCAGCCTCGGCGTGGGCGCGACCTGGAAGACTTGGGCGGACGCCTGGGAACCGGTCCTCTTTAATCAGGCGCACGATTTGATGTCAGGCACGATGGTGGACAAGGTCTATGAGGAATCGATTCGTACCTTTCAATCCTCCCAGGAGCTTGGCGATCAGCAGGTGAGCACTGCGCTCGATGCCATCGCCGGCAGAATCGACACGCGCGGCGAGGGCATTCCCGTCGCGGTGTTCAACACCCTCGGCTGGCCACGCACTGACTTGGCGGAAGTTGAGGTGGGATCGATTGGACCGGGAATCACCGCGCTGAGCCTGCGCGATCCTTCGGGAGCAGTGGCGCCGTTGCAGCTTCTCGAAACGGAGCGCTATGGCGACGGAAGCATCAAGGATGCCAAAGTCGCGTTCATCGCGCGTGACGTTCCCGCGTTGGGCTACGCGCTTTACCGGATTGTTCCAACCAAGGCCGCCGCAAGCGCGAAGCCGGAATCCGCGCGAGAGACCAGCTCGACGATGCACCAGGACGAAGGCACGATCGAGAACGAATACTATCGCCTCAAGTTCGACCTCTGGACCGGCGCGATGAACCAGTTACTGGACAAAACCAGCGGATGGGAAGTTCTGAACGGCGCAGGAAACGTTGTGGCCCGCGAGCAAGATGGCGGCGACTTGTGGGAACTTTACGGAACATTGAACGGCGGGCGGCTTACCGCCATGACCCGCCGGCAGGGACTTCCGCCAGCGGGGAGAACGCACTTCAGCAACGAGCAGGTGGGCGGCAGTGGTGCCACGACCATCGGGCCGGTGTTCTCCGAATTCCACATTTCCCACCCCTTCGGCGACGGAGACTTCGCCACCACCGTCCGGCTTTACTCGGGCATTCGCCGCATCGACATCCAAACCCGGCTCCTCAACAACGATAAGTTCGTTCGCTACCGCGTGCTCTTCCCCACTTCCCTGCGCGAAGGCAAGCGCTTCGATGAGATTCCCTTTGGCGCCATCGAGCGGCCGACCACGCAGGAATTCCCCGCGCAATACTGGATGGACTACAGCGACGGCAGCCGCGGGCTTGCACTGCTCAACCGCGGCTTGCCGGGCAACAATGTGGCGGACGGAACGCTGATGCTCTCGCTGCTGCGCTCGGCGCGAATCTCGGCGTACCCTTTCATCGGAGGATTCGAACCCGGAGTTTCCTCCGACCTAGGCCTCGAACTGGGGGTGCAGCGAACCTTCGATTACGCGCTGGTTCCTCATGCCGGCGATTGGCGCGACGGCGGAGTTTATAAGGCGGGCTGGGATTTCAATCATCCCCTCATCGCGCGCAAACTCGGCGCGCACGCGGGCAGCATGCCCAGGCGCTGGGGACTGTTAGAAATCTCGCAGCCCAACGTGGTGGTCTCGGCGCTGAAGCCGTCGCGCGACGGCAAAACGATATTGCGTGTTTATGAGGCCGCGGGCAAGGCCGCGAGCGGAGTCGAGATCAAGTTCACAGTGCCGATCGAAGCAGCCTTCGAGACAAACCTACTGGAGGGAGACGGCCGAGCCGTTCAGGTGGAGAACAACACCTGGCGGTTCGACCTGCACCCCTTCGAGATCAAGACCTTCAAGCTGGCTATGCGCGCGCGGGAGGTAGCAAAATAGACTCGCTCGGCGCTCCCTAATTCGTATAGGCAGGTCAACCGCCCCACGCAGGTCCCTTCCGCGGCCCCCTTCGGAAAAACCCTGTCCACAGATATATTCCGTACGGTATCCTTCCATTTTGCAGGCACACGTTGAGGGCCGCCTCTTTGGCATAAAGCTGGGGCGGCAATGGCCACGAAAAGGGCGTCAGACAAGCTTCATTGTTTATCGTCTCGGTATTTCGGCATATTGTAATCAGGCCACCGGGGCTTCGCGTAGCACATCGGAAGGAGGAAGAACCATGGACATAGGCGGGTACAGCTTGGACCACACCGATTCACTGGGGGAACCTACACTCTACATTTTAAGGCTTGCCACTCGCGGTCGACGCAGGAGAAAGGGGTGTAAAGCTTGCGGGGCAACCCTGGGCTTCATCGGAATGCTCCTGCTCTTAGCTTCGCCAGCAGCCGCGCAAATCGAGCCGCAGAGAGAAGCCGCACAGTCCTCCGTTCTCCGCCTTCCAGATGGCCCTCAGGCGTCCGCGCCGACGGGCAATAATCAAGAAGCCCCTGTTACCCTGACGTTCCAGGACGCGCTCGAGCGCGCGCGAAAGTACAATCCGCAATTTCAGGCCGCTGCATCCGTCTCGAAGCTTGCCCATGAGGATCGGCTGCAAGCGAGGGCCGCGATGCTGCCCTCCGCCAACTACACCATGCAATACCTTGGCACACAGGGGAACGGCCTCCTCCCCAGCGGGCGGTACGTGACCAATGACGGCGTGCATGTTTACCGCGCGTGGGGAGTGTTTCGTCAGACCCTTTCTGCGGACAACCTCACCCTGGCTGGCTATCGGCGCATGGAAGCGGCCGAAGCTCTAGCAAGAGCCCAGGAGGATATCGCGCAGCGCGGGCTCGCGGTCACGGTTACCCAGGCCTATTATGGATTGGTGGTGGCGGAGCGCAAGTACGCCACGGCGCAGCAGAGCCGCGATCAGGCCCAACGCTCGCTACAAATCAGCCAGGAAATGGAGCAGGCCGGACAGGTGGCCCATAGCGATGTGATCACCTTTCAGATCCAGGCTAATCAAGCAGGGCAGGCCTTCGCGGAGGCAAAACTGGCCATGGACAATGCCCGCCTGAACCTGGCCGTCCTCCTGTTTCCCAATTTCAATCAGAATTTCAATGTCGTCGATGATTTGGACGCCACCCAGCCTTTGCCCGCTTTGGGAGAAGTCCAGAAAATGGCAGCGGAAAACAATCCGCAGATCCGGGCGGCGGCGGCCGCCCTCCGCGAGGCGCGGTCTGACCTGACTTCGGCCCGCACCGCCTTCCTGCCCTCGCTGAGCTTTGACGTGGATTACGGGATTGAAGCGAATTCTTTCGCGCTCCGCAGCCGCACCAGCGCCTCTCCTGAGGCAGGGCGATTGCCGAACCTGGGATATTTCGCGACCGTCTCCCTCAACTTGCCGGTTTGGGACTGGGGAATCCTGAGAAGCAAGTTGCGGCAGGCCGAATATCGAAAGCGGCAAGCCGACACAGATCTGACCTTCGCGCAACGACAACTGTTGAGTAACCTCTTTGCCTATTATAATGAGGCGCGTACTTCTCGGTCGGAGGTGAGCACTCTGCGCGACTCTGCCGATCTTGCCGCTGAGAGCCTGCGCCTGAACACCTTGCGTTACAAGGCCGGCCAGGCAACGGTGCTGGATGTCCTGAATGCCCAGAACACTCTGACCCAAGCCCGCGACGCCTACGCTGACGGCCTGGCGCGCTCGCGGATGGCGATGGCCAACCTCCAGACCCTGACGGGGAGCTTTTGATGGGTAATGTACGAGCGACCGGACCATGCGGAATGTAAGGACGAATGGATGTCGCGGAAAACCTTGATTGACGTTTCAGTGCAGGCCCTGGCTGCGGTGAGCTTGGTGGCGTGGCTATGCAGTTGTTCCGGCAAAACGGCTGAGGATACCGGGCCCACTGTCACCGTCCAGACAGTTCGCGTGCAGCGCGCGGAAATCCAGCAGAAGATCGCTGCGGATGCCGTCCTCTTTCCACTGCAGCAAGCGTCCATCGTACCCAAAGTCAGTGCCCCGGTGTCGAAGTTCTATGTGGACCGCGGGGAACACGTTCGCGCCGGGCAGTTGCTCGCCGTGTTGGAGAACAAGGACCTGGCCGCAGCCGTCGCCGAGAATAAAGGCGCCTACGAAGAAGCCCAGGCGAATTACGAAAGCGCCACAGCTTCCGCCCTGCCTGCACAAATCCAGAAGGCTGAGGTGGACGTGAAAAACGCGAAGGCAGCCCTCCGAGCCGCCCAACAGTTATATGACAGCAGCAAGAAACTGTATGAGCAGGGGGCTCTGGCGAAAATGCAACTGAATCAGGCGGAGGTGGGGCTTACCCAGGCTCAGACCCAATTGCAGACTGGCGAACAACAACTCCAGAAATTACAGTCGGTGGGAAAGAAGGCGCAATTGCAGGCCGCGCAGGGGCAGCTCGCCGCGGCAAAGGGAAGATACCAGAATGCGGAGGCGCAGCTTGCTTACTCGGAGATCCGCAGTCCCATCAGCGGCGTAGTGACGGACCGCCCGCTCTACCCCGGAGAAATGCCCGCCACAGGTGCGCCCCTTATCACCGTCATGGACATCTCGCAGGTGATCGCGAAGGCGCACATCTCGCAGCAGGAAGCGGGCTCGCTGCGGGTGGGTGATCCCGCGACGCTCGTGGCGCCGGGCGTGGAGGGCGATTTCACCGGCAGGGTCACGGTGGTGAGCCCGGCGCTTGACCCCAACAGCACCACGGTGGAGATCTGGGTGCAAGCCGCGAACCGCGGCGGGCGGCTCAAGCCGGGGACCAGCGTTCGCGTGACTATGATCGCGGCAACGGTGAAGGATGCGCTGCTCGTTCCCGCCATCGCCTTATTGACAGCCCAGGACGCCAGCATCTCGGTTATGGTTGCAAACGGCGACAAGCCCGAGCAGAGGTCCGTGAGAACCGGAATTCGCGACGGGGGCAACGTTCAAATTACCGAGGGTCTCAAGGCTGGCGAACAGGTCGTCACCGCGGGAGCGTACGAGCTTTCGCAGGAAGACCCTGACGTGTTCAAGAAAACCAAATTGCAGATTGTGAGTCCTGGAGGCTCGGAATAAGGCGGCAGGGACTTCGACAAAAATGATTGGAAGACCTCGGATTAGTTTTTCATTCGACCACTGACCCCTCACCCGGCCCTTGCGGGCCACCCTCTCCCCAAGGGAGAGGGTTGAGGTTAAGTTTTTTGACCCTCCCACCAAGGGATAGCGGTGGACACCGGAATTACAGCCCTCTCTCTTGGGGAGAGGGGTCGTTTGTCAACTTCACAGGTTCGCTTAAATTAGATTACGGATTCTAGTTTGGGCAAGTCGTTCGTCCTCCGTGGTACTTAGTCAGTCGCGGAGAAGCGGTGGCGACGCCCTGCCGCCACGGACAGCGGACGACGGACAATGGACAAATGACTAACCTCGACGCGGACAAAGAGAATGCCGAACACTACTGGTTTTCGCGGTATTCCCGGACCATCGTCTTCGTCATTCTGGTTCTGGCGGCCGTAGGCATCTACCTTGCCTTTACTCTTCCCATCGCAGTTTTTCCATCGACGGACTTCCCTCGCATTATCATTGGCGTCGACAACGGTGTGATGCCCATCGACCAGATGATGGTGACGGTGACGCGGCCCATTGAGGAAGCGGTCAACAGTGTTCCCGGACTGGTGAGCGTGCAGTCCATCACCAGCCGTGGAGATGCGGAGGTCGATCTCTACTTCGAATGGACCGTGGACATGGTTCAGACTCTCCAGATGGTGCAGGCGGCCATGGCGCAGGTTCGGGCCAACTTGCCGCCCACCGCCAAAGTCGATGCTCATCGCCTGAGTTTTGCCAGTTTCCCGATTGTTGGCTACAGCATGACATCCGACAAAGTCCCGCAAACCGAGTTGTGGGAGTTGGCCACCTACGACATCAAACCGCGCCTCAACCGCCTGGCCGGTGTGGCGACCGTTCTCGTTCAGGGTGGCCAGCAGCCGGAATTTCAAGTAACTCCCGACCCCGCGGAACTGCTGCGCGCGCAGGTCACCGTTCCGGATATTCTCGATGCAGTCCGCCGGACCAACCTGATTGATTCACCGGGTCTGCTGGAACGCAATCATCAACTGTACCTCGGACTGGTGACGGCTCAAGTAAGCACGCCCGACCAGATCGGCGACATCGTCGTGAAGTACAACAACGATATTCCCGTACGCCTGCGCGACCTGGGATCGATTGGACCTTCGGTGGCGCCTGTTTACACCATCGTTACGGCCGAGGGCAAGCCGGCGGTGCTGGTGAGTGTTAACCGCCAGCCCGGTAGCAACACGCTGGACGTCGCCGAGGAAGTTCACCGGGAAATCGAGCAGATCCGGGCGAAGTTACCTTCAGGCATTGATTTGCGCCTCTTTTACGATCAGTCGGACATCGTCACGCAATCCATCAAGAGCGTGCGCGACGCCATCATCCTGGGACTACTCCTTGCCGCATTCGTCATTTGGCTGTTTTTGCGTGACTGGGGCACGGCGGTCATGACCGGCCTGGTTGTTCCCGTCACCATGGTGGTTACTTTTATCGCCATGAAGGTTTTGGGTCAGACTTTCAACCTGATGACCCTGGGTGGATTGGCTGCGGCAGTGGGATTGGTGATCGACGACAAGATCGTGGTGGTCGAGAACATCGTCTTGCACCGCGATGTCGGGGAAGGGCCTCTCCAGGCCACCGCCAGCGCCCTTAAGGAGCTGACGATTCCACTCATCGGTTCCACCTTGACTCCGATCGTCGTTTTTCTGCCCCTCATTACCATTACAGGCGTGACGGGAACTTTCTTCCGCGCTCTGGCCGTTACGATGAGTGTTGCACTGTTGACCTCTCTGGTGCTCGCGTTGGTCTGGACGTCCAATCTCAGCACCTACCTCATCCGCCGGGGAGGGCCTCGGTCAGCATCCCCGGCGCCTGAAGAGCCGCCAGCAACGGACGGCGACACCTCTGGCAACCCGCCACTTGTCCACTCTAACCCGGGGCACAGTGGTGTGGAAACTCCTGCCGAGGCTCAAGCAAGAGCGGAACTCAAACACCTGATGGATGTGGAAGAGGCATCACTGTCAGGCGGCTGGTTTGGTCGCATCCTGAAATTCTACGAGCGATGGATTCGCCGCACTCTCGAGCACCCGGTCTGGCTGGCTGGCCTGTGCTTCGCTTTCATTGTGGTCTCCTATGTCGGCTACCGTTTTCTGGGAACAGACCTGCTGCCGGCCATGGACGAAGGAGGATTCATCATCGATTACGTCATGCCGCCGGGCTCCTCGCTGACTGAGACGGACCGGGTGCTCTCTCACGTGATGCGAATCGTGCGGGCCATTCCGGAGGTGGAAAGCACCTCGCGACGCACCGGCGAGCAGTTGGGACTGGCGGCTGTCACCGAGGCTAATACAGGTGACATTTCCGTCAAGCTAAAGGCAAAACGCAGTCGCAGCATTGACGAAATCCAAAGCGAGGCGCGAGCCAAAATCAAAAAGTTCGAGCCGGAGCTCGATGTCGATTTTCTTCAAGTGCTTCAGGATATGATTGGTGACCTGACGGGCGCCCCCCAGCCCATCCAGATCATGCTGTTTTCCGAGGATGCCAGCCTGTTGTCGAAATGGGCGCCTCGGGTCGCGGACGCTATCGCGAGTATTCGAATCAAAGGCAAGAACCCCGTCGTCGATGTCGCCAACGGAATCGACAACACCACCAGCGGGCCCGCGGCGGTGTTCAAGGTGAACGATGACACCGCGGCCCGGGCCGGCTTCACACCGGAAGAAATCACCACGGACGCCGCGGCTGTCGTCCAGGGCGAACCCGCGCCCACGCCCGTGATCGCCAATGACCGGCCATATACCCTTAGGGTCCGGTTTCCCGAGGCGAATCGGACTTCCCTGGAAGCCATGCGCAATACGCTGCTGATCAGTTCGAAGGGCGGCACCGCCACGCTCGGCTCCCTCGCGACCATCACCGAACTGCCCGGCCAGACGGAAATCACCCGCATCAACCTGCAACGCGAAGTCTCGGTCACTGCGCGCCTGGAAGGGGTTGACCTTGGAACTGGCATCGCGGCGGTCCAAAAAACCGTGGCGGGCTTGAACCTGCCGGCCTCAATTCGTGTCGAGTATGGCGGCACCTATAAAGAACAACAAAAGTCTTTTCACGATCTGGTGATTGTTCTGCTGCTGGCCGTGGTGCTCATTTTCCTGGTATTGCTCTTTGAGTTCCGCCAGTTCTCGGCCCCCGTCGCGATTCTCTCCTCCGCCATCCTGTCGACGGCCGGAGTAATCTTCGCGCTCCTCATCACCCGGGTGACTTTCAACATTTCGTCGTTCATGGGCTTGATTATGGTGGTGGGGATTGTGGCGAAAAACGGAATCTTGCTGCTGGATGCCGACCAGAAATACCGCCTTGCGGGTTACTCGGCCGAGGATGCGATGATCCAGGCGGGGCGCCGCAGACTGCGCCCCATTGTGATGACCGCCCTGGCCTCAGTGGGTGGGATGCTGCCTCTGGCGCTGGCTCTCGGCGCGGGATCTCAAATGCTCCAGCCGCTCGCCATTGCCGTAATCGGCGGCATTCTGATCTCCATGGTTTTGTCCTTGTTTATTACACCGGCCATGTACTTTTACTTGACCAAGTCGCACCAAGCCGGCGCATGATTGTCGGCGCAAGGTCGATTGGTGCCACCTGCAGTTTCCGCTACCATGATGAAGAGTGACCTGCAGGTCCCCTGAAGGTTCATTTTTTGCCAGCGTGCGGGGGTGGCGAAACTGGGAGACGCAAAGGACTTAAAACCCGAATA
Source organism: Terriglobia bacterium (assembly GCA_020072925.1). GTDB lineage: Bacteria > Acidobacteriota > Terriglobia > UBA7540 > UBA7540 > JAIQGA01. Next base: position 7,759 of record JAIQGA010000196.1, on the reverse strand, counting down.
CATACTGGAAACATTGGATATATCCAAGGGAATTATGCCTACCCAAACAGCCGCCTGCTGCATTTCCTGCTACATTCCAGGCGTCCTGACCAAAGGCTTACGCCCGCAACCGTCATTGGGTTCGGTTGAAACGCCGCGGAAGATATTGGCACAGGGAGAAAGTCTACAAGCCTGGCGAGCCGCGCAGGTGGGTGGCCATTCCTTACTCGTCCCCTTGCCGGTCCTGTTCGCGGTCATCCGTGCCTCTGGTTGAACCTCCCCTTCAAATCCGCGAGACTAGGGCGCACCCCATGTTTCTGAAGGCCTATCACGTTGCGGAAAATCCCGTGATGATGAATTAGCGGCGATTTTACATCGCCATAACTCCACCAGGTTCAACCTCGCCGTGGCGACGTCAAATCGCCGTTACGGTTTTTTCAGCAACCTGCCATAGGCGAACTCGGCCGCTGAGCAGCCACACTTCCTCACTCCTCCTCTGAGAAGTGTTTCCAGCAGGAAAGCCCCTGGGTGTATATTGCTTTCCACCAAGGACAGCAAATGGGAATCCCCGCTAAGAAGTTGGTGTCGGTCATCGAGGGAGTCGTCGCGTTGGTCCTTGTGGCCTGCGAGTTTGGGTGCGGCGGCCCCCCAACTCCATCCTCGTCGTCCGCGACCGTCGTCCCGGTTGGTCACATCCCCGGTTACGATATCGGCGTCGATTACCACGCCTTTGGCGCGGATTTCAACAGCACCGCTTTCATCACCATTTACAATCAGCCGGGCGTGCGCCAGACAGTCCAGGCGCAGCTCCAGGGCGTGGCCGACCGTGGCGCGACCTTCATCCACACGACCATTTGGTTCGTCACCGAGCCGGGCACGACCAATTTTGGCCAGACCTGGCGCGCCACCTTTCCCATGAGCGACCAGGAGGCGGCAAACCTCCGGGCTTATGCTCAGGATGTGGCGGCTGTGCAGGGAACTGACGGTGGCCGACTGCGCCTTGATATTGCTCTCGCGTGGCTGGGCGCCGCCTGGTACGGATATGGGTCCCCATCAACAGGATTGGGCGCGACGATGATGAGCGCTTCCGAATTCACCTCGCGGGTCCAAACCACGACCGATAAGGTACTCGCTGCGGTCAGCGACATCACTCGGCCCGATGGTGTCCGCTTAGTTGACACGATTTATTTCGACCTTGAGGTCCAGATCGGGAACAAGCCTAACGAGGACTGGTTTCTCGCTACCCACTACCCGCGGTTCGTTTCGGCCGTCTCCGCAACGGGTATTCATCCGGCCGTTTATTTCATTACCGGCGGATATCAGCCTTATGTGTATGATGAGAACTGGACTGATCCCGACTACCCGATCCTCAATGGCCATGGGTCCATGTTGACGGTTTACAGAAGCCTGAGATTCATGGTTGACCACGGACTGCCTCTCCCTTCGCGCATTGACTTCTCCTGCTACATGATTTCTACCGGTGCAACCTACGATCAACTTCTCCAACGCATTCTGGACGACGCAGATGCCACCCTCCCCTCGCTTGGTGCACGGCGCTCCTACGGTGTAGCCGAGACCTATTACTTGCTTGATCCGAACAAGCGGCTCCCTTACGGGCAGGCGTTCGCCACCCAGGCCGCGCTGGAAGAGGCCCAAAAGCGACAATTACCTGCTACAATTCCTGCTACAGTTGATGAGGCTGCGCCAGATCCTGTCGCGCAAGTCTCGGAGTTTCACTGTGCGGGGGTGGCGGAACTGGTAGACGCAAGGGACTTAAAATCGTACTTAATTATTCCAATTAGTTCAGTAACTTACTGCCGTTAAATGCCTTATTGACATAACGCCAAGCCCTTGATACCCTTACACAACTCTTTCACAGTCTCGCTTCTTTGAAAGAGTGAGGAGGGCATCCGCGATGCCGGAACAATACACCATCCTCGGCGGCAAGGTTCACGTCTACAAACGCCCGAACAGCAGTCACTGGCAGTGCTCCAGCTATTTCGCCGGCAAGAACCGGCGCACGAGCACGAAGGAAGACAGCCTCGCGAAAGCCAAAGAGATCGCCGAGGACTGGTACTTGCAGCTGCGCGGGAAACTGCGCAGCGGGGAAATCAAAACAGAAAAAACTTTCCGCGAAGCCTCGGAACAATACTTGCGTGAATACGACATCATCACCCAAGGGCAGCGCAGCAAGGACTACGTCAAAGGTCAGCACTGGCGCTCGACTGTGCATCTCGTGCCGTTCTTCGGCCATTGGGGGCTCTCGGAAATCACGTCCGGCAAGGTCCAGGAATACCGGATTCACCGCCACGAAGAAACGATGGCCAGGCGCGGCAAGCCGCCGGCCCACAACACCATGCATCAGGAGATCGTGACCCTCCGCCAGACCCTGAAAACCGCCATCCGCCATGGATGGCTCGACCATCTTCCCGACCTTTCCGAGCCGTACAGGTCATCCCCCAAAATCTCGCACCGGGCGTGGTTCTCTCCCGAGGAATACAAGAAGCTCTACGAGGCCACCAGAAAACGCGCGCGCGAACCGAAGCTGGCGCGCTTCAAATGGGAATCGGAACAGCTTCACGACTACGTTCTGTTTTCCGCCAACACGGGCCTGCGGCCTGACGAAGCCCGGCGCCTTCAATTTAGGGACGTTACCATCGTCGAAGACGACGCGAGCGGCCAGACAATTCTTGAGATCGAGGTGCGCGGCAAGCGCGGCGTCGGCTACTGCAAGAGCATGACCGGCGCTGTGCGCCCCTTCGAGAGACTGAAAAACAGGCTCCGCCCGTCACGAGCATACGACGAGGGCAGGGGCGGGGAGGGGCCAAAATCCACAACCAACGAGCCCGAAGGATTGCGCCTCCCGCAACCGACGGACCTCATCTTTCCGAAATGGCAGCGCGAGCTTTTCAAGACGATCCTCGAAGAGGAAAACCTCCGGTTCGACCGTGAAGGCCGTCCTCGAACGGCCTACAGCCTCCGGCATACGTATATTTGCCTGCGGTTGATGGAGGGCGCTGACATCTACCAGATCGCCAAAAACTGCCGCACCAGCGTCGAGATGATCGAGAAGTATTACGCGGCGCGCATCAAGACGAACCTTGACGCCGCCGCGATCAACATCATGCGGCCAAAGCCAAAACACATAAGCAAAAACCAGTCACGAACACAAACAAGAACACAAAATCGGCCCAGGCCATCGACCCCGGAAACTGACGTGTAAATTCCGCTTTGCTGCTCTATGATAGATAGCTGTAGTTAGCCAGCCACGCGGGCGTGGCGGAATGGCAGACGCAACGGACTTGAGGAAAACTTGAGTGCTCGCCGGGAAACCGGCGATGCAGAACTGCCCAAATTCGGGGAAACCTGAAATGGCAATCCCGAGCCAAGCCCGGACGGAAGGCTTCCGTTCGGGAAGGTGTAGAGACTAGACGGGCAGCACCTAACCCCCGGCACCATGCCGGAGTACGGTGAAGGGATAGTCCAGACCACAAACGCCAGGTGGCGGCGGCGAAAGCCGCAGAGGGCAAGAAAATCCGTAGGGCCTAACGGCTCGTGAGGGTTCGACTCCCCCCGCCCGCACCATATTTCATATGGGTTCTATCGATTCTCAAGCGGACGAGGGCAGGGGCTTCCATGGATTCGATCTCGCCCGTTTAACAAGAGAAGTTCGCAAGAAAATAATTCCCGCCCCTTTGACCCAATTCCAAACTCTGAGCATACTGATTTTTCTTATCCGGTCGCCGCACATTTCCCCAGAGTTCCCGCCTTCTCCGCCTTTAACCCTTTTTTAGGATTCGCCCTTTAGCTTCATCTCCACGCGGAGCACGCGCACGACGACTAAAAACCCTGAGTAGAACATTAACCAACCAGCAAAAAAGGAGAACAAAATGGCCAATGTTACCGGACCCGCTTCTTCAACTGACAACGCAATCACACGCTGGGATGGAACGGGAGGGACAGTAGTACAAGACTCTCCCGTAATTATCGACGATAGCGGCAACATAACAGGGATAAATTCCATCTCCTCCGATGGCGGAACAATTACCACAAATGGGACTGGCGATATGTTTTTGCCTTCCTTGAATGCAACTGCAATTCAGACAACCAAACTTTATGCTGGAACGGGAGGTTTTACAGTCACCAACATTGGCGAGGTTACGGTCCGGAATATACAGGGCCTAAGTGGCGAATTTATTGTTACCAGTGACGGCGGTACAACGTATCCGGTAAGCGAGGCACATCTCTGGCCCCGCAACGGGAAGCTGTCGGCGCGGGGAACACTGTTCAGCCGTGCCTCATGTCCTCAGTTGGTCCCAGTTTCTCCAGTCTTATTGCGGCAGGTCCCGGGCGGGGACCAACACTCGGATGGTCCGGGCCATGCCCGGAGTCCGCTCAATGAGCCTCTTTTTTTCCAGGTTGATTACCATGTGATGGACAGACGGGGGACTGACGTCAAAATGCCGCTGCATTTCGTGTTCCGCCGGGGGAACGCCATGCACCTTCGTGTATTGATGGATAAACGCCAGATACTGGCCCTGCTTCTGGGTGAACTTGGTTTTCTTCTGCCGCCTACCGCCCTCTGAGCAGAGGATATCAACCATTTCCCCGCCGTCGAAGACCACGACGTGTTCCGCGGTCGGGTCATCGCAGGTTTCGATCAGCCATTGACGCTTCCTTTTGCTCTTCTGCTTGACCTCGCTGACTGTATTTTCAGAGAAGTCTATCCGGTGGCCGCAGTCGCAGCGGTAGGATGAGAAAAATATCTCCTTCGGCATAGGGGGAGTCTCGCAGAAGACGGCGGTGTTTTCAACGGATGTCCGGGCTACTTTGTGTGCGCTGCCCTTGCATCCTGGTTCTCAACCAGAAGCGGCAGTGGGTGGTTTCCAATGGGCCGGCAGGAGGTCCTGGATGTCGCCGGTCTTTGCTGTGGGCAAGCGCCGGAGCACGTCGGTCACGTAATCCTGCGGATTAATGCCGCGCCTTCGACAACTCACCATGATCGAGTAGATGACCGCACTCCGCCAGCCGGCGTACGGATGCCCGATAAATAACCATCGCCTTTTTCCGACTGCACTCGGTCGGATCGAGTTTTCGACGAGGTTGTTATCGATCTCGTAGCGCCCGTCGCGAAGATAACCAGTCAAGGCATCGTACTCGTCAAGGAAGTAGCCGATGGCGCTGCCGAGGGTACTCTTGGGCAGGAACTTCGGCTGTAGCTCCATCGCCCTGGCTTTGAGAGCCTCCCAGATTGCCGGCGCCTGCTGCTGGCGGAGAGCCTGGCGTTCGGCTGGACCAAACTCCCGGCCCGTGTCCTCTATCTGATACAAACGCCGGATCTGGATGATGAACCAGACAGCGTCGGGAAGGTTCTGTTGCAGGGCGACATAAAACCGTCTTCTAGCGTGCGCGAGACAGCCTATGCGTTCAATGCGTGACTCCTTACGTTGGAGCGATTGATAGACTTCGTAAGCGTCGGTCTGGATCGTGCCCATGAAGTCCTTCAGTCGCTGTTGCACGACTTTCAGCGCCCGGCTGCGGTCGAAGTCCAGGATGACATCGCCGTGCGGCACGGCATAGAACCACAGGTAGCCCCGTGCCGCTTTGCCTGCTACATCGGGATCCAGCACCCGGACAGGAGTTTCATCGACTTGGAGGTAGCCACCCGCGAGCATCCGCCGCCACATGGCGTCGTATACCGGCCGGAGCCAAAAGGCAATCTGCTCCGTCCACTGAACCATCTGCTGGCGGGGGATTATGATTCCGTGCCGTTCGCGAAACTGTTGTTCCAGCCGGTAGAAAGACAGGTGATCGTCAAAACGAGACAAGAGGATATGCGTGGCCAGCCCGAGCCCCAGTCGGCTTTGCGGAATCAAACGCGGAGCAAGAGGAGCGATCTTGACACCCGCCTCTCCGCAGCGGCAGGCATACTTGGGGCGAACGGTGCGCCGCCGGATGAGTTGGGCAGGAATCAGGTCGATCTCTTCGCTGACCTCTTCTCCGATCCGTTCCAACGGCTTGCCGCAACCCGAGCAGACTTTCGCGTCGGGTTCGATGATGACCGTCTCGGTTTCCAGATGGTCGGGCAAAGGATGGCGTCCTCGGCGACGTTGGCGGCGTCGACGGGCGGCGCGGTCTTCCCCGTCCAGGATCTGATCGCTTACCGGAGCAGGGCGTTGGGCCTCGTCCTGCAAGTCCTCGTTCAGCGCCTGGAGTTGCTCTTCCTGCTCTGCCGTGAGCTTGTCTGCCTTCGGACAAAACAGCTCGCGCTTCAGCTCTGCAATCCGGGCTTCAGCTTCGGAGAGCTTCTGGTCGTATTCCTGTGTCAGGGCCTGAAGTTTTTCCAGCAACTGCCACGCTGCTGAGCTCTCCGCTTCCGACTGCGGCTTGTTCTGAAGTAAGGGTACGATCTGCGCCCTCAGCCGCTCGTATTCCGTCCGGAGTTCGTGGTGGCTCATGCCGAGAGTCCCTCGCGGAATCTGCGGACCAGCGGGTAGACATAAACATCTTTGACGGGAACCTGAAGCGTGTGCCGGCGGTCCTGGCGGCTGCGCCCGGCCGTGGATCCGAGCGGGAGCCAGTTGGCCGCTTTGTAGGATGTGCCTGCGAAACGCTCGCGTTCGACGAAGGTTTCGACCAGCAGGATCGGATGGCCATATTTACTCTGCCAGTCTGCTGAAAGGTGGCGCAGCACCCGGCCCTGCATCCAACTGGCCAGGTGTGGCACCTGCACAAACGGCAGGATCAGGAAGCGGGTGTTGTCTGTGAGCAGGTGCAGATTCCGCTGCCTCTGTTCCGGATTCCAGCCGATGAAACCGTCGCGCGGTTTGCACTTCCAGGCCGCGGAACCAAACAGCAGGCAGGCCAGCAGTCGGCCGGATTCGGTCGTGACCGTGTACTGGAGATTCTCTCCAACCGTGCCGCGATAGCCCAGGTAGTGGAACTCGGCCAGGGCCGCGGCAAACCTGATCCTTGCCGTGGAGTCCGTGCTGACCTCTCGTACCGTCAAGGGACCGACTTCCTGGAGTGTCCCGGTTACTGGCGTCGAGCCCCAGTTCTGCCCAGACACTTTCCGGCTTGTCATGCGGTTCGAGGGCAGGCGTCGTCGTGCAGGCAACTCGATCAACCCACGCGCCTCGAGCTTCACCAGCAGCGTTCGCGTAGCCATGTCCTTGAGCCGCCCGTTGCCGTTTCGCCAGTTCCATTCCGCACACAGGACTTCCGAAATCCGCCGTCGGCTCCAGCCCGGATGATCTGAAATCAAACGGCGGATGTTCAGGATCTCTTCTCCTGCCACCCGTCGTCCTTGCACGAGCATTTCGCTCATGGTGAAGATTGTGACGGAAGTGAATCATGGAGTCCAGCAAAAAAAGGAAGGAAGGTCATGTCCGGTACCAGTGCCGGCGGGGCGTACCCTCTATTCCGTGCAGGAGCAGTTGCAGTTCCTCGGGGCGCAAGCAGAGGCTGGCGCCCTCGCCCGTTGGCCACCCGAAAGTGCCCCTTTCTAAACGTTTCGCACAAAGCCATAGGCCCGAGCCATCCCAGAACAAAAGCCGGATCCTGTTTCGCCGCTTGTTGGTGAAGACGAACAAATGCCCACTGAGGACTTCCTGGTTGAGGACTGTCTGAGTCAACGCGTACAGACCATTGAAGCCGAGCCTCATATCCACGGGATTGAGTGCTACGAACACGCGCGTGGCCGGCGAAATGCTCAGCACCGGGTCCCTCGCAGCAACCGGGTCAGGACCTTCGCGGGAAGAGGCTCGCGGCAACGGACCGT
>JAIQGA010000446.1 GCA_020072925.1 Terriglobia bacterium | reverse complement strand
CAATTCCACGCCCAAGCCTGGCCGGCTCGGAATGGGTATGTAGCCATCCTTGATGTCCAGCTCGGGAGCGTGATCCACGATGGCCCAGTGCTCCGGAACGCGGAACGGGTAGATCTCTTGAATGGCGAGGTTGGGCACGCAGGCCATAAGTTGCAAGGCGGCCGCCGTTGATACCGGGCTGCCGCAGGTATGAAATTGCACTCTCGCGGAACAGGTTTCCGCCATGGCGGCGATGTATTTGGCCTCCAGGAGTCCGCCCGCAGAACCGACGTCGGGCTGGACAATATCCACGGCATGTATTTCGAGAATGCGCCGGAATCCGTAGCGGGCGTACAAACGCTCTCCGGTCGCTATCGGTATGTCGACATGCTCCGATACCTTCTTCAGAGCTTCCACATCAAACGGGTCGACGGGCTCTTCATAGAAATAGAGATTGAATTTCTCCAACTGCCGGCCCAGGCGGATTGCCACATCGGTAGTCATGCCCGCACTCATATCGGCCATGATCTCGACGTCCGGTCCCATCGCCTGGCGAAGCGTCTTCGTGCTTTCGAGGACCCAGTTTTCGGTTTCCCGGTCGATGGTTCGCAAGGACGCGTGCCGCAGTAGCCCGTGCGGTTCGAGCGGCCTGGCAAGAGGATAGAACTTAAGGGCGGTATAGCCCGCCTGAACGACCTTTTCCGCTTCGCGCACCAACTCGGTGATGCTACGGCAGCGATACGACCAGCCATTGGCATAGACCCGGGCTCTCTCGCGAAACTTGCCACCCAGCAGTTCGTAAACGGGAACGCCGAGAGCCTTGCCCTTGATATCCCAGAGCGCCGTCTCCACTGCACTCATACCCGGGAACAGGATAGAACCACCACCCTTAGCCCAGAAGGAATGGTCGTACATTTCGTGCCAGAGAGGCTCGATGTTAGACGGATCCTTGCCCAGGACAAATTTCTCCACTAGTTCCTGAACGATTTCCGCTGTGGCGCTACTACCCACTCCGTACGCCACCGCCGCCTCACCCACACCCGTGATGCCTTGGTCGCTGAATAGCTGTAACAGGACCGGATGTCGGCCGTCTATTTCCAGCCGGTAAATCTTTGCGTGATTAATTAGCCCGGCTATTTGGCACCTCGCTTGGGATGACTTGCCATCTGCTGAGGCCTATGCGTGAAACCTTATACCAACGTGCTTCATTTTTCATTTCAGCCGATGCCCCTCCTGGGGAGCCGCTGGGGGGATTTGTCATCCCCCCCTGCGGCCACACCAGACACGTGGTTAGAAGCTACCGGCCAGAAGTCCGCTTTGCAACTGGGGGCGAAATCCCAAGGATCATAGGCGTAACCAGTCGCGCTTCACTTTCATGCACGGACTCCGCGTGGTCAAGTAAATTGTGGTAAACTTAACGCCAAAGCCAGGTTAAGAGCATCGTGGTGGGGAACGCGGTTGTGTGACACAAAAGTGGAGCCAGAGGCCCATCCGGAAAGGGTCTTTGGGGGAATTCGTTCCTCGAAAAGGGGTTATGATTCGAGAAACAGCCAAGAACCTTGTTCCCGGAGGCACCTCTAGCGCGGGAACATCCGAAATGGTGTTTTATGGTTGGGCCTCTCCCCAGGAGGCTGGGATTTTGGCTTCTATCCCCAATGTCCAGTCCGGAAGCGGCACGATTGCCAAGGGGCGCGGAGTTCATAAGGGCGGTGGGGGATTCTCATCAGGAAGAATAAGAGGAATCAGCCTGCCGTCCGGTGGGGATTACCCGGTGAGTCTTGGGTCGGGCACTGACATTAATGACTTCGTCGCCGACGTCGATCATTTCCACTTCGATCACCACCTGAAAATGGTCGGGGGGGACTTCCGCCGAATGGCGACTTACGGATTCAAGCAGTTTGCATAACTGGTCTTCCGCGGTTACAAACTGCCCAGCCGCTTCGATGGCTTTACTATGAATGGCTGCCATCATGGTGACAACGCAACCCGGCGCTAGGCCCGGTCGCCGGGTGACCAAGGCGTACTCCCTGCGCATCGCCAATTTGCCAACCATGTAGCGTTCATCGCCATACCTCGCCTGCTCGCCGGGCTGCGGATCCATGCCGGTGATGGCGTCTTCACGCAACACAAAGCTTCCGCCGCCCTCCAGCGCATCGACGTAAGGGTTCGCCGTCGCACTGCCGATGAGGACGAGGTTCGACCGCCTCAGTTCTTGCCAGGTGCACGCTCGCGGCGACTTGGGCTCAATGGCAACTCCCGCCTCGTGAAACATTCGGATCACAGCAAGCATGCAGTAAACCGTTCCCACCGACAGGTAGGCATAGTAGGGAAGGAGGGACCGGCCTTCAAGTTCCGGCCAGATTTCCTTAATCCGCTGCGAAGCAGTCCGCGGGTCGTTCAGGTGAACATCGCGGATGCGAATGCCCCCCTCGTCGCGAAGAAACAGGGGCTCACTGTGGACGAGAATATTCGGGCGCGCATTGTCAAAATACGGCTTCCAGAATTTCTTCACCCAAGGGCCGACCCCTTTGCTGGCCTCGGCTTTTTCCGCCAACCTCTCTTCGCGGCGTTCGCTAGGGCCAAAGAGGGCCCGGTAGCGACCTTTGGGGATCCCTAACCTCAATAGCTCCGTTCTGCCTTCGGTCTCGAAATAGGACTCCAGGCGTTGCCGAATCGAATGCATGCTTACCCGGATAATGGGATCCTCCTGCGGGTCAAACGAAGGGGGCCGGCCGAGGGCATCGGTCGCAATCGCATACTCGGTGAGTGCCGGGCCACCCGCATCCTGCGAATGATCCACGACGTAGCGAAGGATCCGCTTCAGCATTTCACTGTGCGCGAAATGGCGGCTCGCCTGAATCCTCTGCAGCAACTGCTCCTGTACGCTCGCTGTGTCGCTCACAACTGTTGGGTCCACGTTTCAATGATCCGTTGACGTTAAAACATACTGCAATTAACTTGTCTCCGCAACGCCGCAAGCAGCGTGGCGGGACCCATCGTTGAGCCAACCGGGCGACTGGGTCGAGCTTCGCCTCCGCATCCTTGTACAATGGACACGTCAACCACAGGCCTCCGCCTTTGCTTGGTCCCGAGCGGCTTGCCTCGTGATTCGGTCCGCGTTTTGAAGATATCACAAAACTTTTGCATTCAGGATTCGATTCTCGGCTAATGCATGGCTTATGTTATTGGATTTTTTGTCCTAATTGGGGAGGACACCGACAAATTGACTGGTAATTCCCACCCGGCGCCACGACAGATGCGCAGGCCTGGTCGAGTTCTGCCGGGGTCAATCCCATTGCCGTGCACCCCCGCTTCCAGATGGTCTCCCGACCCTCCAGCACCAAGGGCATTGTCACCCCCTGTGAGGCCATCCAGTCCAAGCGGCAGGCCGATTTCTCTAATTCTTCCTGGTGAGAATCCCCCACCGCCCCTATGAACTCCGCGCCACTTGGCGTGCCTCCTGCTGCCGGACTGCATATTGGGGATAGAAGCCAGAATC
>JAIQGA010000195.1 GCA_020072925.1 Terriglobia bacterium | reverse complement strand
GGCCACGGGCACAAACACCGCGAGGCTGGTGAACGTGGGGGCCATGACGGCGAGGCCGATCTCCGCCGTGCCTTCCCGAGCCGCCGTCATGTGGTCTGTGCCGTTCTCCATGTGGCGCACGATGTTTTCGCGGACCACAATAGCGTCGTCAATCAGCATGCCGATGGCGAGCGAGAGGCCCATCAACGTCAGAAGGTTAAGCGTGAATCCCAGCGCGCGCATGATGGTGAAGGCGCTGATCACCGAGACCGGCAGCGTCAGGCCGGTGATCACCGTGCTTCGCCAACTGTTCAGGAAAACGAACACCACCATCACGGTGAGGAGCGCGCCGATGATCAGCGTGGTCTGGACGTCTTCGACGGCGTCGCGGATGAAGAGCGAGTTGTCCTGCACCACGCGCAGCTCGACGCCCGCGGGCATTTCCGCCTGGAGTTTCTTCAGGCCGTCCTTGACGTTCTCGGCAACCTCGACGGTGTTGGCGCCCGACTGCTTCTGAATCTGCAACGCCAGCGCCGGCTCGCCGTTCAGCAGGGAATAGCTGCGCTGCTCCTCGATGCCGTCTTCCACGCGCGCGATCTCTGAAAGCGCGATGGGGTAGCCGTTCTTCTCCGCCACAATCAGGGCGTTGAAATCGCGCGGGTCCTTGGCGCGCCCCGCCACGCGCACCAGCGACTCGTTCGCGCCCTGGTCGAGCTTGCCCGCAGGAATGTCCAGGTTTTCGCGGCCCAGCGCGGCGAGGACTTCAGGATATGTGAGACCGTAGGCCTTGAGCTTGTCGCGGTCCAGCAGGATGTGAATCTCGCGCCGCGCCATGCCCACCAGGCGCACCTGCCCGACCCCCGAGATGTTCTCCAGCCGGCGCTTCAAGACTTTTTCAGAGAGCGTCGTCAGCGCCTTCGCGTCGAGCGTCGGAGAGAGAACCACGATCGAGAGAATCGGCAATTCCTCGATGCGGAGCTGCTGCAGGACCGGTTCCTTCACGTCGCGGGGGAACTGGCTGCGGATGCCGTTGATCTTGTTCTGCACTTCCTGGAGCGCCGTGCTGATGTTGGTGCCGAGGCGGAACTCCACCATCACGCTCGAGATGCCTTCCGTGGTGATGGAATTGATGTGCCGGATCCCGCCGATGGGATTGACCGCTTCCTCAATGCGCTTCGTGACTTCCGTTTCCACGGTTTCCGGCGCCACACCCGGGTAGGTGGTGGTGATGCTGACCACCGGGATGTCCACGTTGGGGAAGAGATCGATCTTCAGCTCCTGGTAGGAAGAAATCCCTACCACCACCAACGCCACCACCATCATCGTGGCAAATACAGGCTGGCGAATTGAGAGGTTGGAAAGAAACATCGTCGGTCTTCACGGCCTCGGCGTCACGCTCACACCGTCGCCGAGTTCAAGGTTCTGTTCCGCGATCACCATGTCACCGGGATTGATCCCGCGGGCAATTTCGATCCCCTGTGACTGCTCGAGTCCCGTTTCGACCTCGCGACGCCGCGCGCGGCTTCCGTCGATCACGTAGACGAATGGCGACTGCCCGGTCCGCCGCCAGAGAGCATTGACGGGCACGACCAGAGCGGCGGGCTTGGTCCCGGTAATCACCGCGCCCTTCGCAAACATGCCCGCCCGAAGCTTGCCGCTCGGATTCGGCACGGCCGCGCGCAACAGCACCGAGCGGTTCTGGCTATCGACGGCGGCACTGAGCGTAAATATGGTGGCTTCAAAATCCTCGCCGGGGTATGCGGCGACGCCAAAACGCAGCCGCTGCCCTTTGCGCACGCGCGCGAGGTCGGACGATGCCACGTAGGCCTGGAGCTCCAGGCGCTGATTGTCCACCAGCCGGTACAGCAGCGCGTTGCCATCCACCCAGCTTCCGGGATTGACAAACTTCCGTTCCACCTCCCCGGTGATCGGGGCAATAATCCGGCAATCGTTCAGGCGTTTCTCCGCCACGGCCAGGGTTTGCCGGGACTGGTCAACCTGCGCGGCCGCGAGTTTGACTTGCGCGCTCGCGTCGCGCGACGTCATCTGCGCCGCCTGAAAATCGCGGTCGGTGATGCCGCCGGATTTCAGCAGGTTCTGCGCCCGCTCGAATTCTGTGCGCGCGTGGTCCTCCGCCACCTTGGCCCGGTCAAGGGCCGCCTTGGCGACTTCCAGGTTCGCGCGCGCCTGGTTCACCGCGAGTTGGGAATTCGTGGGCTCGAGCTGAGCGATGCGCTCACCCTGGCTGATGCGGTCTCCTTCCTGCTTCAGCATCAGGACGAGCCGCCCGGCGAATTCCGTCTTCACATCGACAGCGACCGAAGAGACCAGCGGTCCGGTGACGTCCAGGATCATATCCAGCGAGCGGGGATCGACGCGCACCGCGCGGACGGCCAGCGCCGGCGCCGCGGCCGGTGCGGATTTGGCGTTCTGGCGCGAGCAGGCGGACAATCCCAGCAGCGCGAGCGCCAGTCCCAGGCCGGCAAGAGGCGGGAGGGTTAACCGGCGGGTCAACAGCCTCAGCGAATTAGGAGTAACGATTCTTCTCGGCATCAGTTTTCGTCCAGGGGGTCCAACCCCATGGTGTAGCGCAGTCGCGCGCGCGCCAGGGTGTGATCGTATAGGTCCTGCAAGAGCGTCCAACGGGCCGTCGTCAGCGCCGTCTGCGCGTCCAGCACATCCAAGGTCGTGGCGGCGCCGTACTTGTAGTTGTCCTGCATCATGGCCAGCACGCGTTCCGCCTCGTGCACGTTGAGTTGCGCCGCTTCCACGGTTTTCTGCGCGCGCTGCAATTCGTCGAGCGCCGTCTGGGCTTCGAGCCGTACGGAATTTTCAGTGTCGACGCGCAAAAGTTCCGCAATCTTCTGATTGGCAATCGCCTGCCGCACCAATCCGGAACGCCGCCCGCCATCAAACAGGGGCAGCCCCACGGTCACCGTGAAGAGCCAGCGCGTGAATTCGTTATTGGCCAAATTCACGGGACGGCGGCTGGAAACTCCATACTGCCCGTTGAAGTCCAGGCGCAGCCGGCTTTCTGCGTTGGCGAGTCTAACTTGGCCCTCGGCCTCCCGCTCGTTGATGCGGGCGCGCTGCAATTCCGGGCGGCTCTCTTCCGCCTGACGGATCGCTTCCGCCAGGTCCGGCGAAGGCTCGGGCGCAAAAACCAGCGCCCCGTCGGCCTCCGTGGGGAAATCCAGAGGACGCAGCAAAAGGCTGTTGAGCACCGCGCGCGCCTGGCGGACCCCGTTCTCGGCGCGAATCAGTTCGGGCTGAGCGTTTGCGACGCTCACCTGCGAGCGCAACACGTCTACCTCCGTGGCCACTCCGCCCGCGTAGCGCGCGCGCGCCATTTCCAAATGTTTTTCCCGCTGCAAAACCGTTTCGCGCGTGACATCGAGTTGCCGCTGAGCAAGCAGGAGGCCGTAGAACGCCTGGATGACGCGCAGGCGGACATCCTGCTCGACCCGGTCGCGGTCCACGCCCGTCCCTTCAGACTCCAGGCTGGCGAGCTTCAAAGCAGTTCCGACTTTGCCGGAAGTGTATAAGGGCTGAGAGACCGACAGGTTGTAGTCGAAGAGGTTCGATGGAATTACGGTCAGTGCGTCCCGGAAGTCGACCGGAATCTTGTCGAAACTGGAAATATTCAAAAACGATGGGTCGCGCCAGCGGAGGCCGCTGCCATTCAAATTGATGGCCGGAAGGGCCTGGGCGCGGACCTCCTGAATTTTTCCGCGCAGGGCTTCGGTGCGGGCGCGCGCGATGAGGGCCTGGGGATTACGCTCCAAGGCCAGTGCCACAGCTTCTTTCAAGGTCAGCGAGGCTTTCTCGGCGCTCTCCGCCGCGGCATGCGGCGACGGAAGTATACCGGTCAGTATAAAAACTGCTGTAATCCATCCCAATCGCTTCATGTTTCTTTACCGCGCAGTAGGTTTCTTTCCGCAGCCCTCCATCAGCAAATTTATGATGTCGCGCGCCGTCGACCGATCCAGTGACGGCTCACCCGTCACCAGATACCCCATGATGCAGGACATCGCCATGCCCACGATTGAGCCGGCGACCTGCTGAGCCTTGCCGCGCATTTGCCCCCTCCGGATTCCTTCCCGGACGATTTCGGCCAGGAGTTTTTCGTCGGAACGGCTCATCTCCAGATAATTGATTGTGGGTGATTCCTTTTCGGGGGCAAAGACCATCCGCAGGCCGATCCGCCAGTAAAAATGCCTGTGACGGGCATAGCTGAACATGGCGCTCAGGACCTCCACCAGCCTCTCGCGAGGCCCCGCCGGGTGGCGCGCCGCGCGCCGCAACTCCTTCTGGTATTCGTTAAAGGCATCGAGCACCAATTCCTCGTAGAGTTGCGCCTTGTTGCCAAAGTGGTAGTACAGGACGGGCTTGGTGATGCCGGCCCGCTGGCAGATTTCGCGGGTGGATGCGGAGGCGAAACCCTTTTCCGCAAATAGGGCGGCAGCGGCGTCGCGAATAGACTCCTTCGCAGAAATACGACGCGCGGGTTGCTTCGACCTCTGCGGCATACTTACCGGTAAGTATAGAAATCGGCCAAAACCTGTCAAGATGAAAGAATGTCCGCTTTCATATGGCGTGGTCAGAGATTAATCACGAATCGGTCAAATAATCAGAAACTGCACAACAAAGAGGGCGGCAAAAAGATAGACCAGCGCGGGACACTCGCGGGCGCGGCCGGTGGCGAGCTTGGCCACGGAATAGGAAATCAATCCGAATGCCACACCGTTGGCGATGTTGAAGGTGAAGGGAATGCCGACGATAGTGAGGAAAGCGGGAACGTATTCGGTGGGGTCATCCCACTTGAGCTCGCGGACTACGCCGAGCATCATCGAGCCCACCACAATGAGCGCGGGCGCCAGGGTGGGATAACGCATCACAGGATTGCCCGGTGTGCCCGAGTCGAGAGGCACGCCGCCGCCAATCATAGCGGCAAGCGGGCTGAAGAAGGTCGCGGCCAGGAGCAGTCCTCCCGTAACCATATTGGCGAGGCCGGTGCGCGCGCCGTCCGAGACGCCCGCGGCGGATTCGATGTAACAGTTGATGGTGGATGTTCCCAGTGCCGCGCCAAGCGTCGTTCCGACCGCGTCGGAAAAAAGCGCGCGGTCGACGCGCGGCAATTGCCCGTCGCGGAGCAGTCCGCCTTGCCGGCCCACGCCCACCAGCGTGCCCACGGTATCGAACAGCGCCAGGTAGAAAAGCACGAACAGCGCTGCCGCGAGCGTCGCGGGATGAAGGCCGAAAAGCCCGCGCAGGTCGAATTTCCAGAGCGTCGGCGCCAGGTGAAGATTGAACGAGAAGATCCCCTGGTAGTGAACCAGACCCATCGCCGCCGCAATGCCGGTGCTGGCGACAATGCCGAGCA
Source organism: Terriglobia bacterium (assembly GCA_020072925.1). Taxonomy (GTDB): domain Bacteria; phylum Acidobacteriota; class Terriglobia; order UBA7540; family UBA7540; genus JAIQGA01. The sequence goes on along the minus strand of JAIQGA010000195.1, from coordinate 5,730 downwards.
GGATTGCGCCGCGCACGCGATAGGCGAGCAGGACCAGCGTCACGAGCACGCCCAGCACGCTCACCAGCGTGACGGGGTGGCGGAAATCCCCCATGCGCACCAGGGTACCCGGCGACGCCACGACGAGGTTGCCATATTCGAGGCCGATCAGGGTGATGAAGAGCCCAATTCCGGCGGCGATGCCGCATTGCAAGGAATTGGGAATCGAGTTCACGATCTGTTTGCGGATGCCGGAAAGGGTCAGCGCCACAAAGAATATTCCGGCGAGCAACACCGCGGCGAGGCCTTGCTGCCAGGTCAGCCCAAAGCCCAGCGGGGCCGCGGCGCAGACCGTATAGACAAAGAAGAAATTCTCACCCATGCCCGGGGCGAGCGCCACGGGGTAATTCGCGAACAGTCCCATGAGGAGCGTGCTGAGCCCGGCCGCCAGACACGTGGCGCACATCACCGCGCGGAAGTCCATGCCCGCCTGTGACAGGACGCCCGGCTGAACGAAGATGATGTAGGACATCGCGAGGAAGGTGGTGAGGCCGCCAATCACCTCGCGCTGGACGGTTGTGCCCTGTGCCTCGAGATGGAAGAATTCCGCGATGCGCTTCTTCAAGAGCCCACCGCCGGTTACTGCTTCAGCTCAATGGAGATCGACTCGAAGGTCGTCTTCCCGATATTCGTGAGCGTGTGGGTCACGCCGTGGGCGGGGACGAAAACCGCGTCGCCGGTCTTTTGGACGGACTCTTTCGACGTGCCGTCCACCGACGTATCGCGCAGCGTCGCGCCCTGCAGGACAATCGAGATATGGTCCAGCTTGTGCGCGTGCACAGGAGAACTCTCGCCCGGCTTCAGCACCCAGCGCTGCATCTTGACTTTCTGATTGTCGACGAGCACTTGGGGCGGAACGACTTTCTCGTTCGCGGCACGCTGCGCCAGGAGCGTCACCGAAGCGCCCACCATCAATCCCAGGAAGATTCCAGCCAGCAAGCGTTTCATGTTTTTTATCTCCGACATAGCCTCGAGTGCGAATGCTGTCAGCGGTCAGCTATCAGCCTTCGGCAAGGGCGAGGTCCGTTGGCTGAGGGCTGACAGCTGACAGCTTCTTCACCCCAGCAGCCGCCGCAGTTCCTTCGCCTGCTCGGGATTCTTCCGCAGCATGATACTCCGTAAACGGCGGAATTCATCCCGGTCAATTTTCTGGACGGTGCCTCGTCCGCGATGAGGGCTGAAGGCAAGGATAAAGTCCAGGTCGGGCTTGCGCGTCAGTGGATTTTTCAATCGTACGGCCTCGCGCGGCGGACAGAAATCAATCAGCGAACCCATGCCGACGTCGCGCCCGTCCGAAGCGGCGCGCGCCACGCCCACCACCTGCTTGCGGTCCGTCTCGTAGCAGAGGAACAGATCGCCGCGCTTTACTTCCTCCCGCAAAAAGCGGAGGCTCGAGGCCGAGCGAATCCAATCTTCATCGCCCATTTCGTAAGCCCCGCGCGTGCGCGCACGGAAATAGTTGTCGAATTCCCAGCCCCGCTTCGTGTTGATCTTGAAAACCCAGGTGTTCATTGAGTGATTGAGTGAATGAAGATTGAGTGAATGAAGAACAGGAACAACATAGCCGCCAGCATCGATGGGGAAATCTCAGGCCGCCTTGGCAGTTTTTCGCGATGCCACAAAAATAGCGACCAGTTCGTTCGCCTCGACAAGCAAAGGCTCTAGTCTTGGCCTGGGAACCAGGCCCGTGTCTGCGAGGAATTCCAGCCAGAACACGGTTTCGTCTGCCTCCTCGATAACAATTCCCATCTTCGATACGAACTCGTCGCGCGAGCGTGCGCGACAAACGGCGCGATAGTTTGCTGCCACAGATGTTCCAGAACGAAGAAGCTGTCTGCCCAGAATCCGGCCGTCGTCGGATTTAGGCAGCGATCTGAAGAGCTTGTAGATGCGCAGCGCAAACCGCTTGGTTCGGTCCCGCAAGTCCTCAGGCCCACTCGTCATCCTTGCCCTCAGCTCTAGGCTGTTCTCTTATTCTTCATTCACTCAATCTTCATTCACTCAATCGAAACGACCCTCGCCATGCGGATAGCGGGAATAGTGCGAATCTCGTCCAACACGGCGGGCGGGACGTGGTTATCGACGTTAACGAGGCCGATGGCCTCCTTCACCTGCTGGTTTCGGCCCAGGGCGAAGTTGGCGATGTTGAGCTGGCGATCGCCCAGGATGCTACCCACGCGCCCGATGACGCCGGGCACGTCCTGGTTGCGGATAAAGAGGATGACGCCGCGCAGTGGCGCCTCGATGTCAATATCATTGATGCCCAGAATCCGCAGGCTGCCGCGCAAGCCCACCATGCCCAGGACGGTCGCCGGGCCGGCATCGGTGCGGACCGCGATGCCCAGCGAATGGGAGAAAGCCGCACGGCGCGCGCTACGCAATTCGATCACCTCGACGCCGCGTTCCTGGGCCAGCGAGCCGGCGTTCACGAGGTTTACTTTCTCCGAGAGTGCCTGCTTCAGAATGCCTTTCAGCACGGCATTCTTCACCAGGTGCGTGTTGAGTTCGGCCAGCCCGCCGTCGTAGCTGATGCGGACTTCCTCGACGCGCTCGCCGGCCACCTGGGCCAGAAACGAGCCGAGCTTTTCACCCAACTGGAGATAAGGTTCGAGCTTCTTGAATTCCTCGGGCGAGACCGCCGGCATGTTGACGGCATTGCGCGCCACGCCCAGCAGCAGGTAATCGCGCACCTGCTCGGCGATGCGGATGCCCACGATTTCCTGCGCCTCCTCGGTGGAGCCGGCGATGTGGGGCGTCGCCACCACGTTGGGGTGATTCACCAGGGGCGCTTCCTTGGGCGGCTCTTTCTCGAAGACGTCGAGGGCCGCGGCGGCCACCTGGCCGCTTTCGAGCGCGGCGAGCAGGTCCGCCTGGTTGATCAATTCCCCGCGCGCACAGTTCACGATGCGGATGCCGGGCTTCGATTGCGCCAGCGTCCGCGCGTTCAGCAGGTGATGCGTCTCGGGAGTGGCCGAGGCGTGCAGGCTGAGGAAGTCGCTGGACTTCAACAGTTCGTCGAGCGGTGCCAACTTTACGTTCAATTCCCGCGCCACTACGGAAGTCACGAACGGGTCGTACGCGAGCACCTCCATCTCGAAAGCCTGCGCCAGGCGCGCCACTTCTCTTCCAATCTGGCCGAAGCCGACGACGCCGAGGGTCTTGCCGCGCAGTTCGATGCCCTGGAGCTTTTTCTTTTCCCACTGGCCGCGCTTCATGGAAGCGTCGGCCTCCGGAATGCGCCGCGCCAGCGCCAGCAGCAACGCCAGCGTGTGCTCGGCGACGCTCACGGCGTTGCCGCCCGGGGTGTTCATCACCACGATGCCTTGCTTGGTGGCGGCGTCCAAGTCGACGTTGTCCACGCCCACGCCCGCGCGCCCGATCACGCGCAGTTGCCCGGCGGCTTCGAGCAGCGCCGCCGTCACCTTCGTGGCGCTGCGGACCACCAGCGCGTCCGCGTCGCGAATCTCTTCCGTCACGGGTGTCCCCTTCTTCTCCGGGAGATACACCACGTTCCACGAACTTTCGGCGCGCAGAAGTTCCAGGGCGCGCTCTGCAATGCTTTCAGCAATCAGGATTTTCATGGTGAGGTTCCCAGCCGCCGAAGCTTACTGCGCGGCGATGTATGAAATTGCGAGGAGCGCCTCCGGGCGTCCTTACGAGTGATGCTGGAGATAGACTTCCTGCGCAGCGCGCACGCCGCTTCCCAACTCGACTCGGTGCCCAAGCTTCTTCAGAACAACTTCCAGCGCCGCGATCACGGCGAACAAGTCGGCGACGTCGTAGTAGCCGAGGTGGGCCAGACGGAAGATATGGCCCTTCATGGTTCCCTGTCCGTTGGCGATGATGGCGCCGAAGCGCACGCGCATTTCCTTCACAATCGCACCGGAGTCCATGCCCTCCGGGGCGCAGATGGCGGTCACAGCATTGGCGGGCGAGCCCTTCGCGAAGAGGCCGAGGCCCTGCGCCTGCGCGGCAGCGCGCGTGGCTTCGGCCAAGAGCGCGGCGTTCGAGATCAGATTCTCCCGGCCCAACTGGCGGATGTAACGCAGCGCGCCGTGCAGGCTCACTACCAGCGTGGTGGCAGGCGTATAGCTTGCCTCGCCCTTGGCGAGGTTCTTGCGCTCTTTGCTGAAATCGAAGTAGTAGCGCGGCAGCCGGGACTTGGCCATGAGCTTCCAGGCTTTCTCGCTGACGCTGGCAAACGCCAGGCCGGGCGGAATCATCAGCGCTTTCTGCGAGCCGCCGATGACCACGTCCAGGCCCCACTCGTCGGGCAGCAGCTCGGTGGTGCCCAATCCCGTAATGCCGTCCACGACCAGGCAGGTGTCGGGGAGTTCGCGGACGAGTGCGCCTAGCGCCTTGACGTCATGGCTAACGCCTGTGGAGGTTTCGGTCGCCTGCACAAAGACGGCGCGAAATGGTCCCTCGGACTCCAACTTGCGCTTCATCTCCTCGATGTTGAGAGTGTTTCCGTAAGACGCTTCCACTTTCACGGCCTCAAGACCGTACACGCGCGCCAAATCCAGCCATCGCTCGCCGAATTTGCCCGCTGTGCCCACCAGCACGCGCTCGCCGGGTGAGAGCAGATTCGTGACCGCGCCCTCCATGGCGCCCGTCCCGGAGCTGGTGAAAATCAGCACGTCGTTCTGGGTGTTGAAGAAGTATTTGAGGTTGTCCAGCGACTCGCGCATCAACTGCCGAAAGGCTTCCGTGCGGTGGTGCAGCGTCGCCGTAAGCGTCTGGACCTGCGCCTCGAGCAAGAGCGGCGTCGGTCCGGGAGTGAATAGGCGTTCTTTGATAATGCCAGGCATGTGGTCGATTTCCTTAATATAGGAATTTAGAGCCGGCTTCGGAGAAACCTTACCCAGAGGGACAGGTTGGCGGCGCAAAGATTAGTCCATTGGTTCAGGCCGAAGCTGTCCAGTCTAGGAAAACGGCGCATCGCTTGTCAAATCAATTTCCCTTTTCCTGCCGATTGCCGACTTCAGAAAAAGGGCGAGGCGATCAAGAGCGCCCTAGCGCCCTCGCGTGGCTAGGCGCTTGACAGGCGATAGCAGGACGCCGCAGCCTTCTCAAGTCCCTTGAGGTTCCAGCCGATATAACCTATGATTCCGATGATGGCCGGCGCACAGCTCGCTGCGAAACCACTTACCCACCTCATTCGATGTGGTGACTCACGTCAACTTGGGTGGATACGGGACGAATCGGTCCATTTGGTTGTTACCTCCCCTCCGTACTGGACTCTCAAGGAATATCCCACGAACCCTGACCAGTTGGGTCTGATTGGGGACTATGAGCGCTTTCACGACGAGCTCGATAAGGTCTGGCGGCACTGCTTTCGCGTGCTTGTCCCGGGTGGTCGGCTGGTTTGTGTGGTCGGAGACGTTTGCCTCTCCAGGCGACGCCACGGGCGGCACATGGTAATGCCGATGCACGCGGATATTGTTGTTCGCGCCCGAAAAATCGGGTTCGACAACCTTACCCCGATCTTCTGGTACAAGATCGCCAATGCGAACTACGAAGTAGAAAACGGTTCAAGTTTTCTCGGCAAGCCCTACGAGCCGAATGCCATCATCAAGAACGATGTCGAGTTCATCTTGATGCTGCGAAAGCCCGGCGGGTACCGGCAGCCCACCGAGGAGCAGAGGAAAGCCTCACGTCTCACCAAGGAAGAGCACCAGGAGTGGTTTC
>JAIQGA010000194.1 GCA_020072925.1 Terriglobia bacterium | reverse complement strand
CGTCGTCGCGACCCTGCGAATGAATGCGCTCGGCGAGCACCAGAAACACCGCGAGCGCCACAACCACGGCAAAGAAGAACGCGTCGTTGTTGACGATAGGACCCACCAGGGCCATCTCGCGCCGGCTGGAAGGGAGGACCTGCGCCTCGGAAAGCTCGTGAATCCCGGAAACCAAGAGCTGTGCCGCGACGACCAAAAGCACCGCGCTGGTGATGGCGAAAAACCTCCGAAGATCCACTCGCAAGCTGCCCTTGAAGAATGCCACGCCCAGCCCGACCGCTAGGCCCAGGCCGAGCGCGCCTCCCATGAAGTTCAGGAGTTCGCTGGTGCGGAGCGAAACCGCGGCCAGGAACAGGACCGTTTCAACGCCCTCGCGAAATACCATCAGAAACACGAAGCCGAAAACTCCCAGCGCCGCCGCGCGCGTGGGCGAAGCGGCCAAGCGAGAGAGATGGCTTTCGATCTGCTGTTTCATGCGCCTGCCGGTCCGCCACATCCAGTAAACCATCGAGGCGACAAAGACCGCGCCGACCAGCATCATCCAGCCCTCGTAAACGTCTTCGGAAACGTCCAAGCGATGGACGAAGTAAGCGGCGACCAGGCTGGCGGCGACGGCGCCCGCCAAACCCCAGTAGACGAAACGGTTCCAGGCCTGCCGGCCGATTTTCTTGAGATAGCCTAGAACAATGCCCACCACAAGGGCGGCTTCGACACCTTCGCGGAGAGTTATGACCAGGGACTGCAACATGTGAGGGCATCCATTTCAGAGCGAATGACTTACCCCACCTTCTCAAAGAAGGAGAGTATGATTGAATTCAAATAAAATCAAGTTTTCGTTGAAATTAAACGGGTTACAGTGGAGGCCCGATATACTACTTGCAACTTAGTGGCAACTAGCTGCAACTGGCGGGAACACCGACCACGACCCTGAGCGGCCGCAGAGTCCATCTTTCCACAGGACTCGCGCCATATGATGCGCCACCGGACTTCAGGGTGCCGGGCTGGCCCCGGGCTTGGCAGCGGGGGACAACGCCGGACCTTCAAAGTGGAACGACCTGACGATCTTGTTCAGGACCGCCTGCTGAAATTCGAACAGCTCGGCAGAGGTCAAGCCAATTATTCCGAATACGGTATTACCTTTTACGACGTGGAGTGCGATGCCGTGCCACTCGGCGCCGTCCAGCACCCCAGTGAACGTCCGGCGCATGGCGGGGTGGCCGTCGCACTCCACGGTTTCCTCGGAGAGCCGCCGGAAATCCTGGTAATTCTGGCGCAGCTTGGCCATCACCTGGTCCGCCTTCAAGTCCGGCGGTCCGCTCCACACCTGGAGGTCGACGATAAGGAGCGTCTGTTCATTTTCGGTGCCCATCGCCATAATCCCCGAACCGGTCTCGCGGGGCACGCCCTCGTAGATCTTCCAATCGGGCGGCTTGAACATGGAAAAGCGGAACGTATCGCTGAAATACGTTGTCCCTTCCACATGCTCCTGGAGGTGGGCAGGCAAAGGCTCGTCCAGCGGCCGGCTCACCGGCGCCGGAGGCTTGGCGGGGCGCGGCGGAGGAGGCGGACGCACAGGCTCCTTCTCGGGCGGGCGTGAAGAAGTGCTTGCGTTTTCTTCTCGAGGCTCCTGCTTGAGTTTCTCGCGAGGAGGCTTCGCCGCCGGCGTTTTGGGCACGGGGGACTGAACCGCGGCGCCCACGGAATCAGTGATTTGGATGGTCGCGACCTTGTCCTTGCGGACCAAGGCGATGCCGAAATCGGTTTCGACCCGAAACATGCCGTTCTCGAATCCCACGATTGTTCCCATAACCTTCTCGCCGTTCTTGAGGATCAACTGGTCCGCCGCCACAACGCGAGCGCCCGCCACAGTCACCAGAAGCGTGACTGCGACGACCGAAAAGATGCGGCGCAGTTCCATCAACGCTCCTCAGTACTTTCGAAGGACTCCCACCACGCGGCCCTGGATCCTCACGTCGCGAGGCGCAACGACAATGGGATTCATTTGGGCATTAGCGGGCTGCAACCGAACCTTGCCATTCGATTCTCGGAAGAACCGTTTGAGGGTGGCGTCGGTCCCCTCGAGGAGCGCCACCACGATGTCGCCGTTGTCAGCGGTCTGTATGCCTTCCACCAGAATGTAGTCACCGTCGCAGATGTGGTCATCGATCATGGAATCGCCTTTGACGCGCAGGACGAAGAGGTTGCCGCGCCCCCCAGTGAAATCACCAAAGGAGAAGGTTTCGGGGTTGGGTATGGCCTCGACGGGCCGGCCCGCGGCGATGCGTCCGAGCAGAGGAAACTCGAAGTTGCCAAGTAAGGGCGCGGGGACATGCGGCGTTCCGCCGCTATTCGAGCCTCCGGCCTCAATCTCCTCCGCCGCTGGCTTCTTCCGGCCAAAAGGACGCACGGCGGTCTTGGCGAAGGGCACGGAACCCGGGACCGCCACGACTTCGACGGACCGGCTCTGATTATAGCCACGCCGGATGAAGCCCTTCTTCTCCAGGGTCTGCATGTGTTTGTGAACTGTCGCGAGGGAGGAAAGACCCAGCCCTTCCCCGATTTCCTCAAAACTCGGCGAATAGCCTTGCCGATTGATAAAGCCGACCAGAAAATCGAAGACCTGCTTTTGCCGACGCGTCAGTGCCATGTTCTCACCCTCGATCCTCCCAGGCCGCTGGCGCCTGGAGGAAGTTCGTTCTCGTGGGGAGTATTATAGGCGAATAAAAAGCGAATAGGCAAGCAAAAAATGCTGCGGCGCCTTCCGTGCACCGGGCGCCCTTGAAGGAATACCGCGCAAGGCCTCGGGACAACAGCAGCCACCCTCAAAATGACCTTGTCAGAGGATTCTCAGCGCACTCTCAATAGAGAATATCCAGGTTTGTATCGAAGAAGTAGTGCTGGAAGCCCGCAACGCGCCCGAAGTTGGGTGAAGCGATATTATTGTAAATATCTCTCGGATTGTCATTATTCGTTACATTAAAAATGGTCAAGGCTCCCCGCAGCAGGTGGTTCTTGATCCAAGGAAACGGCAGGTGGAATTCCTTGCTCAGTTTCAGATCGAGGGAAAAAAACCGGGGGAATCGCCGCGTGTTGGGGAGGCCCACGTAGTTTTGATCCGCATCCACCACTGAAAACGGAAGACCCGAATGCCAATCCAGGACGGGAGCGGCCAGAATCCCCCAGAGATGGGTCCGAAATCGGCCCCAACTGATCAGCCGGTGGGGAACATCGGAAGGCAGACTGGCGTAAGCGTTTGGGCGAATGATGGGCTGCTCGAAGGGCACGTCGATCAGGGTGAGGGCGTTCAGGTCGCCGCGCGCCCGGCTGGTGACGTAGGAAATGTTCCATTCCGTTTGCGCCGTAGGTCGCGCACGCAGCGTGGCGGCAAACTCGCGATACCGAGACTCGCCGGTATTCATGAGCGCCAGGGCGGGGCCGGAGGCCAGGCTGGATTCCGGGCGAACAGTATACTGGTCGGAAGACAGACTGGAGAGAAAGCTCAAGCGGAGCATCACACTCGGCCGGAGTTCGCGATCGGCTTCCGCGCTCCAGGTGGTATTGGAGGGCGTGCGGGAAAGGTGCTGCGTGGAGAGTACGAGCGCCCTGTCCGCCTCCACACTCCCGTAGAGGTTCCGGAAGACAAGCGGCGGTCCCTGCAAGTTCCCGGCGCTATCAAAAAAGCTAAGCTGGCGGAGAGGATTTCCCGAAAAGTCGCCCGCCAGCAATGGCGGGTGGTCGAAGTAGATTCCCATGCCGGCGCGCAACACTGTTTTCCCGTCGGAGCCGGGTGAATACACCACGCCGGCGCGCGGGCCGAGATTCGCGGCGCTCCCGAGGGTTTGCCCGGAGTAGCGCAGCCCGAGGTCCACAGCCACGCGCTCCGTGAGCGTCCAATGGTCTTGTGCGAACAGCACCCCTTCCGTATCCTGCGCCTGCATTTGGCCCGTCCCGAGGAAATCGAGACGCTGGGCGACGCTGCCATCTTGCCGCAGGACGAGCACGGGGTGTGAGTGGCTGAAGCCGTCATAAGCCCGCCGCAGAACCCCGCCGCCCGTCGTCCATTCGTGCTTTCCGTGCCACATCACTCCGGGCCAATCGTAGGTTTCCCGGAGCTCTTCCTCATCGCTGTTCCGCTGAAACGAGTTGAAGAAGTTCCCGCCCCAGCCGTTCGGGGTCACAAGCATGTCCGCGGGCCCCTGGCCGTGCGCGTTGCTATCGAATTTCATGCCCGCAACGACCGTGGTGAGCACGCCTCCCGAGCTGAACATGCGGCGGTCCGTCAATTCCAGCGAGAAGCCCCTCTGCGCATAATCCGATGAGGCGGGTTGGAGAACCAGCGAATTGATGTTCGCGAATTGTCGCACCAAGGGAAAAACATTCGCGTGGACGGTCATGATATGGTTAGCCGAAAACATAAACTGCAAGCCTGTAAAAGAACTGAAGTCGTGCGACTTGATCTCATTTTTCGGCCACGCCAGCCCGCGCACCGGCTGCTTATCGATGTCGTAGGCAAGCGCCTGGGAGAAGTTCAAACGGTTCGCCAGCAGCGGTCCGGTGAAATAGAACTTGGGGTTGAAATCGGCGATGCCCACCAGATGCCCACTCTTGATGCGGGGATTGGGCGTGATGTCCTGGACTTCGTAATGCCACTGGCTGGAGGGAGGCTTCGTGTAAATACTCGTGAGCCCGCCAGAGAAGCCGCCGTAATTGGCGCGGTAGGCGTTCTTGTAGACTTGGAGCGATTCCACGGCTTGGATGGGAACATCGATCGAGAAGCTGCCGGTGACAGGATCCGCAGTCTCAGCGGAATTCACCAGCAGCAGGCCCTGATTCTCCGGCACGCCCTTGATGTTGATGCGTCCGTCCGGTGTGCGGACGACACCTGGAATCAGCGGCAAAGCCGCTCGGAATTTCTGCTCGGTCATCGGCAGATCGATGAGCTCCTGGGATTCGAGCTGCGCAGGGGGCGCGGCCTGTTCGGGACCGAGGATTGGGGCTGTCCCACGGACCTCAACCTTCTGGCGCAGCACTGTCTCTGCGGGCAGAACAACTTCCACAAACGGCGGCGCCTGACTGAGTTCCAGCGTTTTCTTTACTGGCCGAAACCCCATCGCAGCGCAGGTCAGCGTGTAGGTGGAGGCGGGTAACTCGAGAAAACGAAACTTGCCTTGAGAGTCGCTCTTGACCGCCAGCCCACCCACTGGCGACAGCCCGCCCGTCACCGTGCAGGACGCCTCAGGGATGGGCGCATTGCTCTCGCTCAGAACCCTGCCCTCGAGCGTGAAAGTTTTCTGGGGAAGGGCCTGCGCGATGGAAACAATGGTGGAGGCCCACACGAAAATGAGCACCCAACTCAAGCACCGTCTGTCGTGAACCTTTAAAGACATACCTCTACAGCTTTCCGGAAACAGCTAAGCGCCATGGGCTCCTTATCCCGCGGATAGTCTACCGCGAATCGGGTGGCGTCGGGAATTCCCATCTCCGCACAATGTGCTCGGCAGCGGGGTCTGGTGTCCAAATGTCCGTGCCCGATCGTCAGACTCTCAGCACGGGCCGAATTATCGTGTTATATTACGCGCTTCATGTTCGACGCGGAGAGCCCTGGAGAACTGCCTGGGTCTGGGGAGTCTCGCCCGGAAGCATCGATGCCCGGAACCAGCAGGCCAGAGAGAACCCTACTGCGACGGACAGCCGGCGGGAGTTTCATTCGGCGTCGGAGTCGCCCGGACCAGCCTATGAGAACTGAACGACGAGAACTGTTCACCTCTCAAGAAATGAAGACAACAAGACGAAAGCACCGCCTGGGTGGCGGGTTATGCCTTGCCATGATGGGCATCCTATTGTGGTGCGGCTTCGGCCCGACCGCCTCCCCCCGGAGGAACGCTATGGTCAAGCACGAAGCATTTGGGAAAACGCGCGACGGCCAGGCCGTCGACCTCTACACGCTCTCCAACGCGCAGGGCATGGAAGTTCGCGCCATGAGCTACGGCGGGATTATCCTGTCGTTGCGCGTCCCCGACAAGCAAGGGCGGCTGGGCGATGTCGTGCTGGGTTTCAACAGCCTGGAAGGATACCTGACGGCCTCGCCCTATTTCGGAGCGATCATCGGCCGGTATGGGAATCGCATCGCCAAGGGCAGGTTCACACTGGACGGTGTGGAATACAAGCTTGCCGTCAACAATGGTCCCAACCACCTGCACGGCGGGCTAAAGGGGTTCGACAAGGTGGTGTGGCACGCGGAACCGTTTAAGAACAAGACCGGCGTCGGCGTTATCTTCACCCATACAAGCCCCGACGGCGACGAGGGCTACCCGGGGAACCTGGCCGTGAAGATCACCTACACGCTGACCGATCAGGACGAGCTCATCCTGGATTATCATGCGACAACGGATAAAGCTACACCAGTTAACCTCACCCAGCACACCTATTTCAACCTTGCCGGTGAGGGATCCGGGGACGTCCTCGGCCACATCGTCATGCTCAATGCGGATCGGTTTACGCCCATTGACAGTACGGTGATTCCTACGGGTGAACTCCGCCCCGTCAAAGGAACGCCGCTCGATTTCACGCGGGCAACCGCCATTGGCGCGCGGATCAACCAGAAGGACGAGCAACTGGCCTTCGGGGGAGGTTACGACCACAACTTCGTTATCAATCGCAAGGGTCCGGGCCTGGTGCTCGCGGCCCGCGTCACCGAACCTACCAGCGGGCGCGTCCTGGAAGTTTACACGACCCAACCAGGTGTGCAGTTCTACACGGGCAACTTCCTCGATGGCACGATCACGGGAAAGAGCGGACACACCTACCAGCGTCGTAGCGGTTTTTGCCTGGAAACCCAGCATTACCCTGATTCGCCCAATCACCCCGACTTCCCATCCACTATTTTGCGTCCGGGTGAGGAATATAAGACGCGCACGATTTACAAGTTCGGTATTCAGAAATCGGCGCGCTAGTGCCATTCCAGCTTAATGGGGCGGTGAATTCCGCTTCTGACCTGCCTATCATCAGGTGGTACTTGGCTTACGCGAATCAGGCGCGGAGAGTTGGAACGGCACTAGGCGCGCGCAAGCGTCGCCAACAGAGGCGGGTTCACAGGCGGGATTTTGCCTTTAGGAAAGACGCGGGGAAAAAAAGGCGGCCCTGCGCCGGCAGAACCGCCCCCCTACAGGGTGAACCGGTCTGACTTGCTCCCCACTATGCCTTGCCCTGATCCCCCCGGGAATTGCGGCTGAGTCAGCCTGCGCCCGGCCCACCGCCCGCCGCAGGACGACCAACGTCCAGCCCCTCTCCCCCATCCCTGAAATGCCTAGCCTAGACATAGGCCGCTCGCGCCGGGGCATCCGGGCGAAAGCGCTCCTCCAACGCGTTCGACCGGATGACATACCCCAGCGACTCAAGGACGAACGGAGGCACAACGAGATTGAACGAGCGGCGGCCCATCGCTGACAGGTAACGCTCCAGATGAGTGCTTGTTCCCATAACGATGATGTTCAATGGCACGTCGGCCCTTTCGACCAAACTAAAGACGCCGGCCCACGCCTCCTCCGGGAGACCCGTGTCGATGAAGATCACCTGGGGTTGGGCTTCGGAGCGCAATGTCTTCGCCACATCGAGGTTGTGAACGTTGAAGGTGTCCACCGCCAGGTCCAGCAGCGCCTCTTTCAGCGGTTCAAGAGGTTCGGTGTTATCGTGGATCAGCAAGGTGAAAGAGGAGTCTTTCATAGCTCAATACCTCCTGAGGCCAGCGGCACGCATACCTGCTTCAGCTCTCGACCTGAATGCAAACTTGGGTTTCGACAACTACCCGCCGGGTGCTCCCTTCCACTTCCTTTGGAATTCCTTAAGCTGCAACAGACATCGTGCGCCGTATCTTGATACGTTTCTACGCAACGAACTGCAATCAGGTATAGACCCTGAGATTTGAGTCAAAACACTCGATGATTGGTTGCCCGAGGCTGAGCCGAAATGCACACAGTATCGCAAGGCGCACCCTCTAAGCCCCATCCCTGGCGTCTTCGCCACCACAAAGACGCAGGCCAATCAGGTCCGTCATGGTATGCATCAATCTTTCAGGTCGGGCACCCAAAAGGGCCTGCCCTTTTGCTCGACAAGTTTCAGGCCGAGCGAGGGCAGTTGGCTCTCCGGAACGCCCAGGTAGGTGAAGTGGGGCAAATCCAGCGGGATGGTCTGGAACCAGCCGTGTCGGGCCAGGATGGCGCGCACCTTGCGGTTGTCGCTCTGCCGGATGTCGAGCGCCAGCATGGAAAGGTGCTGCGAAGCGCCGGGTGGCGCCACGGAATTGAGAATGGGTTTGGTAAAGTCCGCGCTGAAGAAGAGGCCTTGCTGTTCGAGGAGGAGTATTTCCGGGACTTGCTCGCGCGGGGCGAGCGCGCGGAGGCGGGCGGCGTCTGTCTTGCTCAGGCGCCCGGCCTTCACCCAGTGGGCCAGGGCCGCCTGGACGCGCCACGTCCAGAGCTGCGAGGTGCGGCCGTAGCTTCGGGCCGCCCCGTCCCGGGCGCGCAGCGTGATGTTGAGGTGCGCCTTCAGGGCCTCGGCGCGCGCTGCCAGCAAGGCCTCGAGGGCGGGCGCCTGCAACTCCACGACCTTGCCCGCCATCGTAGCACGCCCAATCTTGAGGCCGCTTCGCCAGCGCGCCAGCGACGCCGCGTCCGGGAAGATCAGGCAGGGTGGAGGGGTCACGCCACCGCGCGCCACAAAAACCGCACCGTAGTCCGCCAGCAATCGCCAGCCGACCTGGTCACTCCGCAGAGGCAAGGTGAAACCCGCCGGAAGGTTCTGCAGGAACTTCGAGGGCGTAAGCGTTTTGGATGCTGATTCTGCCGGCCCGGCCTTTGGGGATGCAGGAGCTTGAGCCGAGTTGCCGCTCGCCGGACTGGCCAGGAACTCACCGACGAGAAGCGCGAGAAGTGTGAGGCGGCACGTTCCCAGCATCGCCGGAAATCTTACTCCTCTTGGGCGAAGCCTGACGACATTTGTGCGCTTGTCGGGTGCCTATTCTTGATTCTCCTGGCACTTGTGTTTTCAAGAGGATAGACACCTTCCGGGTTTCCTTGGGTTCGTTTATCTCCTTTGGCTACCATAAGATACACGAAATCAAAGGTCATTTCTTGGGTTCGTTTGGCTTCGTTCCTCGCGCGGTCCTTTATTTTCAATAACCTCTTGGCTTCGTTCCCAAAAAGATGAATATCATATTAGCTCCGGCAGCGCCCGAGTGGCCGTTGCGACCCGGCCCTCCCATGCGCAAATCGGTCCAGAGACCCCTCGTCCGGGGTCCCAAACGCCGAAAAAGGCCGCCCCCAGGCGGCCGGGGCGTGCTGACTGCTCCTTCCAAGGGCCGAACGGCCGTTTTCAAAGGCCTCGCCGGAGCAAGCATGATATTCATCCCCAAAAATAGATTCCTTAGAAGCAGTCGGCAGTCCACAGTCGACAGTTGACAGTTTGCCGCCCCCCTTTCACCCTGTCATTCCCGCGTAAGGTTGTCACCCCCGCGCAAGCGAGGGCAGGAATCCATCGCTGGCTGGCGCAGACGCTTGTATCGTAGCGTGTGCCATATTTCGCGCAGCGGAACTTTTCTGGCATGCCGCCTGGCACACAGTCCCTTCGGGACCACGCAGACCGCAAAAATCAGCGGTCTGCGCCAGCCGGCGAAGTGCGGGGCCCCATAAAACGCGGACTTGCGTATCCCGAAACTCTGTCCCAAAATGGGGCCGTCAAATACGGCTACGCGCGAGTATCAGCCGACGACCAGAACGGCGACATGCAGAAGGCCGCACCACGCTTTACCGTGCGCTTTCTGCAGCCAGCAAAATGGCCGACAAGGTTGGACGACCGTAATATGACAGATAAGAACACTTCCCTCAGGAAACGCCGCCCACAGCCTATATGCTTGGACGTGCAGTCATGGCGGCGTCCGTCCGAGGAAGAAATGCTCGAATGGCTGGAGAGTAAGCACCCTGACCCCACAAAGCGACCTAAACCGTCACTGCTCATAGTTCGTCAGCAGCTATCACCGCTTGACGTGTATTGCTACCTCAAAGCCAGATTTGGCGAACCCAACGGCTTCCAGAACTGGCTCCGTCAAGATACCAGTGACAATTGGATACATTGGGACTACTACCTAAAAGCAGGCGACGAAGATGTGTATCTTTGTGGCATGTCCCGTGAAATTCACTGTATGGTTTCCGAGAAGCTGACCGATGGGAACTGGCGCGACCTTGTGCTTGCAGTTAAAGCGGATTACGGGCGCGTCGGCAAGGACAAAAGCGCTGTGCTCAAGTCCTTGGAACATTGGGTGACCTTTCCAAATAAGTTTGTCGAGATCGCGGACATTTGCGCCGAACTTCACGCTGAGATTTTGGACAACATGGGACGGTATCAGTCTTACAAAACACCATCATTCAGGAATAAGAAAACATCCGCGCGAGGTGCAAAGCTCGCCGACCAGCTTGCGAAACGATCCGTTGAACTCTATCGACACTGCCTAGAGCTGTCATTGCTAACCCCGGTGTTGGCGGAGGCCTTCATAAATATGGTGGTCTTGATCCTGTGTAAGCAGGAAATCCGCCGTAACAAACGTCAATTCGAGGAGTTTATCCGGTCAAACATTGACGTTAAACTGTTCGACTTGTTCTACAAGTGCGAGGGCTTTGCGAAAGCGATAGACCAGGATTCAGAGGAGTTCAAAAGCTTCAAACGCGTCATGGACAAACGAAATAACGCCATTCATGGAAACTGCGATCCTGAGAGAGAGAAGATCGAACACGTTTATTTCGAGGGCAAACGGCCACTGTTTCCAGAACCCGGCGACCACATAGGTAAGTTTTTTGAAGCTTTAGAGCGCCAGCATCAACCAAACGTCGTCATAAAGGATTACGAAGAGACTTATGCCTTCCTGCTGTACATTCTCGAATGTTTAATACCTGGACAGCGTCGAGACGTTTGGCGCATTTTGGAGGACAGCTATCCGGGTTACGACGTCAACCGCAAGATTGCGGGCTGTCTGTTTGACATATTCCCCGCTCACCCGGTGCGCAGCAGCTTGAAACCGATTTGTGTGCCCATCCCAAGCGCGTATCCGAGCTGGATGTTGAAGAAAGCAAACGG
>JAIQGA010000193.1 GCA_020072925.1 Terriglobia bacterium | reverse complement strand
CTCCGGAGCTGGTGCGCGCGGTGTGGCTCTCTGCGGGGGGGTCGATTCTGGCAGGCCGCCTGGCGCTGGAAGATTGCACGGCGGTGAATATCGGCGGTGGGTTTCACCACGCGTACCCCGACCACGGCGAGGGCTTCTGCGTGCTGCACGACGTCGCTATCGCCATTCGCCGTTTGCAGAAGGATCAGGCCATCGAGCGGGCGATGACCGTGGATTGCGACGTCCACCAGGGCAACGGCACGGCCGCGATCTTCGGCGGCGACCACACGGTGTTTACTCTCTCTATACATCAGGAGAATAATTATCCGTATCCTAAACCCCCAAGCACTCTGGACATCAACATGACGGACGGCATGGGAGACGAGGAATACCTGCACGCGCTCGAGGCAGGCCTGGACCAAGCGCTCGCGGAATTTGCGCCGAACCTGATCTTCTACATCGCCGGCGCCGATCCCTATCGCGAGGACCAACTGGGAGGATTAAAGCTCACTTTGGAAGGACTCGAGAAGCGCGACCATTTGGTCTTCGAGAAAGCCCGGGCGAGGAAAATCCCCGTCGCCGTCACCCTCGCCGGCGGCTACGCCCGCCGCGTCGACGACACGGTCACAATCCACACCGACACCATCCGCGCGGCCAAGGAGTTTGGGAAAGCGTAGGGTTCGAACCTTTGCGTGGTCATTGGACGCGCTTTGGGAGGTCGCGCCAGCGCACGACGGTGATGTGATTTTGCTGGAGGAGCTTTTTGAATTCCGGACTGGTCACCACATCGAAATCGCGCTGCCGCCAGGCGGCGTCCCATCCAGAATGACCTTCGGTGATGGCGCGCAAGTCGGCATCGTCGTAGCCGAGATGCACGATGAGTTCGGTGAGGCCGGGCTTGACGGTGCGCATCAGGCCCGCGCAAAAGTCCCTCCACTCCTCGGGGCGCACCCCTTCGTGCGCGGTGATCACCGAATCCAGCACGATGTCGCGGTCGGTGAGCTGCGCCAGCATTTGCGGCGGAGCGCCGGGAATCCGTACCGCCAGGAACGGCAGGCCATACTCGCGGGCCACTTTCGCAAAGATGGCGAAGAGCGCCGGGTTGGTGAATACGGAGCCCATGTGATTGTCGAGGTGCGTGGGCTTAATGCCGAGTTTCAGCGCGCGGTCGATCTGAGCGCGAATCTCGCGCTCGACCTCTTCCGGCTTCGCGTGCGTGCCCACGGACGGCGCGTCCGGCCACAAATACCCCCCGGCGTCGAAGAGGCCGGGCACCTGGTCCCGCGGCGCCACGGAGCCCCAGCGGTAAGATTTCCATTCGCTCGTAAGCGTGAGATGAATGCCAATATCCGCGTCAGGATGGTCCTTCGCGTAGGCCGCGACTTCCGGGAGCCACGGGCACGGCACCATGACGCTGGCGGAGCTCAGGGCCTCCTCATCAAGCCCTTTGAACGTGGCGAGGTCTACCGAATGCGCAACCGCGAGGTCGTCCCCGTGGATTATCAGCAGCTTGGCATCCGGCGGATAACCGAGCCGTTCAGCGGTTGTCTTCACCTGGGCGTGTCCTGAAGTTGAGAAACTCGCGCTGAGAAGCAGCGCGCAGAAAAAACGGAGGGCCGAGCGCAGTCGCCTGGACATGAAATCCTCCGAAAGCAAAGCGAGGGAAGATTCGGCCGGAAGCAACTAAGTCTGAATGCGGACGATGCGGGCATTGAGTGAGCCGGTCCGATAGCCTTCGAGATCGAGCGTGACGTACGCAAAACCCAGAGGCTTGAAGGTCTCGACGAACTGCCGCGCCATTTCGGGAGTGAGGGCGCGTGGCAATTCCTCCGGCCCAATCTCGATGCGCACCAGGTTTTCGTGGTAGCGCACGCGAAACTGCCGGAAGCCGAGGGTGCGGAGCGCTTCTTCGCCTTTCTCGACGACGGCCAGGCGCTCCGGCGTCACCTCGATGCCATAGGCGATGCGCGAGGAAAGGCAGGCGGAAGCGGGGCGATTCCAGACGGGAAGGTCCGCGCGGCGCGCCAACTCGCGGATGTCGGCTTTGGTCAGCCCGGCGTCAAGGAGCGGCGTCAGCACGCGATGCTCGCGCGCAGCGCGCTGGCCCGGGCGCCAGTCGCCGCGGTCGTCCAGGTTCACGCCATACGCCACGGCCGCAAAACCCCGCTGCGATGCGAGGTCGTCCAGCCTGTCGAAGAGTTCGTCCTTGCAGAAGTAGCAGCGATCTGTATTGTTGGCGCGATAGGCCGGATTGGAAAGCTCGTCGGTCTCGATGAACTCGTGACGGAATCCCGCGCCCGCCACCACGCGCTCCGCTTCCTGGCGGTCGCGCGCGGAATAGCTGGCGCTCAGCGCCGTCACCGCCAGCATGCGCTCGCCCAGCGCCTGGTGCGCCGCGTAGGCGAGATACGCCGAGTCCACGCCGCCGGAATACGCGACGATCAGCGACGGCACCGAGACCAATGCCTCGTGCAGTCGGTGTTCTTTATTTTCCAGGTCATTCATTGTTCTGTTGCATTAGCCCATTAATCGAAAGGTCCTCATCGAGCAGGGGCCAATGAATGCCGTATCCGCCCGGTGAGAGCTCAGCATTCAAGCGCTCGGCTTCCGTCGCCGCCGCTAATCGCGGCGAACATTTCCCCCAAGGAATTAAGACACGTCGATCATCGAGCACAACCACCAGCCCCTCGCGAGTCGTTTCAATCTTCCTCGCCGTAATCGGCTCAGTTGCCTTCACGGCCTGTGCCTCCAAAAACTCGTCGCCATTCTTCACAAATCAGCTCAAAGTGATCGAAGATTATCTTCCTGACCTCGCGTCGCAGCACTGGACCCAAGTTATAGGACCAAGCCTCCTCGATTTCGTACGTTCCCGGACGAAGCCAGAACTTGCACTCAGACTCTGCCTTGCGAGCGTGGATGTGTAGCGGTTCGTTACCTTCGTTCATGTAGAAAAACAGCCGCCAGCCCCTGACCAGAAGAATCGTGGGCATTTGAGCCTGTTCCCACTGTCCACTTTAACACTTGGAAAATCGGAGGACAAGGAAGGCGAAAGACCCAGCCCTACATTGCTACTGAATCAACACACCCTGCGCGCCGTTGCCGTTGGTCTCGCTCTTGACGAGGCAGGCCGCGGCGACCTGATCGCCTTCCCCGAGATTGATCAGCCGCACGCCCTGGGCGGAGCGGCCGCTCTCCCGGATCTCACTCGAATCCAGGCGGGTGATCTTGCCCTGCTGGGAGATGATCATAACCTCGGTATCTTCGGTGACGCTCAGCGCCGCGACGACTTTGCCGTTGCGCTCCGTGGTCTTGACGTTGATGACGCCCTTGCCGGCGCGCGATTGCAAGCGGTATTCGGTGATGGCGGTGCGTTTGCCGTATCCCTTTTCAGTCACCGAAAGGATGAGCTCTTTTTCGCCGACAATTTCCATACCCACAATATAATCGCCCTCGTCGAGATTCATGGCATTCACGCCGTAGGCGGCGCGGCCCATATCGCGGACGTCGGACTCGGGGAAGCGGATGGCCATGCCCTCGTGCGAGGCCAGGAAAATCGTATCGCGGCCGGAGGTGAGCTTGGCGGCGATGAGCTCGTCGCCTTCCTCGATTTTCATGGCGATGATGCCGCGCGAGTTGGGGTTGGAGAATTCCGCCAGGCGCGTCTTTTTGATGATGCCCTGGCGCGTGACCATGGTGATGTAACCCTCGGCGGCCAGCGCCTCGCCCTCTACGGTCACATCCTTCGGCTCGTCGGGCAGCTCTTTAACGGCCACAACCGACGCGACTTTCTCCCCCTTCGCGAGGTTGACGAGGTTCAGGATGTGCTTGCCCTTGCCGGCCGCACCCACGTCCGGAATCTCGTAGGCCTTCAGCCAGTAAAGTTTTCCGGGGTTCGTGAAAACCAGGATATAGCTGTGCGTCGAGGCGATGAAGAGGTTCTCGACGAAGTCCTCGTCGCGCGTCCGCATGCCGAGGCGGCCCTTCCCGCCGCGACCCTGCTGGCGATACGCGCTGAGCGGGGTGCGCTTGGTGTAGCCGGAGTGTGAAACGGTGATGACCACGTCCTCAACGGCGATAAGGTCCTCAAGCTTGATTTCCGCCTGCTCTTCGATGATCTCCGTCCGCCGGACGTCGCCGTAGTCTTTCTGGATTTCCTTCAGCTCGTTGACGACGACTTTCTTCAGGGCCTTCTCGCTCGCCAGGATTTCCTTGAATTCGGCGATTTTCTTCTGCAGCTCGTCGTATTCCTGCTGAATCTTGTCGCGCTCGAGGGCGGTCAGGCGCTGCAACTGCAACTCCAGGATAGCCTGCGCCTGGCGCTCGGTGAACTCGAAGCGGGTCATCAAACCCTCGCGCGCTTCGGGCGGCGTCTTGGACCCGCGAATCAGTTTGATAATGGCGTCGAGGTGCTGGAGCGCCTTGAGAAACCCTTCCAGGATATGCGCGCGCTCTTCCGCCTTGCGCAGGTCATACGCGGTGCGCCGGCGCACTACGCTGACGCGATGGTCGATGAAGAGCTGAAGGGCATCGACCAGCGGGAGGGTGCGCGGCTGGCCGTTGACGATGGCCAGCATGATCATGCCGAAAGTCTCCTGAAGTTGCGTGTGCTTGTAGAGGTTGTTCAGGATGACTTCGGGCTGCTCGCCGCGCCGCAGCTCGATGACAATCCGCATGCCCTCGCGGTCGGATTCGTCGCGGATGTCGGAGATGCCTTCGATTTTCTTATCCTGCACCAGCTCGGCGATGCGCTCGATGACTTTAGATTTGTTCACCTGAAAGGGAATTTCGGTGATGACGATCTGCTGCTTTTCCTTGGTGGGCCGTTCGATGGCGGCCTTGGCGCGCATCGTGAACTGGCCGCGGCCGGTCTGGTAAGCCGACTTGATTCCGCTCTTGCCGTAGATATATGCCCCCGTGGGAAAGTCCGGCCCGGGGACCAGTGACAGGACTTCATCGAGCGACGCGTTGGGTTTGTTGATGAGCAGGACGGTCGCCTCGATAATCTCCGTCAGATTGTGCGGCGGAATCTTGGTGGCCATGCCTACGGCGATGCCGTCCGAACCGTTGATGAGCAGGTTCGGGATCTTGGTGGGCAGGACGGTGGGCTCTTCAGTGGACTCGTCGAAGTTGGGAACGAAGTCTACGGTTTCCTTCCCGATGTCCGCCAGCATCTCCTCGGCGAGGCGCGCCAGGCGGCATTCCGTGTACCGGTAGGCGGCCGGGGGGTCGCCGTCCACGGAGCCGAAATTTCCCTGACCGTCAATCAGGGGATAGCGCATGTTGAAGTCCTGGGCCATGCGCACCAGCGTGTCGTAAACGGCGGCGTCGCCGTGCGGGTGATATTTCTTGATGACCTCGCCCACCACGCCCGCGCATTTGATGTAGCGCTTATCGGAGGTGTTCCCCTCCTTGTACATCGCATAGAGAATGCGGCGATGCACCGGCTTCAGCCCGTCGCGGATGTCGGGCAGCGCGCGCCCGATGATCACGCTCATCGCATAGTCGAGATACGATTTCCGCATCTCGTCTTCAATGTTGACGGGAATCTGGTTCGCCGGCTTGATGAGTTCCTGGTCACCCATTCGTTCCATTTCCTTCGTAGGGGAGGGCCTTCATGGCCCTCCCGCATCACCGATTGCCGGGAGCACCGCAAGGGGGCTGCCCTACTTGCTTCGGCGTCGGCCCTGGCGGTCGCACCGAGGCGCGCGGATCTTTCTCACCCATGCGGACGGATCTTTCATATCCTCCCGGTCCGCCCACATGCCATACGCCGGATAGCTTGTAATGTCGTCGCGCTCCACTCTGGCAGTGTTGCGCTTCTTACCAGATGTTCTCCGCTTCATTCTGCCTTTTCGCGCTTGGTGGTGTGTAATACTTGGGCAGCCCGCAGTGGATGCAGCGGCGCACGAACCAGCCTCGGTCATACCAGCTCGTAGCCGAGAACCATTTACCGCACCGGGGGCAAGGCCAAGTCCTCAATTTATTTCCAAGGTAAATGAGCATTGCCGCCCAAATACCAAACACGACGACACCCGGGACCAGGCTTCTCACGAACCTCTGTCCTAGAAAGCCAATCGTACCGACGATTGGAAAATAAACCAAAAGAGCGAAGATGTAACGGTTTCTGCACCGTTGCAGCTCGTGCCATTTTTCTTCGTAGCTATCCATCGAGGCTCGCCACCTAAATATCCAGGTTCTTCACGTCGAGGGCATTGGTCTCGATGAACTCGCGGCGTGGTTCGACGGCGTCGCCCATCAGCACGGTGAAGATGTTCTCCGCCGCCTCGGTATCTTCGGCGCGAACCTGGAGGAGGACGCGCTGTTCGGCGTCCATGGTAGTTTGCCAGAGTTGGTCGGGATTCATTTCACCCAGGCCCTTGAAGCGCTGCACGGTGAATGACTTCTTGCCGAGCGTCATAACGTGGTCGAGGAGTTCCTTGCGGTCCGAGATGGTCGTCTGGCTGCCATTGGTGGCGATGACGAACGGGGGCTTGTCAAAGTCGCGCACGCGGCGATGGAGGTCCAGCAGGCGCCGGTAATCGGCGCTCGAAAGCAGGTCCCAATCGATGGTGCGCTCGCCGAGAGTTTCGTTGGAATAGGTCAGCACGTAGAGGTTGTGCTCCTCGTCGAGCTTCAGCTCGGTCTTGAAACCCTCCGCCTTCAGCTCGCGCGCCACGATTTCGAGTTTCGTCTTGTCTTCGAGCTCCATCTTTTTGCCGAGCTCGGCCTTGAGCAGGGCGTCGACGGGGCGGGCGTCGCCAATGCGCTTTTCGAGCTTATCAAACAGCTCGACGTACTCGGCCAGAGCCATGAGGAAGTTGGTGAGGTCGCCGCCCTCCAGCTTGACCTTCTTCTTACCATCATCGATCTCGACGGCATGGTCTTCGGTGGCGCGCTTCATCACCTCGCGGCGGAATTCCTTCTCATCGCGGATGTAGCGCAGCGATTTGCCCTTCTTGATCAGGTAGAGCGGCGGCTGGGCGATGAAGACGTGCCCGCGCTCGACCAGTTCGCGCATCTGCCGGTAGAAGAAGGTGAGCAGGAGCGTGCGGATATGCGAGCCGTCCACGTCCGCGTCGGTCATAATGATGATCTTCGAGTAGCGAAGCTTGGTGACGTCAAAGTCGTCCTTGCCGATGCCTGTGCCGAGGGCGGTAATGAGGGCGCGGATTTCCTCGTGGGCCAGCATCTTGTCGAAGCGTGCCTTCTCGACGTTCAGGATTTTGCC
This sequence comes from Terriglobia bacterium, assembly GCA_020072925.1. Taxonomy (GTDB): domain Bacteria; phylum Acidobacteriota; class Terriglobia; order UBA7540; family UBA7540; genus JAIQGA01. The sequence continues at coordinate 13,442 of JAIQGA010000193.1, read as the reverse complement.
GCGCAGCGGCAGGATGGCCTGATAACGCCGGTCGCGCCCCTGCTTGGCGGAGCCGCCGGCCGAATCGCCCTCGACCAGAAAGAGTTCGCACCGTTCGGGGTCTTTCTCCTGGCAATCCGCTAGCTTGCCGGGCAGGCCGCCGGAATCGAGCGCGCCTTTCCGGCGCGTCAACTCGCGCGCCTTGCGTGCCGCTTCGCGCGCCCGGGAGGCGTCAATGGCCTTGGCGCAAATTTTGCGCCCGATCGTGGGATTCTTCTCGAATTGCTCCATCAGCTTTTCATACACAAAGCTGCCGACGGTGCTCTGGATATCGCTGTTGAGTTTTCCTTTCGTCTGGCCTTCGAACTGCGGCTGCTGCAACTTCACGCTGATGACCGCCACCAACCCTTCGCGGACATCTTCACCCTGGAGATTCTCTTTCACATCTTTGAAGAGACCCTGGACCTGTCCAAACTGGTTGATAGCACGCGTCAAGGCGGAGCGGAATCCAGACAGGTGCGTTCCGCCGTCCACGGTGTTGATATTATTGGCGAAGGAGAACACCGTTTCTGTGTACGCGTCGTTGTACTGGAGCGCGAACTCCATATGGACGTCATCGCGATCGGCTTCCGCGTAAATCGGCGTGGCGTGCAGTACCTCTTTGTTTTTGTTCAGGTGCTTGATGAACTCCGCGATGCCACCGGTGTAATGAAAATCGGCTTGCTTGTTCGTCCGCTCGTCCTTGAGACGGATGGTCAGCCCTTTGTTCAAAAATGAAAGCTCGCGCAGGCGCTGGGCGAGCGTGTCGTAATTGAATTCGATGGTATCGAAGATCTTGGCGTCGGGAAGGAATGTGACCTTGGTGCCACGGCGCTCGGTCTTGCCCGCGCGCTTCAGGGGGGCGAGTGGTTTGCCGCGTTCATAGGATTGTTCCCAGGTGAACCCATCGCGCCAGATCTCGAGGTCAAGCCACTCCGAAAGGGCATTGACCACGGAGACGCCCACGCCGTGCAACCCGGCCGAGACTTTGTACGATTTCGTATCGAACTTGCCGCCGGCATGCAGCACGGTCATGACGACTTCCGCAGCCGAGCGACCTTCCTCCTTGTGCATATCCACGGGAATACCCCGCCCGTTGTCGATGACCGTCACGGAGTTGTCGGAATGGACGATGACGTCGACGCGGTCCGCCTCACCTGCCTGGGCCTCGTCGACCGAATTGTCCACAACCTCCCAAACCAGATGGTGCAGCCCCATCGGCCCCGTCGAGCCGATGTACATCGCAGGGCGTTTGCGCACAGCTTCCAGGTCGCCGAGGACCTTGATGCTGGTCGCGTCGTACGCTTGGGTCGAATTGCTCTCCTTGCTCACGCGATCTCCCAATCTCCGTTCGGTCTGCCGTCTATACGAAAAAGCCGACAGAGAAAACGCATCCCTGCCGGCCTGGGCTTGCCGGACCTTGCATTGTCGTGTAGATAAGTCTTCGTGACGCCGCTCCTTCCGGCCTAACTGCGCGGCAGTCCGCCCTAAATCAATTAGATGCGCATTGGCATGACAACATACCGGTACCGGTACGCACCCTGTTCTGCCGGCCCTAGTTGGCCTGCACTCTGCTCGTCCTTCAATTCCAGCCGAACTTTCCCGCTCTCTCCCAGAACACTCAGGAAGTCCAATAAATACTGGTAGTTAAAGCCAATCTGCAAGGGATCGTCCTGGTAGGAGGCGTCCAGTACTTCGTGCGCTTCCCCGTACTCCCCGCTGGAGGAAAAAATCTCCATGTGGTCCTTGTCGAATTGCAGGCGTACGGCCCGCGAGCGCTCGTCCGCCAGGAGCGCAACCCGCCGGATGGCTTGGGCAGTCTGCTCTTTGTTGAGCTCAACGACGCGCTTGTTATCCTTTGGCAGCACGGCCTCGTAATTAGGAAATTGCCCGGTCAGCATGCGCGATATAAGCACATGCTCGCCTAAGGAGAAGAATAAATGGCTCTCGTCCTTAGAAAGTTGAACCGCCCTCGCCTCGTCTCCTTCCGCAAGCAAACGGAGTAGTTCCCCCATTGCCTTTTTAGGAATAAGCACTCGCAATTCGTTCTTGAGCCCTTGCACTTCAACCTGGCGCTCGATGAGCGCCAACCGGTGCCCGTCTGTCGCCACCATGGTGACGCTGTCAGGCTTGAGTAACAGTAAAGCCCCATTCAAGGTATACCGGGATTCCTCACTGGAAATCGCGAAGATCGTCTTTTGAATCATCGCGGAATAGACTCCCGCAGGAAGTGACGCAAGCGCGGGCGGGACCTCCGGAAGGGTGGGAAAGTTGTCCTTGGCCATCCCCACCAACTTAAAGGACGACCTCTCGCAATTAACTTGAACCCAGTGGTTCTCGAGAGCCTTGAAATGGATCTCGGCTTCAGGAAGAGATCGAACTATTTCCAGGAGTCGCTTCGCCGGGATCGTTCCCGACCCTTCCTTTTTGACCTTGGCAGGACAGCCGCAGAGTACTCCTAAATCCAAGTCGGTCGCGCTGATCCGAAGTGTTGACCCTTCAGCTTCCACCAGGAGGTTGGAAAGAATTGGTATCGTGGTCTTCTTCTCCACGACGCCTTGGGTAAGGGCAAGCTCTTTCAGAAGCGCGGATTTGCTGACGCTGAATTCCATGGGATTAGCATCCTGTCAACAAGATTTAGTAGTAGATCCTGTGCATATGTGGAAAATCCCCAAACCCTAATCTTCACTTAGCATTACCGTCTGGCAAGCTGTGAGTTTTCGCTGAGCCACTGTGAATTACTTGGCCTCCCTTAGGCTCTCCGGGAAATCCACAAATTTTTCCAATCCACAAGGCCTGTGACAAATAGGTAAGTTCAATGCAGGCTATCACACAGCTTGTTGAGAAGCCTGTTCAAATCGCGGTCAGACTGGCGGAGCTCCGTGATCTTCTTGATGGAGTGCAGGACGGTCGTGTGATGCTTTCCGCCGAACTCCCTGCCAATCTGGGGGAGCGACGCCGGTGTCAGTTCCTTAGTCAGATACATGGCAACCTGCCGGGGAAAAGCCACCGCATGGCTGTTGTTCTTGGCCTTGAGCTGCGAAAGACTTAGGTTAAACTCCTGGCAGACGGTTCGTTGGATGTGCTCGATAGAAATCCGCCGCTCGTCCAGATCCATCAGATTCTTAAGCACTTGCTGAGCCATAGACAACGAGATATCAGCACCTGTCAGGGATGTATAGGCGATCAGGCGCGTGAGTGCGCCTTCCAGATCCCGAACGCTGGACTTGATCTTCCTCGCGACGAAATCACTGACGTCATCCGGTAAGATGACGTTCTGGCTCTCGCTCTTCTTTGCGAGGATGGCCCGCCGCGTCTCAAGGTCAGGAGCCTGAAGGTCGGCGGTCAAACCCCAAGCGAAGCGTGAGCGCAGCCTTTCCTCCAAGCCCGTGATTTCTTTGGGCGGACAATCGCTGGACATTACCACCTGCTTTTGGGTTTCATACAACACGTTGAAGGTATGGAAGAACTCCTCCTGTGTCCGTTCTTTGCCGGCGATAAACTCAATATCATCCATCAACAGGATGTCCACGTTCCGATACTTCTCGCGGAAAGAAACCATGCGGTCGTAGCGGAGTGAGTTGATGACTTCGTTGGTGAAGTGCTCGGAGGAGACGTAAGCCAGGCGCATCGTCTTCCATTTCCTTTTGACCAGGTGTCCGACCGCCTGCATGAGATGCGTTTTGCCCAGCCCCACTCCTCCATAAAGAAAGAGTGGATTGTAGACGGTGGCAGGCGTCTCTGCTACAGCTTGGGCGGCGGCGTGGGCAAACTGGTTGCACGAACCGACCACAAACGTATCAAACGTATAGCGCGGGTTCAGCTGATGATCGACGGAGTCAAAATCGAGTTGGGCCTGCAGCGGTTGCGCGCTGGCGCTCTCCGTAGCTGGATCAGGGCTTCCTGGACCAGCGCCCCGTAATGCTCCGGAAGCCACTCCTGGAACTCTCGGTTGGGGACATTAACCACCAACGTTTCCTGGTCAGCATGACTGAAACGAGTAGGCCGCAACCAAGTCTGGTAGCTTTGGGTATTCACCTTCGATTTAAGGTAGCTCAGGATTTCCTGCCACGCGTTCATGACGATTTCAGAGGAGGTGGACTGGCCCCGCGGGATGCGCGCGGAACCGAGCTAAGCCTAACTCGCAGCGCGAGCCTTCCGCAAGAGTGGGCTTCCGGATTCGTCCGGGATCGCTACGAGCCTTTCCCTCTTCCCCACTTTTTTGTGAATTGGAACGTACTTAAGAAGGCGCCGAAGCTCCTGGAAAATGCGCGTTTCACTGCCTCAATATATCACAAATGCGCTTGGATGCCAATCGCTCCGAAGGCGCAAATTTAGCGGGGCTCAGCGCCTCGGCAGGCCCGTCCTACAGGCCATCACGCCCGTATTCGGGAGCACCTGGGCACGACGTTTCAGTAGTGAATTTTGCCGACCAGCCGACAAGGGTCAAGCCAGCAATCGTGCAATTTCGTCCCGCGCCGGCACGCGCCATGGCACCGCGCGGCCGCGCTCGAACATTTGAATGCCGGCTTGCTGAGGTTGGACTTCACCGATGGCTGCCGCCACAATTTTGCGTCGCGTGAAGGCCCGTAGAAGTTTAGCCGCGGAGTCCCGGTGTGCGACCACCAGCAGCGCTCCCGAAGCGATGAGGGCGAAGGGATCAAAATTCAACACCCGCGCGAAGGCCTGAGTTTCAGGGAGGAGCGGCACTTTTTCTTTCCACACGCGCAAGCCGACCCGGCCTGCCCGCGCGATTTCATACAGGCCGGAGAGCAACCCTCCCTCCGTGGGATCGTGCATGGCGTGGACCACGCCATGCCGAACTGCCAGCCGAGCCGCCTGCACGACGCTGATGCCGGGCCGGAAGAGCAGGCGCTGAGCTCGTCGCACTACGGTGCGGCCCAGTCTGCGCACCAGTTCCGCGACTTTCTCGCGCGCCAGAAGGGCCGTCCCTTCCAACGCAATCCCTCCCGTGAGGATCACCACGTCGCCCGGCTGCTGGCTCTCCTTCCTCACCAGCTTTGCCTTCTCGACCTCGCCGAGCATTTGCCCAACCACGATAGGCCGCTCGAGGCCCGCGGTAATCTCCGTATGCCCGCCGCAGAGGGTGATTCCCAGCGCACGGCAAGCGCCGAGGATGTCTCGGAAAATGCTTCGCGCCAGCGCCGCTGTGCTGCGCTTTTCGGGGAGCAGCAGCGTGGCCAGGAACCAGCGTGGACACGCACCCAATGTGGCGATGTCGTTGGCGTTGATGTTCACGGCGTACCAGCCGATGCGCTCGGCAGTAAAGGTGATGGGATCGGTTTTGGCCACCAGGTACTTGGCGCCAATATCAATCACCGCTGCATCCTCGCCGAAGCGCGGTCCCACCACGACGCCGGAGGACTTGGGAACCGGGCACGTCTGCAGCAGCGTCTGCAACACCTTCGCGGGAAGCTTGCCGATCGGGAATGGAGTGCCGCGGGTCATGGCGAGGGGAGTATAGCCCCGGAAAGCCGTCCTCGCCAGAAATCGCGCAAGAAGGGTAGCCTTTCCGGGCGGTCTGATGATATATCCTAGGGCGCATGGTCAAGGTCCTGGGCGTCATCCCCGCTCGACTGGAATCCACCCGGCTGCCGCGCAAAGCGCTCGCACCAATTTGCGGGCGCCCGATGATTGTGTGGGTTTATGAAGGCGCGCGGCGCGCGGCATGCCTGGAGCGGCTTGTGGTGGCGACAGACTCCGAAGAGATAGTGACCGTTTGCTGCGAGCATTCCATCCCCGTGATGATGACGTCGTCGTCCCACCGCTCGGGGACCGACCGCGCGTGGGAGGTGATGACGCGCGAACCCGCTGAGATCGTGGTCAACATCCAGGGCGATGAGCCTATGATCACTGAGGGCCACGTCAACCTTCTGCTCCGGCCATTTCAGGAGACGGCGGGAACTCAGGTCTCCACGCTTAAGGTGGCGATCGACGCGGTGAGCGCGCGCGATCCCAGCAACGTCAAGGTGGTGACGGATCTCGCCGGCCGCGCGCTTTACTTCTCACGCGCCCAGATTCCCTACGACCGCGAGGGAATGGGGCGCGTGCAGTATTACAAGCATCAGGGCCTTTACGCTTTCACTGCCGCGGCGCTGGAGAAGTTCCATCGCCTGCCCCCTTCGCCCCTCGAACAGCTTGAGCGGCTCGAGCAACTGCGGTTTCTCGAAAACGGCATTTCCATTACCGTGATGGAAACCCCCCAGGACACGATCGGCGTGGATACTGAGGAAGACCTCAGGAAGGTTGAAGAATACTTCCGCCGAAAGGGCTGGGCAGAGTCCGGAGGCAGTGTGCGATGAAAATCCAAAAAGCTACCCACAAATACGAAGCGTGGCTTGCCAAGCGCATTACCGTCGTCAAAGAAGACCTGGAACTGAAGCACGCGCGCATGGCCGAAGACGCGTTCCAGTTTCTGCGCGCGACATTCTACCGCTGGGCTCAGGTCTGGCCGGAGCTTTGTCCAGACATGGCGAAAGCGCCCGAGGTGCTCGCCGTCGGCGATCTGCACGTGGAGAACTTCGGGACCTGGCGCGACCGGGAAGCACGCTTGGTCTGGGGCGTCAACGATCTCGACGAGGCCCACCCGATGGCGTATACGAACGACCTGGTTCGCCTGGCGGTCAGCGCACACTTGGCCATTGCCGGAAACCGTCTGGCGATCCAGACTGAAGACGCGTGCGGCGCTATCCTGGCGGGATATCGCGAGGGCGTCGAATCGGGCGGCCGGCCCTTTGTGCTGGAAGAGAACCACAATTGGCTGCGCGAGGTGGCGACAGGCGATCTGCGCGATCCGGTGCAGTTCTGGAAGAAGATGGAAGGCCTGGCGACGGTCCGCGGCCAGGTCCCGAAGAGCGCGCGCAAGGCGCTTGAAGCCCTGCTCCCGGAGCGCGGCATTCCCTACCGGGTGGCGCATCGCGTGGCCGGACTGGGCAGCCTGGGGCGCGAGCGCTACGTGGCCCTCGCTCGCTGGGAAGGAGGGTGGGTGGCGCGCGAAGCCAAGGCGCTGCTGCCTTCGGCGTGCGTGTGGGCGGATGGCGGAAAGGGCTCGGAGAAGATCCGTTACGAAGACGTCATCACCCACGCCGCGCGCGCCATCGACCCGTACGTTCATCTTCGCGGAAGTTGGATCGTGCGGCGCCTCGCCCCGCATTGTTCACGCATCGAGCTCTCCACACTGCCTAAGCGGCGCGACGAAGAACGGCTGCTCCACGCCATGGGTTTCGAGACGGCCAACATTCACTGGGGCAGCAAGGAAGCAATGCGCGCCGTCCACCGCGAGCTCGCCAAGCGCCCACCTGAGTGGCTGCACGAGGCGACCAAGAAAATGCTCAAGGCCGTCGAGAAAGATTGGGAAGAGTGGCGGAAAGCGTAGCTATTGCTCGCCGATGATGTATTTGCAGCCCTGGGTGCCGACGCGCGCAGCGTGCACGGCGTGGGCGGGAACGTCGAAGCGCTCGCCCGGCTTGTAAGTGCGCGTCTGGCCTGCATACGTGACGGTCATTTCCCCTTCCAGCACGACGTGCGCGGTGGTCTCGGGATGCGTGTGGTCCGGGTAGGACGCGTTCGGGGCATCTTGCCAGATGTAGACGTAACGAAATCCTTCCGCGTGCAATTTCTTCGTGCAATCCTTTTCGTTAACCATTCACTAAGCCCCAGGGATTCCGATTGCCGTCCACTCAACGTAGAAGCACTGCAAATCATGTGTATCAACCCGGCCCCCCAACCCAAACGGGAATTAAATTTGTTTGCCTTTTGCTTTTTGTTCGCCTATACTTTGCGAATACGGGGGAGTATGCTCCCGCTGTCATGGCCGTCTTGAGCAACACACGATCGTCGCCGAGCCGCAACCCATCCGGTGCGCTTCCGGCGGAGGATCTTGTCCTCTTCGCGCTCCTCGCTTTTAGGAAGGCGAACAAGGCAAGGGTTGCTGAATACACGTTGCATAAATCTGTTCACTTCCTATCTGACCTGGGTGGGTTGGAGCGTTTTCGATTCATATCCCAGCCGATAACTTTCTCGTACCAACTACTCAATTGCCTGCGGTCCATGGAGCGAAAACGGCTGCTCGACGAGCTCGTTTATGTTCATGACAGTTGGGCACCACAGCACTTATACGAACTGACGTCCGTCGGTGTCGTGGAAGCAGAGGACAGGTTGGAATCCGCCCTGGCGAAGGGAGCCCTAAGCAGCCCGCTGGTAGACGCGCTATCGAAGCCACGCCTACTTCCCCCGGAAAAAGAGAGCGACGATCCAGCTCATGACAAGCAAGATTAGGGTAATCATGAGGTAGCGGCTCTCCTTACGCTGCTCCTCTAGGGTTTTCTTTAATGTTTCCACCTCATCTTGCCAGATGTTGGCTTTTAGGTCGCGCAGCGCATTTGGTGCCCATCTTTGTTCCATCCACTCAATGATCTCCTTCCTGACTCTGTGCACAGCCCCTCGAACGACATCAAAGGGCGGCCCAAACAAATCGACGATGTGGTCCAGATCATCGAGGCTGACGGCCTCCGTCTTAATGGGGGCCCAGGCTGTGGCGTGGCTGGGTAGGTATTCGAGCGTATTCTGACCAAGGAATGGAACAGTCCTCCTCGTGAGGTATCGAGCTTTTGGGATCGCCTCCTCCAGTTCGGTGAGCCCCAAAGTGCAGAAAGCTTCCCCTGGACGCAACGTAATGACGGATTTTGTATTGTTGGTGAGCGGTACGTGCAGCTTGCCGTACCACGTTGGGTCGACCCTGGCGGAGGTCTGCGAGAGCCCTTCTCCCATGACCCGGGCTCGCGCTAGGACCAAGCCAGAGAACTTGGGCGTGATGACCAGGAATTCAGTCGTCAAGACGAGCACGGTTTCACCTGGATCAATCGTCAAAGGATTTTCCCTGGAAAGTAGCTGCTTCTGTGCCTTCCGGAGCGAATACGCTTCGGTCCCAACCGTTAAGTCGTAGACGACGGTGCCGAGGTTCTCCTCCTTAAAGGGGTAGATCCCTACCGCGTCGCCCAGATCGGCCCACCTACCGTCTTCGCAGACTTTAACGACGTCCTCGAGCGAGCTCCGAAGCAAGCGCCTTTCTATCTCGCTAGCCGTAAGGAATGGCATGCTGGTCTCCCTAAGTCGTGGGAGTTCTATTTAGCCTCGTAGTGTGATCGGAATAGCCTTCATTGTCAAGAGGCTAATACTGGGTTAGGCAACTCAAACGGCAGGATTTGTTCCTCAGGCACTCAGGTTCTGCTGTGCACCAGCTCCAGACCAAGATTTGACTTCGGACTGGGGAAACTGGCGGACAACATTCACCAGAGAGGCTGCGCGTTCACGCCACTGCTTGTGCAAAATACGCCGGATACCGCCGCGTGTACGTTTTTTTCTCGCGGTAGGAGTGGGCGAGTTCGAGGTAGATGCCGAGGTCGCGATCGAGGTCGGACTGCGTGCCGTCGAAATAGAAATTGCGGATGGGGATGCCGCCGTAGGCCTGGCTGAGCTTGGGATAGATGGCCTCGCTGACGATGCCGTTCATGCAGGTAAACGGGCTGATATCGATGATGCCGTCGGCGCCGTGCAGCGCGTGATACGCCGCCATGCCGACGCTCAGCACCATTTCGCCGAGCGCGCCCGAGGAGGGCAAGTAGGGCCAAGCCAGGTCCAGGACTTCCTGCACGTCCTCAGGGCCTTCGTAACCTTCGAAATCCTCGCGAAACGGCGCCAGCAGCGCGTGCTCGTCGGCGTGCTGGATGTGCGTACGGATCAGCGTGCCCAGCATCTCGAGTGACGTTCTGCGCCCGCGCAGGCGCAGCCGCCGCTTCTGCTCCGCGTTCGTGTACATCACCCACTCGGAGATGTGGCTGAGCGACGCCTCGGCGCCGTAGCTCTCCAGCTTGCGCACCAGGTCTTCATTCGAGAACGTATTGAGCCGGCAGAAAATCTCGCCGACAATGCCGATCATTGGGACGTCCGCGGAGTAGCGCGTGGGCACCTTGCGGAACTGGTCGCGCGCGCGCGTGAGGGATTCGACCAGCGAGCGGAGCTGGCACCCCGCGTCCGCGCAGCTCTGCTCCATCGTTGTGCATACGTCGCGCAACGACTCCTCATACACGCATTCCGCAGCGCCGGGCGCGGTCTCGAACGGCCGGGTCTTCAGCAGGGCGCGATTCAGAATGTCGCCGCACACCAGCGCCCGCCAGCCGCCGCGCTGGAAAGGCGTGGCGACGTCGCCCAGGCCCCCGTAACCGTTTTCGCTGGTGGGCGAGAGGACCTGCACGTCGCCGTAGCCCGCATCCCGCAGGACCTTCTTGAGGAACGGCGCGTACTGCCCGAAGCGGCAGGGGCCTTCCGCGGTGGGCATGAAGAAAACGGCGCGCGCCGGATCGAAGCCCGGCTGCTCGACGATACGCAAGAAATCGCCCACGGTGATTTTCGCCGGGTAGCACTCGTCGCCGCTCGTGGACCTCGCGCCCAACTCTTTCGTGCGCGCGTTGGAAGGCGGGGTGGCATACGCCTCGATGCCCAGCCAGCGGAAGCACGCGGCAAAGACCTCCGAGCTCCCCTCAGCCATGATGGGAATGTAGACCTTCTTCCCGGCGAGCGGGTGGTCGGGCTTGATTGTCCGCCTTACGTGGCGGTGGCCGATGAGGGGCATCGCAGAAATCCTTTACTGTCCAGATAGGCTTCGCAGCGCGTGATGAATCCCGCGTCGTTCGAGTGGCCGTCGAATTGAAGCACCAGGGAGGGCTTGCCGCACGCATCCTCGAGGAACGATTTGATATACGAGTCCGGCCCGCACTTGAAATTCGAGATGTAAACCAAGTGGAGATTGCGGTGCCGGCGCGCCACCCGCGCCGCGGCCAGAATCCTCCGGCCGGAGTTCCAGTACATATTGGGATTGACTTCGGTGATGTCCTCGCGATCGAGCGGGAGGAAATCCATGGGAATCACGTTCACGCCGTACAGTCTGCGCAACTTCTTCGGGATGTCGCAGTTTACGCTGCGATCGTAGAGGTTGTAAGGCCGGCCTACCAGAATCAGCCCCGGCTCGCGAGTGGCTTCCATCTGGCTCAGGGCCGCGGCGCCCGCCTCGAGCGAGGCGTCGAGGAAAGCGCCCTGCGCGGCATACGCGGCGAGCACGGCGCGGTTGCTCTGGCGGCGCGAGAACCCCAGGCCGCGCGCGAAGTCTGCCAGTTCCTTTTCCACGTGCTTCGAGCCGAAGCGGAAATGAACGGTGGGCGTCAGGAATTTCTCTCTCGCGTGTTCCATCTGCGGCACCACCCGCACCACAAACGGCAGCGTCTGGTTCCACGGGCAGAGGTGCGAGTCCACGCGAGTGTTCGGCGCCTCCGCGTTCACAATGTTGGGAATCAGCACGTAATCCACGCCCTTTTCGAGCAGGTCCTGCACGTGCCCGTGCGCCACCTGCACGGGGAAGCAGGGCTGGGCGATGGCCAGTTCCTCGCCGCTGGCGGAAATCTTCCGGTCCGTGGTGGACGACACCACGATGTCGAACCCGAGTTCCTGGAAATAGGCGCACCAGAACGGGAAGCGGTCATAGTAATACATGGCGCGTGGAACGCCCACGGTGGGACGGTCGCCCTTCGCCGGCACCTGCACCTCTTCCAGCAGCTTCTCGCGGTACTCCACCAGGTCTTCGATAATCGGCTGGCGGTCGGAGCGCGCGCGCTTGCGGAACTTGTCCGAGCACTGATCGCCCCAGTATGTATGCTCGCCCTCGATCGTGAACTCCTTCATGTCGCAGTAATTCGAGCAGGCCTTGCAGACAAAATCGCGGGAGGTGAAGTTCACCCCGTAGAGGTCGTAGCCGCGAAAGCGGCTTGGCCGGCCGGTGTGTTTCATGCGGTCCTGCGCGATAAGCGCCATCCCGATAGCGCCAATCACTCCGTTGTGCGGCGGCACAGTGATGGGCTTGCCCAGGATCTGCGAGAAGGCCGCGGCAACGGAATCGTTGTACGCTGTGCCCCCCTGGAAGAAGATATTGCTGCCGATCTTCCGCCCTCGCACCACGCGGTTCAGGTAGTTGAGCGCCACCGAATACGCCAGGCCCGCGCACAGGTCGCCCACTTCCGCGCCTTTCAGCAGAAGCGCCGTGACGTCGCGCTCCATGAAAACGGTGCAGCGCTCGCCGAGGCGCGCGGGGTTCGCCGACTCGAGCGCCAGCCGCGCGAATTCACCCTTGATGGAAATGCCCAGCTTCTCCGCCTGCTCCTCCAGGAACGAGCCCGTGCCCGCGGCGCAGGCTTCGTTCATGGTGAAGTCCACCACCACGCCCTTCTCGATGCGGATGAACTTCGAGTCCTGCCCGCCAATCTCGAAGATGGTATCCACCGGCTCCATGCCCATTTCCTGGCAGACGTGCATGGCGCCGGTCTTGTGCGCGGTGATCTCGTCGTTCACGGTGTCCGCGCCAACTAGTTCGCCGATCAACTCGCGCCCCGAGCCCGTCGTGCCCACGCCGCGAATATCCAGCGACGTGCCGAGCTCCGCTTCGATCTCCTTCAGCCCGCGGTCCACCACCTCGATGGGCCGCCCCTGAGTGGGCAGGTAGATTTCCTTGAGCAGATTCCCTTGGGCGCCCGTGACCACCAGATTCGTGCTGACCGAACCAATGTCGATGCCCAGGTAAGCTTCCAGTCTCTCGCCGCGCGCTGGTAGCGCCGCCGGCTTCGCCCGGTCGCGCAGCAGAACCACGTTGGACATCAAGAGGGGATCGGTGCAGGCAAAGACTTGCTTGGCGGCTTCGTGCTGGCGGAGTTGATGGATACGCTTGAACGAGCGCTTGCGCCATTCCTCGGCTTCCAGCATCGCCGCGCCCACCGCCCCCATCCACGCATAGTGTTCCGGAACCAGAAACTGCGACTCGTCCAGCTTGAAGGCCTCACGCAATGCGTTGCGAACGCCCTGGTTCAGCCCCACAGCGCCGATGAACGCCACGGGCGGCACCACCGCGCGGCCCTTCACAATGCTCGATTTGAAATTGCGCGCCACGGCGTCGCAGAGGCCGCGAAGAATCTGGTCCGTGGTGTAGCCCTTCTGCTGGGCGTGGATCATGTCCGACTTGGCAAAAACCGAGCACCGTCCCGCTACGCGCGCCGCGCAGGTGGCGTTGCACGCCGCATTCCCCACATCTTCCCCGATGAAGGACGCCTTGAACCACGCCAGTGCTTTGCTCTGCACCATGAGGTACATAGACTTTGTCCGGCAGGCGGCGTTTGACCTTGATGACATGCGGCGATTTCTTTTCGAATCCGAATGCAAGCCAGTGCCAAGGCGTCCTTCCACGTTGACTGACCTCGGTTGAAGGACGCCTTGAGCCATGCAATCAGATAAATCATAGTTCGAGACAATGACGACCACTCAAACAACCACCATCATCTCCAAAGTCTGGAGCTTCTGTAACACCC
>JAIQGA010000192.1 GCA_020072925.1 Terriglobia bacterium | reverse complement strand
CTACCAAAAATCTGGTCCGACCTGAAATCATTGATCTTAGCGAGCGCCCTTGTTAACCTCGCCGCCCTATGTTTACCTCGCTCCTTCTTACCCTGTTTGCCAGCCTCCGATCTTGGTTCCGGACTCGGGCAGCGCTGCAGATCGAGATTCTTGCTCTCCGTCACCAACTCACAGTCCTGAAAAGATCTCGGCGCGGCCGGCTTCGTCTCACCTCCGCGGACCGAGTATTTTGGGTTTGGCTCTCCGGCTTTTGGCGGAACTGGCACTCCGCATTGCTCATCGTGAAGCCAGAGACTGTGATTGCTTGGCACCGCAAAGGATTCCGGCTGTATTGGGCCTGGAAAGGTCGGCGCGGCGCACCCGGGAGGCCCACCGTGACTCGGGAAGTTCGTGAACTCATTCTGAAGATGAGTAGGGCCAATCCGCTTTGGGGAGCACCTCGGATCCATGGGGAGCTCCTAAAACTTGGCATTGAGGTGTCCCAAGCCACGGTGGCCAAGTACATGGCTCGCCCTCGCAAACCGCCCTCGCAGACGTGGCGTACTTTCTTGAACAACCACGCAAAGCAACTAGTCTCGACAGACTTTTTCGTGGTCCCGACCATCAGTTATCGAATCTTGTTCGTCTTGATTGTTCTGGCTCATCACCGGCGCCGGGTAGTTCATTTCAATGTTACGGCGCATCCTACCTCGGAATGGACCGCCCAACAAATCGCAGAGGCTTTTCCTTGGGACGGTGCTCCGCGCTATCTGCTGCATGATCGGGATGCGATCTATGGAGACTCCTTTCGTCAGAGAGTGCGAGGGATGGGAATTCGGGAAGTCCGGACGGCCCCGCGATCGCCGTGGCAAAATCCCTATGCGGAGCGCCTGGTGGGCTCGATCCGGCGCGAGTGCCTGGACCACATGCTGGTCTTTAACGAAGCCTCCTTGCGGCGGACCTTGAGCTCTTATCTCCGGTACTATGGGCGTTCCCGCACTCACCTTTCGCTTGCCAAGGACGCTCCGGAAGCACGCGTCGTTCAGCCGCCGGAGTTGGGTCCGGTGGTCGAACTGCCGGAAGTTGGTGGACTGCACCATCGTTACGAACGACGCGCAGCCTGAAGTGCCGACTCATTCTCATCCACAGCTTCAAGAAAGAAACCCACTACACAGCATGAGATCGTCCCCGAGCCTCAGCCCGCAGAGCACTCCATGCCAGCTACACCGTGAGGTTTCGGCAGGCGTGCGTAAATTAGGACGCGGACTGGGCAGTAGCTTAGAAGCAGTAGCCCTGCGCCACCCAGTAGTGCCAGTCGCCAATGGCCTCGGCAGATGATTCGTCGGCGTCGAGGGGAGTCAGTTGAGACAAGGGGATTGCGAGATTCCGGCCTTTCCAGCGGATCAGCACGAGCATATCGCTGGAGCATGAATCTTCTGGAGCCAGGCGCCGGACTTCCACCGTTTCACCTTTGCGGAGTGGCGAAACGGCCTTGGTCACGGTACATCTGGCCCGGAACGGGAATCGGATTTTGTTCTCCAGGTAGTAATACCAGCCCAGGGCCTGCTCCTCTGGCCCATACGCGTCCACGATGGCTTCGTTCTGGATGCGGTCCTCTCGAATTGGATCTTTCTTCTTGGGCTTCTTCATGGCCTTGCTGCCAGTATACGGCGCACGGAGGTACGTCCGATCTGCAACCGACGGGCGATCTCCGCTTTGCTGATGCCGGCGCGATGGAACTTCCGTATCTGGTCGGCGTGGAGGGCCGCTGTTACCGGTCGGCCCAGGCGTTGACCGTTCTGGCGGGCGTGGGCCAAGCCAGCGCGGACTCGTTCCCGGAGGATCTCCCGCTCGAACTCAGCGAAGACAGCCAGCAACCCCGCCATGGCTCGACCGGCGGGCGTCGTGAGATCCAGCCCTTCGGTCAGCGACACGAAGCCAACGCCCAGATGCTCCAGTTCCTGAAGAGTCGCCAGCAGGTCTGTGACCGACCGGCCCCAGCGATCCAGCCGCCAGACCAGCACCACGTCGATCTCTCGGCGGCGCGCGGCCTCCAGCAGCTTCTCCCGCTTCTCGCGCTGGGAAGCGCCTGAGCCGATTTCTTTGACCTGCATGACAACGGTCCAGCCCCGCCTCGCCGCATAATCTCGCATCGCGCGCGTCTGCAAGGGAACCGTCTGCTGGTCGAGCGTGGACACGCGTGCGTAAAGACCCGCGCGAAGCACCGTTTTACTTCGTCCCGAGGGGTGGCCAAAAACCCTGCCGGATTTGGAGCTCGCCCGTGCGCGCTTTTGGCCCATTTCCAAGGGGTGGATCGACCCGGCCGTAATCTATCCTTTCTGGTCAGGGTATTGCGCGAATCCTCCCAGCCCGCCGCCTACGACCTTACGGTGCACACTGCCCGCACACAGGTGTGTCAGAGAACACGATTTATGCGGCTTCTGAAGGGGTGTCACTGATCAGGGAAGTCAGTACCGACGCCACTCAAGATTGCCGTAAAGCTGCGTCTGCCGCGAGATCGGCGTAAGCAGACTGCGAATGCCCCGCGAGATGCACGTCGGGCGCATTCGTGGGCAGTCATGCAGGAGTTGTTCCGGCGCGCCTCCACGATGGAGCTCGAAGCCGAGACCTCATGCGCGCTCAGCATGCGGTCACAGGAACGATAAGTGCTTTATTTACAATAAGAGGAGTCACTGGCTATAGAGATTCTCTTGCGGCGAAAGCAAAAGGATGCGGGCTTCTCGTCGGGAATAAAGCACTGTGCTGCAATAATTTATGGGTAGCTGGCGGGGACGAGGGGACTCGAACCCCCGACCTCATGCGTGACAGGCATGCGTTCTAACCAGCTGAACTACGTCCCCGGGGAATTTATTCATTGAATGATTTTTTCATTGACTCATTGCCCTCTGCAATCCGGTTGGCCCGCGGTATCCATCAGTTCAATCGCTCAGGGGCCAAATGGCTCAATGGGCCAATGACTCAATGATTCAATCACTCAATTCTTTCTGGTGGGCGGTATCCGGCTCGAACGGATGACCTTCTGCTTGTAAGGCAGACGCTCTGACCGGCTGAGCTAACCGCCCGCGCCCGTTCTACACGGCAGTCAAAATCCCTTTCCGCGCACCGCGGCCGTGTCTTGACACTTCCGATGACCAAAATATACACTAGCCTGTTCCGAGCGTCAAGGAGAGCGACTGCTGAGCTTATGCAATTTCCGCGCGACTACGTGGCCTATATGGCCAAGCAAGTTTTGAAACGGCTTACGGCCGCGGGGCTGATCCAGTACGACCAGCCCGAATACGTGACCGAAGTAATGAACCAGGTGATGCTCGATGAGTTGAGCGTTGAGGATAGAATTAACGACGAAGTTCGAAAAATCCTGGAGCAGCACGGCAGCCAGATGAAAGAGCTCGGGGCGACGTACGAGGAAGCTTTCAAGGCGGTGAAGAAACAACTGGTCCGCGACCGCAAGGTCATTCTCTGAGGTCGCGACGATCGAAATCAGCATGAAACTGAGTCACGAAAAAATCATCCAGCTCTCGCATCGCATCATGAGCGCCGTCGACGCGCTGGATGAGGTGGAAATCTTCGAAGAACGAAACACCATCCGCCAGGAAATCGTCAAAATCCTTACCGACCTCCTCCACGAGGAGGAGAAGATCGAGGAGACTGTCAAGGGCCACATCACGTCCCAGAAGCGCACGATCCCGGAAGGCAGCGCGGAATGGGACATCCTCTTTAGGAAGTACTACGCCGACGAACTGCGGAAGCTCGGCGTGGTTCCGTCTTCCGCCCCTCGCACGTAGGCTCCCTCCAAATTGGCGTCGTCGAGTAACCATCCTGCCAGTTACTGCCTGGCGGGCTGGCGCAGACCCCGGCAGTTAGGGGTCTACGATTTCGAAGGAGGGCTGGCGCAGACCCCTGATGTTGGCGGTCTGCGATTTCGGAGGGAATCATAGGATGACGTGGCTCAGTCCAGCCGGTCCATGCGGAGGATCGACCCATCCTGCCGGAAGTGGAACCTCCAGCTTGACCACGGCCAATCTCCCGGAGAACGGACCGGGCCGCGCCTCACCGGATTGTTGTGCATTTGGACAAAACAACGGCAGAAACGCGCGGAGAGGAAGACGGGCGTCCGGCGGTAGGTGCTGGTGGTGATGAATTGGAGATGGCCCGGGGCGTAAAGGCGTTGGTAGAAGGGCATGGTGCGGTGGAGTATACTCTCGACGATCCCCGGCCGAAAGAGAGTCCCCTGGGATCGCAGACCCCACAGAACCGGGGTCTGCGCCAGCAGGCCAAAATGGCTGCTACAAGAAAGAGTAGTCTATTCTTCGGGTTCGTTTGCTCCCTGATCTGGTTGGCGTCCTGTGGTCCTTGCAGCGACACGCCAAGATCCAGGGTGGTATCCGCCGACGGTCGGCTCGTGGCGAATGTTTACGAGCGAAACTGTGGTGCCACAACTGACCTTAGTTCCATGGTCAATGTCCAGAATGCATCCGATAAGTTTAATGGGGACGAAGGTCGACTGTTTGTCGCAAAGGGACGTTACGACATTTCTGTGATATGGACCGGGCCAAGGGCATTGCTGATCAAGTGCACAGGCTGCTCTCGAAATAACATCTTCCGCGAAGTCACGGTTGACGGCGATATCGATGTCAGCTATAGCCTTGCCTCCGATTCCCGAAACTAGGTTAGAGAAGGGCGGGCTGGCGCAGACCCCTGGTGTTAGGGGTCTGCGAAATGGAAGGGAATTATACGAGGACGCTGCTCGGCCCAACCGGTCCGTGCGGAAGGGTTGTAATGGCGGTCGTAGAAGGGCATGCTGCCGAAGAGTAGGTTTTCCGCAGCCCCATGAGGGAAGCGGGTCCCTTTGGGAGATCGCAGACCCCACAGAGCGGGGGTCTGCGCCTGCCCGTGATGTTGCTTGAGGGATACCGCCCGCGATGGAACGGCCCACGGCACCGTAACCGTGCCGTGGCTACCGATCTACTCGCGACGCTTCAGCACCGGTGGGGTATCGCTGCCGCTCTTCTGGTCCTGAGGCTGAGTCTGGGTCTGTTCGGCGGGCGGGCGTTTCTGAAGCGTGGGTCCGGACTCGCCCTTCTGCTTCTTCCGGAGCGTCATGACGGTATGGAGCCGTGTTTTGACATCGTCGAATTCGGAGGTGCTAATCAGGTACTGGTCGCGCGTCGGCAGAATCCCCTTGATCTCCGTTTCCGCTTTCACAATGCGGTCGCCGGTAGGCGGGTGGTCGGCGAAAACCGAGGGCATGCTTCCGGGGCTGCGCCGCTCCGCCTCGATGACTTTTCCGAAGAAAGCTACGTAGGAATTCGGGTCGTACCCGGCCTTGTACATGTACTGGATGCCCAGGTAATCCGCCTCTGCTTCCGCACCACGGCTGAATTTCAGGAAAGCTATGGGAATCCCAAAATTCAACGCCTGGGCAACGCCCAGATAGACCGGATAGGACATGGGAGTGAAGATCAGGGGAATCGTGAGGTACTGGAGGATCTGGGCCTTGGTAACCTGGCTGGCCCAGTGGCGCGCGGCGACGTGCGCCACTTCGTGGGCGACGACCCCCGCCACATGGGCTTCCTCATCGGCCGCCATGAGCAGCCCGCTGTTGACATATAGGAAGCCGCCCGGCAGCGCAAAGGCGTTGATCTCCGGGGAGTCGATCACTTTGACCGTCAAGGGCACGCCCAGGTCGGAGTTCCGCGCGATGTTCTGCGCGACCCGGTTCACGTATTCGGTGATCATTGGATCGGTGACCAACTTGGCGGAACGGTCTATTTCCGTCGCATATTGCTTGCCCATGGCGATTTCCTTTTCCTGGGAAATCATGCTCCGATGCGCGACGCGACGCTTGCCAATCTGGTCGACATCGCTTTTCTTGTCGTCGCCACGCAAAGGAAGGGCAAGCCCGCAGAGCATGATGACAAGAGCAAGTATGGTCAGGACCGACTTCACACGGAGTATGTTCATGGAAACCTCCCGACCGCTCGCTAGCTTAGACGAAGCGGCCAGCGCAAAGGCTCGACGCGTTCCTGGCCAATGGGGACGGGAAGGGTCGGAATCGATTCGGTGCTCCTGGCCGTTCTGGCCCCTACTGCGCTGGCCTTTGGCGCAGCCCATGCCGGTGGGAGCAATCGAAGACCCAAACCGCATTCGGCGACAATGAGACGACAATCGTGACATGTTGTCCGCAGCAGCGCCTTTGCAGTGAATTCTCAAGTTCCTGCCCGTTAGAAAGCGTGGAGTGAAAGCGGGTTGCTTCTGCATCTGAAATCAATAGAGTGTCGGGCTTCTTGTCCGCCTAGGCACCGCCCACTTGAAATGGCATCGGCTTCAGGTCTGCCATGAGGTGTCGGCACACTGACAGATAGTCCTGGGCTTGGCTTTTTCACACTCGGGTCGGTATCGGGGCGGCTATTGACTCCGCGTGCTGGCGCAGATAGATTAGCCTTTTTGGGTTTCCAAACGACTGTCAGACCGGGAATTGCGGCTGCCGCGGCAAGGCGCAGTCGCCATCGAGGAGCGTGAGCCTGTGGCCGTTTCGTCCATTCAATTGGGTCAACTGTGGCGAGCCAACGATACCGGCGAGACTTGGCTTGTCACCAAGCTTTACTCCGAAGTCTTCGCGTCGTATGCCGTCATGAGGAAAGTTGGCGGCGGCGACGCGGACGTCCGCCGGGTGAAAGTCGAGAAATCGGCGGAAGGGGTTGGACTGCCTGGCTACGTGTTCACGCAGGAATCGGACGCGTTCTAGCGCCGCTCCAAAAGGCGTTTCTCCCGCACGCAATTCGCACGGCCCGCAGGCGCTCGGCCTCGTGGGGGCGCAGGCCGGGCGTTCAGGTGAGTTGAATCGTCGCGAAGCCACGGCCGGAGTATTCCTGAAGAGCGTATAACGCGCCGGATTTCACCCTTCCGGACGAAAGTCTGCATGGTCACTTCCATCCTGGAATTCGTCGGCCGCGTCATCATCTCCGTGATTTCCCACTCCGGGTATCTTGGCATCGTGCTGCTCATGGGCATCGAGTCTGCCTGCATTCCTCTGCCGTCAGAAGTTATCATGCCGTTTTCCGGGTACCTGGTTTCTGTCGGGCGATTCCGGCTAACTTGGGTAGCACTGGCCGGAGCTTTCGGATGCAACGCGGGTTCGCTGGTGGCGTACTACGTGGGATCGCTCGGTGGGCGGCCGCTAGTCGAGAAATACGGCCGTTACCTGCTCGTGACTCATCACGATTTGGAAATGGCAGACCGCTTCTTTGCGCGGTACGGCGACTGGGCCGTATTCATTGCGCGGCTCCTGCCCGTGATCCGAACCTTCATCGCTTTTCCCGCCGGGGTATCCCGGATGAACTTCCTCCGCTTCAACATTTACACTTTCCTGGGATCGCTCCCCTGGTGTTGGGCGCTGGCGTACGCGGGGCTCAAGCTGGGCGAGCGATGGACAAGCTTGCGAACTTATTTCCACCGGTTTGACACTCTTCTCGGTGTCGTCATCATCGTGGGCGCCGTATGGTTTATCCACAACCGGTGGAAGAACCGCCTGCGGTCCGCTTAGTTCCAACCGATGATAAGGCCCACCGGACGCGCGCGCTCACAGCCGCTGCGGGCTTCCGAGGGTGTTTACTGTAAATTGCCGAACGGAGTCCCTGAGGGCGGACCGGTGTCTACACGGACTTCACCGGCATATTGACGATGTCCTCGACGGCGGCGATCTCGCGAGTCACGAACGGCTCGCCGTAGCGAGTGCCGATCATGAGGCCGAAGTGCCTCCCCAGAGAACCTACGCGTTCGCGCAGGTCGGAGCGCGCTGGGAAGAGATTCTGCACATCCTTCTTGGCGGAGAATTGGGAGGCATAGCAGAGGACGGCCTTCAGCTTCTTCTCGAATTGCCCGGTGATGTCCACGACGAACGTGGGGCGGACCGAGGGCACATACAGCGTGGCATAAATGATCTTGTGCGGACGGTGCGGCCTGCCCTCCAGGGGCAGTTTCGCGAGGCCGGCCAGGAAGCACGCTTCGTAGCCGATGCGCCCCGTGGTGTAATGGTCCGGATGACGCCCGTCCCAGTAGGGCAGAATCACCGTGCGAGGACGCAGTTCGCGGATTTTCTGCGCGATCTTCAGCTTGTTTTCGCGGGTGTCTTCGACCCCCGCGTCGGGCAGGTACAGGTTCTCCCGGTGGACAATGCCCATCACTTTGGAGGCCTTGACGGATTCCTTTTCGCGCAGGGTGGCGTTGCCGCGCGTTCCGGTTTCGCCCGCGGTCAGGTCGACGATGCCTACTCTGTAGCCGGCTTCCACCATCTTGATGATTGTGCCTCCACAGGTGATCTCCGAATCGTCCCGGTGCGCGGCAATGGAGAGAACGTCGAGTTCCATCAGGCTCCCCTACAATTGTTGATTTGTGATTGGTGATTGAGGATTGCCATGTCACGTCGCGTGACGCACATGCTCGGCAGTTTGCCGCCATTAATCACCAACAGCTTCTGGCTAATCCCTAACCCCTAATCCCTAATCCCTAACCTTCGAATGAATTGCTTCTCGTCCAACCGATACTTGAAGGCTTTCTTCCCGCCCATGAAGACCACGGGAATTTCTTCCCTCAATTTCTCGTGTGCCTCGGGATCGTCCAGGATGTTGACTTCTCGCAATCCGAAGGGGTGGGTCGCGCGCAGACGAGTAAGCTGTTCCTTGACTACATCGCACAAACAGCAGCCGGGCTTCGTATACAGCACGACGTCCACCACCATCTTGCGATTCTAGGGGATAGGGCAAAATGCGTCAAGGAAGGGGGTGGAAATTCGCCATTTCCGATTGCAGATTTTCCCAACTCGAGATTTGAGGACAGATATTTGTCCCTCCGCCACTACTTTTCAAAGTCGAAGGGCCGCACCGTCCATCCGTCGAGCGAGATTGGTCCGGCGGGCGAGCGCGCCGCCAACGTGATTTCGCTCTGCTATACTGGCGAGGTGCAGGCCGGCATGCCCTCGCTCCCGAAGGCAGAGACCGCCGCAAGTGCTTTCGCACCGTAACACGGTTCGCGAGCTTCGCGTGGAAATACCGCACAAACGGGTCGCGGCAGTCGTTCTTTTGGTATTTGTGCTCGGGCTGGCGCTCCTCGCCGGCCTCTGGCGCGGGCGAAGACGTGGCGCCGGGCAAAGCGCCGCGGACGCACCCTGCGTGGATATTCGCGACGCAGGGAAGCACGTGGGCGAGCAGGGCTGTGTGACGGGGCGCGTGGTGGGTGTGGTGACTTCGCGTGCCGGAAACACTTTTCTGGACTTTTGCCCCGATTATCGCCATTGCCCTTTCAGCACCGTCATCTTCGCTTCCGACCGAAACAAGTTTGGCGATTTGGAATCGCTGCGAGGGCAACAAGTGGAAATCCGCGGCCCCATCACAGTCTACAGGAGCCGCCCTCAAATAATCATCCATGACCCCAGGCAGATTCGCATGGCCCGGTGATTTGTCGGGAATGAGAAACGCAGGCAAGCCTATGCGAAGTTGGCGAGCGGTCGCGGCAACAATGCTGAGCGCGGTATTGCTCCTCGTGGCCGCAGCGGGACTCGCGCAAACGCCGGGCGGAACCGCAGCGGCTCCGCAGGTTTCGCCTCAGGCCGCAGAGCAGATCGCGCGCGGATTCGAGCTTCTAGGACGGAACGACGCGTCGGCCGCGGAAGCCGCGTTTCGACAGGCGATCGAGGTGCAGCCGGAGGCCGAGCTGGCGCATCGGGGGCTCGGCCTGGCGCTTCGCGGCCAGGGAAAGCTCGCCGCGGCGCTTCGGGAACTCGAGACCGCCACGCGCCTCGATCCGAACGATGCTGACGCGTATTACGCTTTAGGCGAGCTGGCTTGGACGCTGAGCGCGCGCTCCTTGCCAGGGCAAACCTCGAACAGCAGTTTCTCTCCGGCGGATTACCGCGACCTCGCGACCGGGGCGTTTCAAAAGGCGCTGGCGCTGCGGCCGAAGGACGCGACGCTGCGCTTGAATCTGACCGAGCTGTATTTGCAGGCGGGACGCGGACAGGCCGCGCTCTCTGAGGCGCAGGAAGCCGTGCGCTTGGCGCCGGAGAATTCGGCAGCCCACCTCGCCCTGGGTCGAGCTTACTTCGCCGTGGGGGAAGAGGAACAAGCGGCGTCCCAATACGAGTCAGCGCTGAAACTTGACCCCAAGGAAGGCGCGGCGTACCTGGGGCTGGGCCAGTTGCGGTTACGGCAGCGACGCTATACCGAAGCGGAGGCCGCATTCCGCCACGCCATCGAAGTCTCGCCGCAAATGGCGACGGCCTACGTGGCGCTGGCGCAGGTCCTGGTTCAGGATGGCCACGGCGCGGAAGCGCGCAGCTTGTTCGAGAAAGCCGTGGCGCTCGATCCTCAGGATTGGGAAAGCCAGTATCAACTTGCCAGGCTGCTGATGCAGGCAGGCGAAGTGGACCGCGCGACTCGGATCTTCGGCCAGGTCGCGCGCGCGCATCCCGAATTCCTCCCGGCGCGCGAGCAATTGGCGCTGGGATTATTGCGGCGCGGCGACGTGAAGAGCGCGAGCGCCCAGGCCGAAGCCATGCTCGCCCAGGACCCACGCGCGCCCGAGGGGCATCGCCTGATGGCGCTGGTGCTGCGGAAGCAGCCTGACTTAGAGACTTCGCTTTCCGAGTGCGCGCAGGTGCTGGCCAGCGATCCCAACGACCCCGCGATGCTGGCGCTTCAGGCGCTCGAACTCTGGCAGTTGGGTCAGAAGCGGCCAGCCCAGCAGGCCTATCGCCAGGCGGCGAAGGTCGAACCACAAGTCGGCAGTTCGGACGTCTTTTGCCGGCTCATCGTGTGCGACGCGCGCGACATCGGGCCGGTCACGGAATTCCTGCACAAAAACCGCTGGGTGCTCGAGCCGGCCTTCAACCCGTAGCAGGTTGCTGAGAAACCCCGTGATAATGAGGTAGCGGCGACTTTACATCGCCATAACTCCAGCAGACACAATCGCGCCGTGGCGACGTAAATTCGCCGCTACAGGTCTTCGTCGCGGCATTAACAAGGGCCGCGGAATTTCAGAAATCGAAACTCCGCGCTACTCTGCTGCGCGGCATTTGGCCACGATAAGGGTGATGTCGTCGTGCTGTTCCTGAGGGCTGAAGCGCTGCACCTCATTCACAATTGATTCAAG
>JAIQGA010000191.1 GCA_020072925.1 Terriglobia bacterium | reverse complement strand
GTTTTCACGTCAATCCTTGTGGTTGTCGCGCTGGTTCTACTCGGAAAGCTCGAAGTGCGGTTCGAGTTAAAACGCCAACTCGAGGAGCTGCGCCGCTACGATGCCGCCATCGAGCCTTTTCTCGAGCCGCTGGAGTCCGCGCGCGCCACGATTGAGGAACTTGCCGCCTTCCTGCGCGATTACCTCGGCAAGCTGGAGGCCAACCCGCAGCGCCTCGAGGAAATCGAGGACCGCCTGGCGCTGCTCGACCGGTTGAAGCGTAAGTATGGAAAGAGCATCGAAGAAATCCTCGCCTACGCCGAGCAGACGCGCCAACAGCTTGTCGGCCTCGAGCACGCCGACGAGCGCCGGGAAGCCGTGCGCGCCGAGCTTGAAAAGGCGGCGGGCGAATATCAGAAGGCCGCGGAGGAACTCTCCTCCCGGCGGCGCGAAGCAGCGGCAAAATTCACGCGGCTGGTCCGCGATGAACTGGCTCAACTCGGCATGGAAAAGACTCGCGTGGAGATCCATTTCGAAACGCTGCCCGACGGCGGGGCACGCGGCATCGACGAAATCGAGTTTCGCATTTCGCCCAATCCCGGCGAGGAATTGCGTCCCCTGGAGAAAATCGCCTCGGGCGGGGAAATCTCGCGCCTCATGCTGGCGCTGAAAACCGTGGTCGGGCAGGCCCGCGCGAGTGGCAAGTCCCGCCGGGGAGCCGCCAAGACTTTCATCTTCGACGAAGTGGACACCGGCATCGGCGGGCGCGTGGCCGAATCGGTCGGACTGCGCCTGAAGAGGCTGGCGCGTGATGCGCAGGTCCTCTGCGTGACCCATCTCGCCCAGATCGCCTGCTTTGCCGACCACCACTTCTATGTCGAGAAATTCGAGCGCGGCGGACGGACCGTGACCGCCGTGAAATACCTCGAGAACGAGAAATCGCGCGTCCAGGAACTGGCGCGCATGCTCTCCGGCAGCCAAATCACCGACGCGGTGCTCAAGCACGCGGCGAGCATGCTGAAGCAGGCGGAGGGCGGTAGACAGTAGACGGCATACGGCATACGGGGAAAAGCAGGTGCCAGGTCGCAGGTAGAATGCAGGAAGAGTGCTGAAAGCTGAATGCGGAATGCTGAATGCGGAATGCGGAATGCCTTTTCCTTCGATGTACGACTTACCAGGCACCGCCCCAGATGACAGTTTTCCACGCCACTTATTGGCCCTACCTACGAGCTACCACCTGCTACCTACCTCTTCCGTAGCTAGGCAAAGCTTTCCATTCGGGCTATACTGACTAAGCAGGGTCAGCGATTGCCCATGGGTAACGAACTGATTCAGATTATCGCAGACGCCAGAGGGCAAGTCGCCGAGTCCTCGCTGCCCCGAACGCTATTCAATCCGGCCCCGCCCCAAGCCATAGCATCCGGCAAACTTCGCACTTTCTACATCGAGACATTTGGCTGCCAGATGAACGTCCACGACTCGGAAAAAGTTGCGGGCGTGCTGATGTCGCGCGGCTATCAGCCCGTGGATTCCCACGATGATGCCGACATCGTGTTGTACAACACGTGCAGCATTCGCGAGAAGGCGGCGCAGAAGATTTTCTCGCGGCTGGGCGCTTTTCGCAAAAGGCGCAGTGGAAGCAATAAGATTGTAGGCGTGCTGGGCTGTGTGGCGCAGCAGGAAGGCGAGCGATTTTTCGAGCGCGCTCCCCAAGTGAGCTTTGTCTGCGGCTCGGCGAGTTATGCGAAGCTGCCCGACTTGCTGGCGCGCCTCGAGTCCGGCGAACGGCGCGTGACGGGCCTCGATCTCGACACGGACGAGTGCTTTGAGACCGAGATGACTCGGCGCGAGAATCCCTTCCGCGCTTACCTCACCATTATCGAAGGCTGCGACCAGCGCTGCTCGTTCTGCGTGGTGCCCATGACGCGTGGGCCGGAGCGCAGCCGCTCGAGCGCGAAAATTCTGGCGGATTGTCGCCGCTTGGTGGACAACGGCTTTACGGAAATCCAGCTTCTCGGACAGATCGTGAACGCCTGGAGCGATCCCTTGCCGGCGCGCCTGAGCTTCGCGGAGCTGCTCGGCCGCGTGGCGGAAGTTTCCGGTGTGCGCCGCGTGCGCTTCACCACCTCGCACCCGCGTTATTTCACGCCAGACATCGTGCGCGCCATCGACGCGCATCCGGCGCTTTGCGACCAGATCCACCTGCCCGTGCAGTCGGGCTCATCTTCCGTGCTCGCGCAGATGGGCCGCGGCTACACGCGCGAGGAATACCTGGAAGAAATCCATTGCATCCGCAGCGCGAAACGTGCTATTAGCGTTTCCACGGACATCATCGTGGGTTTCAGCGGCGAAACCGATCAGGATTTTGCGCAGACGTTGTCGCTGTTGGATGAGATCGAGTACGACCAGGTCTTCGCATTCAAGTACTCACCGCGGCCTCGCAGGCAGAAGAGAACGGAAGGCGGCTGGCGCTTCGTTTGCAGCGGCAACGAGCGCTCCAGTTGCGGCGCAAGCAGGCGCTGGTCAATCGCGAGTTCGAGGTTCTGGTGGAAGATTTCCAGCCGCGCACGGGTCAGGCGGTGGGCCGGACCACGACTAACCGGATCGTCAATTTCGCCGGCCAGCCCGAGTGGGTGGGCCGGTATCTGCAAGTTCGCGTGACTTCCGCCGGGCCCAACAGCCTGGTGGGCGTGCGGGCGGACCAGGACTCGGTTCCCAGCCGGCCGATGTAAGCGCTGTTGGCGAACCGCCTGCGAATCGGCAGGGTCGAATGGCGGGTTGCTACGCCGTTCGTGGGAACAGGGAGGTGCCATGGAAGTCGAGATGAAAATCCGGGGCTTGGTGATGGATCCGGTCACCAACATGCCCATCGTGATCCTGAAAGACGTGAACGGGACCGCCGTCCTGCCGATCTGGGTAGGCATTTACGAAGCCAATGCGATCGCCCTGGAAATCGAGAAAGTCACCACCCCGCGACCGATGACCCACGATCTGCTGAAGAATTTGCTGCTAGGTTTGGAAACGCACGTCCAGAAAGTGGTGGTCAGCGAGCTGCGCGACGACACGTTTTATGCGCTGATCTGGCTGGAGCGTGACGGGCAGACCATCTCCATCGATTCCCGCCCCAGCGATGCGCTGGCCCTGGCGTTGCGGATGGACTGCCCCATTTTCGTCGAAGACGAAGTTCTGAAGACCTCCAAGCTTACCGCCGCGAGCGCCGACAAGGTCAGCAACGAGGAACTGCGGAAGTGGCTGGAAAATTTGAACGACGAGGACATGGGACGGTATAAGATGTAGCCGGTGGTTTGGCAGCCTGTCCCGGCTGCCGGACCTTAAACGGTCCACAACGCGATTCGGCCGGAGCGGGGAGTGCCGAGCGTCACCATAGCCATCGCCAACCAGAAGGGCGGGGTCGGGAAAACCACCACCGCCATCAACCTTGCTGCCGCCTTCGCGCTCAAGAAGAAACGGACTCTCCTCATTGACCTCGATCCTCAGGCCAACACCACCCTCACCTTCTTCAATCCGGATGAAGTGACGCATTCGGCGTATGACGTGCTCGCGGATCACCAGATCAGCTTGGGGGAAGTGGTGCGGCCCACCAAGGTCGCCAACCTGTGCCTGGTGCCGTCGAAGATCGCCCTGGCCAAGCTGGAGGCTCATCTGGTGGGACAGTTCGACGCGCCCTTCCGGCTGAAGGATGCGCTGGCCCAGGCGCGCAAGGATTTCGACCTCATTATCATCGACACTCCTCCCGCCCTCGGCATCATCACCGTGAACGCGCTGGTGGCGTCGAATTACCTGCTCGTGCCCGTGCAGGCTTCCTATTACGCCCTGGAAGGCACCGACGATCTGCTCGAGACGCTGGAGCGCGTGCGCGCGCGTCCCAACCCCGAATTGCAGTTGCTGGGCGTTATCATCACGCTTTTCGACAGGCGCACGAATCTGGCGCGCGACATCTACAAGCAGGTCCACGAAGTCTTCGGAAAAAAGGTGTTCAAGACGGTGATCGGAAAGAACGTTCGCCTGGAAGAGAGCCCGGCGTATAAAGAGACGATTTTTACTTTCGCCCCCGACTCGACCGGAGCTGCGGAATACGCGCAGTTGGCGAAGGAGGTTATGCAACGTGTCAGTTAGACGCGCAGGACTCCCCGTCGCCGTCACGATGCGGCACAACGCGCACTACGTGGAAGAAATCATCTCGCGCAGCGGCGCGGCGATCGGCCGCATGATTCCCATCGAGCAGCTCCAGCCCAACCTCGACCAGCCCCGCAAGGACGTGGGCGACCTGCGCGGCCTGACCGACTCCGTGAAGGAGAAGGGCGTGCTCGAGCCGCTCCTGGTGCGCTATCTGCCGGAATCCGAAAAATATATGATTATCTCCGGCGAGCGGCGGTACCACGCGGCGCGTGCCGCCGGTTTGCGCGAGGTGCCCTGCATCGAGAAGGACGCCGACGACGCGGAGGCCCTGGAGCTGGCGCTGGTCGAGAACCTCCAGCGCAAAGACCTGACGCCCTTCGAGGAGGCCGACGGCGTGCAGGCGCTCGGCGACCGCTTCGGGCTGACGCACGAGGAGATCGCGCAGAAGGTGGGCAAGTCGCGCTCCTCCGTCACCGAGGTGCTCAGCCTGCGCACCATTCCCGACGCCGTAAAGGCATATTGCATCGAGCTGGGCGTGCTCTCGAAATCGCAGTTGCTCCAGGTCGCCCGCCAGCCCAGCGAGGTCAAGATGCGGGATGTGGCGCGGCGTTTTGCCCTCGGGATGGTCAACCGCGAGCAGGCGCGCGCCGAGCGCAACCCCGAGAAAAAAGCGCGCCCTGCGATCTTCCGCTACGTTCCTCCCACCAAGGACTTCAAGTTGATGTTGAGGTTTCGGAAGAATTCCATTGAAAAAGAAGATATTATCCAGGCGCTGAAACGTATCCTCGAACAACTCGAAGCGGAAACCTGAAAACAAGTTAACAGTCCACAGTTGACAGTCGGCAGTCCGAGCCTGGCGGCCGCTCGAGACTGAGCCTTGTGTCCGCTCTTACTGTCGACTGTTAACTATGGACTGTCGACTGCTCTTCGTTTACGGCACGCTGCGGCGCGGCGGCTCGCGCCACCGAATTCTCAAGGCGCTCGGGGCGCGTTTTGTGGGGCGGGGAAGCGTCGGCGGCGAACTGTTCGATCTCGGAGAGTATCCGGGTGCGCGGCCGACGTCATCGCCCCGGGCGCGTGTTTTCGGCGAACTTTACGAGTTGCGCAATCCCCAGCGCGCCCTCAAGGTTTTGGATCGAATCGAGGGCTATCGTCCTGATGACCCGGCCGCGAGCCTGTTTCGCCGCGACATCGCCACCGTCAGGCCCGAAGGTGGCGCCGAGGTTGACGCATGGCTCTACTGGCTGGGTCGCGGCACGCGCTTCCTCCGCCGTATCCCCTCCGGTGATTACATTGATACCACACGACGCGGTTCATAATCCAATATGCTGAGTGTTATGACGCACGCAGGGTCGCGGGGGAATTGTGCATGATGTGGAACGTGAGGTGTAAATCACACAGTGGAGGGTGACGCCCGGAACACCACATGCCGGGTATACTTCACCCTTCATCCTTTATACTTCATACCTGGAGTGAGCTTGGATTTGACGCCTGCACAAACCGCGACGCTCGAACGGCTTTTGCGCGCGGGATTCCGGTTCGTGACCATCCCGCACGTCGAGCGCTACCTCTCCGTCGAGAAGGACGGTTTTGTGGCGGTGCTGGAGCCCGCGGCCGGCGGATTCGCGATCTTCGGCCAGATTGGCTATTGGATGGGCGAAGGCATGGGCGTGCTTGTCGAGCGCCAACGTCGCAAAGTTTTCGTTTGGCACGAGCAGACCGTGGATGCGACGCCTGACTTGCTCGCTGAATACCAGCGTATCCGTAGCGAATTGAAGACGCTGCTGCAGAGCACCTCTTAGCCGGGACAGATCGCGATCGGTTCGAAACCATCGTCATAAATCAGAAACAAAAGTAACGCCCGGAAAGAAGCGGAAGGGCTTTCGACGCTGGGGCCAAAGACCGGGCTGCTGCTATAATGGCTGGGAAGCTCCGGAGGGCTGAAGCGAAATGGACGAAATGCTGGATGTGGTGATTGTCGGAGCGGGGCCGACAGGCTTGGCTTGCGGGATCGAGGCGGTGCGCGCGGGGTTGAAGCTGTTGATCCTGGAGAAAGGCTGCCTGGTTAATTCCCTTTACAATTATCCCAGCACGATGACTTTCTTCACTAGTCGCGAGCGCCTGGAGATCGGCGAACTTCCGTTGCCGAGCCTGAACGTCAAGCCGACACGCGCGGAGGCGCTCGAATATTATCGCCGCACCGCCGAGTACTACCATTTGCCTATTCACTTTCAGGAACGAGTGCTAACGGTGGAGGTCGGAGAATGCGATTTTCTGGTGCGAACGGCACGTGTGGACGGGCAGGGGCAACGATACTCGGCGCGGTGCGTGATCCTGGCGACGGGTTATTACGACTTGCCGAACCTGATGGGGGTGCTGGGCGAGCATCTGCCCAAGGTCTCGCACTACTACACCGACCCCCACCCGTACTTTCAGCGCAAAGTCGCGGTGATTGGCGGCGCGAATTCGGCGGCAGTCTCAGCGCTCGATCTCTATCGCCACGGGGCCGAGGTCACGCTCATTCACCGCGAGCAGACGCTGAGCAGCCATATCAAGTACTGGATCCGCCCGGACATCGAGAACCGCATCAAGGAAGGTTCGATTCGCGCCTACTTCGAATCGGAGGTCAAGGAAATCGCGGAAAACTGGATTCTCCTCGAGCGACAGGGGAAGGAGCGGGTTCGGCTCGAGAACGATTTTGTGTTTGCCCTGACGGGCTACCATCCTGATTTCGATTTTCTGCGCCGCGTGGGCGTGGAAATCGACCCCGAGACTTCCCGTCCCAAATGCCACCCCGAGACGCTGGAGAGTAATGTCCCCGGACTTTACCTTGCGGGGGTCATCATTGCGGGACTGGATACCAACGAAATCTTCATCGAGAACGGCCGCTTCCACGGAAGGCAGATCATCGCGGACATCGTGCGCAAGGTGAAATCCACCGAGCCTGCCGTCGTCGCACACGGCCGGCCAGCGCGCGATGAGTAGCGGCGCCAGCCGTCACACTACATTACTTTGGTCGTGACGCGCTCTCGACGAAATCCCCCACGTTCCCCTTAAGCTTCGCCAAAGACTCGTCGCGCAGGTACATCATGTGACCGGCGTCGTAGTACTCCATGTGGATGTGTTTCCGCAGTTCAGGCGGAACACCGAGATGATCCATGGTGTACTCGGTAGCGAAAAACGGCGTGGCAAGATCGTAGAGGCCGTTCTCCACCTGGACTTGCAGGTGGGCATTGGAAACCAGCGCCTCCGCCAGATCACGTTCGACGTTCGGCGCGCCGGGGAACCCGTACCCTCGTCCTCGGCCAGCCTGCCGCTTCCAGTCCCATTCGCGGCCTGCGTCCTCGCTCATGATGTTGTAGGTCTTGTCCTGGCCGAATTTCAGCTCCCGGCGCATGTAGTCGTTGAGGGCGGCGGTGAAGGCGCCGGTGATGGCGGTTTCCTGGGGATCATAGGCCGCGTATTCGCCAAGCAGGTCGAGGGTCGGGCCGGAAAAACGCGAATCGAGCCGCCCGGTGGTCTGGCCCGAAGCGCGTTGCAGTTCTTCCATAAACTGGGGCAGGTTTATCCGCAATTGGCCCTTCGATAGATAATCCTCGCTCAGGCCGGTGAAGGCCGAGAGCTTCTTTACCACGCTCGCTCTTTCTTCAGCGCCGAGGTTCGAGCCTTTCATCAAAGCGTCGGCGTATTCGGTGGAGGCAAACTGGCGAGCGCGCGTGAGAAACTCGTTCAAGTCGGTGGGTCGCTCCTTCAACACCTTGTGAAACCACGCTGTCGCCGCATAGCTGGGCAGATAGAAAATAAAAGGCAGGTCGTTGCCCTCCGGGAAGCTGATGGTGCTGAGATCGAGGACCGTCGAAATGAGAACGATTCCGTTCAAATCCATTCCATCGTGCGACTGAAGATAATTGCCCAGAGCGGCCGAGCGGAATGTGCCGTAGCTTTCCCCAATCAGAAATTTCGGCGAGTTCCAACGGTTGTTCCGGCTGACGTAAGTGTTGATAAACTCCGCAAAAGCCTTGGCGTCCTGGTCAATTCCCCAGAAGTCCTTATTCTTGGCTTTCCCCACAGCCTGGCTGAAACCCGTCCCGATCGCGTCGATGAACACCAGGTCTGTTTTATCGAGCAGGGAATTGGGATTGTCCTCCAGCCGGTAGGGCGGAGGCGGAGTCGGTTGGGCGTTGGAGGTTACTATGCGTTTGGGACCAAAGGCGCCCATGTGCAGCCAGCACGTGGACGAACCGGGCCCGCCATTGTAAAGAAATGAGACCGGCCGCTGGCTTAGCTCCTTAACGTCGCTTCGTGTATAAGCCACGAAAAAGACGCTGGCTTTGGGCTCGCCCTTCTCGTCCTTCAGCAGGATGGTTGCGGCCGTGGCCTTGTATGGAATCGTCGCGCCGCCAATCCGAATGGTGTGCTCCGTGACCGACGATTCTTCCTTGGGCTTGGGAGACTCAGCAGCCTTCTCCCCGGCGGCTTTCTCTCCCGCGGGCTTTGCCTCTTTCTCGGGCTCCTGTCCGGCGAGAAACGTCGCGCGCCCCATCGCCAGAAACAGGACCACCAAGACCAGACTCAGGATTCTTCTCATCCTAACCCTCCGCAATATGCGATTGATGCCTGAAAAAATCGAGGCGTCATTCTAACCTAAGAGGGCGAAAGACGCGGCAATATTCTGGGCGTGGGTACCCGAGAAATGAAGCGTAGGTTCCCGCTTCCGCGGGAACGACCAGCTTTCGACTCCAGCTCAGTGTGGGATTATTGCGCAGGCGGTTTATCCGCCAATGGGATTACACGCTCCGCGGTGATATCGCGCGAAAGAACGAAAGTCAGTTCCGTGCCCTGGGGCAGCACCAGATCATGCCCGTGCTTGACCAGGCCGTGAATCAACGCCGCAGCGAGGCCAATGCCCGCGCCGTAAAGCGCGCCGGTGCCGCCGGCGGCAATCCCCCCCACGGCAGCGCCGGCGCCGGCGCCGATGCCGGCTTCTTTTGCCTGGTCCTTCACGCTCTTGCCGCCGCCCTTGACCGTGCCTTCCTCGCCGGTGACTTTCGCGTCCTCCGCGCCATGCGCATCCTTCAGGCTGGCGACGATTTGGTATTTCGCCCCGTGGTACGTCGTGATCGTTTTGGCTACAAGGCGCATCTCGCCCTTACTCTTGACGCGGCCTGCCGGCTTCACAAATGTTACTATGCCCTCGACCATGCTACCTTCCGGAATGACTTCCAACCCTTTGGCGAAGACGGGTTCCATCACCTTGCCTTCCCAGGGATCACCCGCGTCGCTGTTCTTGCTGCTCAGCGTGTTGAGCAATCGAATCTGCAAGCTGGTCCCTGCCGGAAGCGTCAGGGTATCCGGCTGTTGCGCCAAGGTGGCTGCAGCGGGACAAAGCAAAGCCCCGAGCAATGCGGGGAGCAATTTCACGATGAGCCGTTCCATAAAGTACTCCTGAAGAGCCAAGGCGCCAACGATGCGGCGGGCAGGGAAGCGTTGTGGGACCTTCCTGCCATCACGGCTTGGGCGCGTCCGTACCCGAAGGGGCGTTCTCCCCATCCACGTTGCGGTTGATCACGAACGTCAGGGACGTGCCAGCGACAAGGATGATGTGCTTCTCGTGCTTGAACAAATTGTAGAGCAGCGCCGTGTCCGCGCCGATTCCCGCGCCATACATCACGTCGGTAGCGATCCCCGGCCCGGTGCTGGGGTAGCAGCCGTAATAGTGATCGCACCCGCCGCGCGTCGCGACGCCCGCGATGGCTCCGGCGCCCGCGCCGATTGCGCCGCCAATGGCCGTTTGCTTGAGAGCCGTTTTCTTGCTCTTGCCGCACCCTTCGATGGTGCCTTCGCCGTCGTTGGTCTTCTCGTTGCACGGCAGGCTGTTGGCGTCCTGGAGCGAGGCAGACAAGGGATACTTCACCTCGTCCGGCGTGAGGATGGTATCCAGCACGATTCGCATCTGGGCTCTGCCTCGAATTCGGCCGGAAGGCTTGACGAAAGCAACATGGCCTTCCACCAAGCTATTGGCGGGGATGACCTCAACGCCGTTCACCAGGATGGGGTGAGTGACCAATCCCGTGAATGTATCGCCTGTCTTATTGGTTTTGTCAGTAAGCGTCGTTTGCAGTTTCACGTGCAGGGCGCTCCCGGCGGGTATTGGAGGCTTGGGATCCGCTGTCTGTCCGAAGAGCGGCAACGAAACCGCTGCCATAAGGCCGAGTGAAAGCATCCACTTGCTCATAAGCCTCTCCTGCAGACGTGGCGCCTGAGATCCACGTCGGGCGAGAGGCCTGAATCCAGGGACAACTCGAATGTACTCCTTCGCCCGCGGAGAGGCAAGCCCTTCCGCCGCGCGCTCGAAGCCGCCCCACGCGAGCGATGGTCCGCCGCTCAGCGCGGACCATGACGGAATCGGCACGCCGCCGTTGACCACCCGAGGCCGCATCTCCTATACTGAAGCGCTGAGGGGCTTATGCCAAATATTCTGCGTGAAATCGCGGACTCCGCGGTCGCCCTGGCGAAGGGCTTCAAGGTCACCTTTAAGGCGATGGTGGGTCCGACGGTGACGGAGAACTTTCCGCACGAACCGCCGCATTTCAAAGACCGCTATCGCGGCGTGCACGTGCTGCGCCGCGACGAGAATGGTCTGGAGAAGTGTGTGGCGTGTTTCCTATGTGCGGCGGCGTGCCCTTCCAACTGCATTTACATTGAGGCCACGGAGAATACGAGCGACCACCGCATCAGCGCCGCCGAGCGCTACGCCAAGGTCTACAACATCGATTACAACCGCTGCATTTTCTGCGGCTATTGCGTCGAGGCTTGCCCGTGCGACGCCATCACCCACGGCCACGGGTACGATGTCGTCGCTTACGATATGAACTCGCTCGTCTTCCGCAAAGAACAACTCCTCGAACCCCTTCCTGCGCCTGTCGCCGCCGCCCTCAAGAAATAATTCGGCGTTCGCCCTCGCACAAATTCCGAAGCTGCCGCGCCTGCGCAAAGGCACTACACCATCACCGCGCGGCATGAACGAAACGCATCGTCAGTCGACGAGCTCGCGCAGCAGGAGGCTAAAACCTGGAAATAGGGGCGAGGAAAGAGTCCCGCTGGCGGAAAGCTTGGAGACCATGGCAAGACGCTTCTGTTTGTGGCGATAAATCTCGGCTGAGGGACCGTCAGGGTCGATGATCCAATACTCCTGAACTCCAAACCGGGCGTAAAGCTTCAATTTTGCGGTGCGGTCCAGTTTTGCGCTGGTTTCTGATAAGACCTCAATGGCCAAGTCCGGCGCGCCCC
Organism: Terriglobia bacterium; assembly: GCA_020072925.1. Classification (GTDB taxonomy): domain Bacteria; phylum Acidobacteriota; class Terriglobia; order UBA7540; family UBA7540; genus JAIQGA01. The sequence goes on along the minus strand of JAIQGA010000191.1, from coordinate 2,307 downwards.
GAAGGTTCGCTTCGGTCAACCGTGAGCCGTGGGCTTTGGAGATGTAAAGCAAGTCCGGCTCCACCACATCAAACTCCGACAGGACGACGTCAAGGGGGGCTAGGAAAACCCTTCCGAGTCCCTGACTTTTCACAAACTGTCCAAGGGCTAAGTGCAGATTCGCCACCACAACCTGGTGAAGACTTCGCGGGGCAGGGGTCACAAAGAGCTCTCCCTCGATGATCTCGTAGCGCTTCCCGTCGTTCGGCAGCGCACACAAATCTTCGTAGGTCAGGCGAGTGTCAACCGGCATAAGGGGATTATACCATCCGCAGCGCGCCGGGGGAGTTATTCGACCGCCTTTTCTTCCGCGCCGGCGAGCTTGTCATCAGGCCCGGCGATCCAGACGTAGATGGTGGGAAGCAGGAAGACGCTCATCAACAGGTCGACGATCAGGCCACCCACGATGACGATGGCGAAAGGCCGCTGTGCATCGGAGCCGATGTCGTGCGAAAGCGCCGCGGGCAACAGTCCCAGCGTCGCCACGAGCATGGTCATCATAATGGGTCGAAGGCGGCGGACCGCACCCGACACGGCGGCGTCGATGGGGTCGTGGCCGGCGGCGCGGAGTTGATTGATGTACTGAATCATGATGAGTCCAATCTGCACGGAAACACCAAAGAGCGCCAGCAAGCCTATGCCTGAGGAAACGCTGAAGTGCGTGCCGGTCAGAAACAGTGCGAAAAGACCCCCAATCGGCGCCAGCACGAGGTTAGCGAGAATGAGGAAAGACCACTTGAAGGAATCGAACGCCGCGTATAGCAAGATCAAGATCAGCAAAGTGGTGACCGGGACAATCACCTCCAACCGCCGATTGGCGCGCTGTTGGCTCTCATACTCTCCTGCCCAGTCCAGCTGGAAGCCCGGCGGCAGACTGACCTTCGCGTTCACCCGGCGCATCGCTTCTTCGACGGTGCTTCCCAGCGCGCGCCCCCGCACGCTGAACTTGATGGCGATGTAGCGTGAGTTGTTCTCACGGTAGATCATCGAGGCGCCGTCATCAATGCTGATGTGGCAAAGCTGGCTGAGGGCCACGCGCTCGCCCGAGGGCGCCAGGATGCGGATGTCGGCAATATCCTGTACGCTCCGGCGGTAGGGCTCCTGGTAGCGAACCACCAGATCGTACCGACGTTCACCGAGGAGCACCTGGCTGACTGCTTTTCCACCCACCGCGGTCTCAATCGCGTCCTGAATGTCGCTGACGTTGAGGCCGTAGCGGTCGGCGACGGCGCGGTCGACCGTCAGGTCGACGTTGGGCTGGTCCAGGACGCGAAACACGCCCAGGTCCGTGATGCCTGGAACCGTGCGCATCACGTTTGTGATCTCGTCCGCCTTCGCTTCCAACTCCTTTAGGTCTGACCCGAAAAGCTTGATGGCCAATTCGCCTTTCACGCCGCTTACGGCTTCCTCCATGTTGTCGGCGATAGGCTGTGAGAAACCCCATATGACGCCGGGGATTCTTGAAACCTCTCGGTCCATGGCGGCGATGAGCAGGTCCTTTTTCTCGTGGAACTGCGGGCGCCACTGATCATGGGGCTTCAATCCAACGTAGTATTCCGTGTTGAAGAAGCCGGTGGCATCCGTCCCATCATCCGACCGGCCGACCTGCGAGACAACTTCCGTGGCCTCCGGAAATTTCGCAAAAGCCAGGCGAGCATCATTCATGGTGTGGATACCTTCGCTCGGTCCGGTGCTGGGCGCGAGTGTGCCACGCGCCCAGATGGCGCCCTCGTCCAGGTGCGGCAGAAATTCCGACCCGACCGCACCGCTGAGGGCCAGGGAAGCGGTTCCGGCCACGGCCAGCAACCCCGCTCCGACGGTGATCGTTCGGTGAAGAACACACCAGCGAAGCGCACTTTGGTAGCACTCCGTGACAAAGGTCAGCACGGGGTTTTCCCACTCGTGGGTGGCGCGCCGGAACAGGAAGCTGCACAGCACGGGCGCCAGGAGAATCGAGAAGATAATGGCCCCCAGCAGCGCAAACGTGACCGTCCAGGCCATAGGTCGAAACAGGCGGCCCTCGACTCGCTGCAAGGTAAAGATAGGCAGGTATGCGACGATGATAATGGTGATGGCATAGAAAACCGGGCGCTGGACTTCGTGGGCGGCCTGACGAATGGTTTCTCCAATAGGGGCTGGAACATCAGAGCGTTTGCTGATCAGCCGCAGGATGTTCTCCACCATGACGACGGAGCCATCCACCACCATTCCAAAATCGAGCGCCCCCAAAGACAGCAGGTTGGCGGGAATGTGGCGGAGGTCGAGACA
>JAIQGA010000190.1 GCA_020072925.1 Terriglobia bacterium | reverse complement strand
AGCGGGAAGAAACGTCACCCGGCGGCTGGCCACCCGGCGCACCAGTGTTCCCGCCGTCGCGAGCCACGCCATGGTTTGTGCGCGGCCATCGTGCGCGTGCAGAAGCTCGTGTGGCCAGGTCTGGAGGTGCGAACGCAATTGGAGGATCCCGTGAACATGACCCGGATCGTGCGCGGGAAGCGCAAAGACGGTGAATCCTTCCAACGCGGCCCGTTGCTCAAGGGCGCTGCCCTCCGGGCAAACCAACAATTGCTGGTGCCCATGCGCGCGCAGGCCATGCGCCAGGCGCAACAATTGCCGCTGCCCGCCGCGCAATTCCCGGCCCGTGTCAAGATGCACAATGGTCAACGGTCGGGGAGTTGTCATCGACCACCACGGCTCGTGGCGCGAAATTCTGCCAGTTTCTCATATTTTCGGCGGACGTAGCGTGACGCCATCCAGGCAATCCAGAATCCCGGAATGCCGTCGAGAATTCCCCAGCGAAAGAAGTAAGTGTGAAGAAAAATCCACGGCGGCCCAAACAAGCGTTTCGCCACACCCGCCCTGTCGCCGCGGGCCAGCATTTCACGCGCGGCGAGGTCGGTATAGAACTCGATGCGTTGACGATGTTCTTCGAGCGAGTCGCAGGTATAGTGAAGAATTTCTCCCGGCAGCGTTTCAACCTTCCCCTTGACCACGACGGACTCATGCACGTACGCGCCCTGCCATGCGCCGTGGTTGCGGTTGAAGAGGCGAAGTTTGAAATCCGGATACCAGCCGGAATGCAGAATCCAACGGCCCAGATAAGAGGCTCGGCGGGCGAATCGGTACCCGCCGGCGGCAGGTGTCGATGCCTTCCATTGCCGCACTGCCACCTGCGCGTCGGCGTTCAATTCCTCATCGGCATCAAGACTCAAGATCCAGTCGTGTCGTGCCTGCTCGCTGGCAAAGTTCTTCTGCGCGGCAAATCCTTCCCAAGTGTGCCGGACTACACGCGCGCCAAGGCTCGTGGCAATCTCGCGCGTCTCATCGGTCGAGTCGGCATCCACCACCACCACCTCGTCGGCGCAGGAAAGCGAGCGAAGAGCGCGGGCGATGTCCCGGGCCTCATTGCGAGTGATGATCGTGGCGGAAAGGGCGGGCATGGATAAGCTAATCAGCGGTCGTTTCGGCAGTGACAATCCTGGCCAGCGCGCCGCCCGCGATCAGGTCGCCCACCCGCGCGATGTCCCCGTGCAGCGGGCGGTCACGCCGCACGGGCGGGGAAACGCGCCGGACCTGCGCGCGTGCCTTCTCTGCCAGCCGGCCCGATTTGAGCGGCGACAGCAAATCCAAAGCCTGGCACGCCGCGAGCAGTTCAATAGCAAGGATAATGCGCGCATTGGCAAGGATGGGGCGTAATTTCAGCGCCGCCGTCATCCCCATGCTGACGTAGTCTTCCTTGTTGCCCGACGTCGGGATGGAATCCACCGAGGCGGGATGGGCCAGCACTTTGTTTTCCGAGGCCAGCGCGGCGGCGGCTACTTGCGCGAGCATGAAGCCGGACTCGAGACCCGCGGCGCGCGTAAGAAACGCCGGAAGCTCGGACGTAAGCGGGTTAACCATGCGGTCGATGCGACGCTCCGAGATTCCCGCGAGCTGCGTGAGCACGATAGCCATCAAATCGAAAGCAATCGCCAACGGCTGCCCGTGGAAATTGCCGCCGGAGATGACGTCGCCCTCTCGGACGAAGACCAGGGGATTGTCCGTGGCGCTGTTCATCTCCGTCTCGAAAGTGCGGCGGGCATAGCCCAACGCATCGCGCACCGCGCCGTGCACCTGCGGCATGCAGCGAAGGCTATAGGCATCCTGGACGCGCAGGCAATCCAGGTGCGAAGCGCGAATCGCACTGCCGTGGTTCAACCGCGAGAGGTTCCGCGCCGTCTGCAATTGGCCCGGATGCGGGCGAGCGAGATGCAGGCGCTCGTCGAAGGCCAGCGGAGACCCACGCAGCGCATCGAGCGATAGCGCTCCGGCCACGTCGGCGGTATCCACGAGTATTTCCGCCTCGCGCAGAGCTATAAGGCCTACCGCAAGCATTGCCTGCGTCCCGTTGACCAATGAGAGCCCCTCTTTGGCTTCGAGGACCAGAGGCTTGAGGCGTGCGCGCTGCATTGCGCTGGCAGCCCGCAGGCGTTTCCCACGAAAACGGACTTCGCCTTCGCCCACCAGGGCCAGAGCCACGTGCGCGAGCGGCGCCAAGTCGCCGCTGGCCCCGACCGACCCTCGCGACGGCACTATGGGATGGATTTGATGGTTGAGAAACGCGCAGAGCAGGTCAGCGACGGCGGGACGCACGCCCGCCAGTCCACCCGCCAAGGCATTCGCGCGCAGCAGGAGCAACCCACGGACGGCGTGCTCGTCGAGCATCTCCCCCACCCCGCAGGCATGGCTCCGCACGATGTTAAGTTGCAGAGCGCGCGCCTGGGCAGGGTCGATCCGTTCGGTCGAGAGGCTCCCCACACCCGTCGTGAGGCCGTAGACGATCTTCTTTTGTGCAATGAGTTTTTCTACCAGAGCGCGCGAGCGCATCATCGCCTTTCGAGCGCGCAAGGAAAGCTGCACCCGCCGGTTCTGACACACCACCTCGTCAAAGTCACGGCGGGTCAGCGCATGGCCATCAAGCGATACGGGATTAGGCATTGCAATATGTGGCGGGCGCGACGCCGACGCCCGTTCTGCTGCCCGAAACGGAACCTAACCGGTCTCTCGCCCACGCGCTCTGGCTCCCGCGAGAAACATGTCACGATATTTGTCGGGCAGGGAACGCGGACGCCCGTCGCGGTCAGTAATGACGTGCACGGTTTCGCCTTCCGCGAGGATCTCGTCCGTCGCCAGGTTTTGAACCTCGTAGCCAAAGACCAGAACGCGCCGGCGCACCGCGCGCAGGCACGTGCGGATGAGGAGTTCGTCGTCGTAACGCGCCGGAGCTTTATATCGGCACCGCGCCTCCGCGACGATAATGTACAAACCGTCCTGCTGCTCCATTTCCTTGTAGGCAAACCCATGCTGGCGACAGAAATCCGTGCGCCCGATTTCAAACCAGACGAGGTAGTTCGCGTAATAAACCACACCCATCTGGTCGGTCTCCGCGTAACGCACGCGCAGCGTGGTAGTCGTCCATTCGTTCAAGATGCCGTTGTCCATCATCGTGACTCAGACGGGTAAGGCGCCGGGAGGGACAGTCTATAGGAAAAACGCCGGACGAGGAAGCGCGCCGTACGCCTCAAAGGCAGTCTGCCTCCAAGAGGCTGATGCGCCCCCTTGGATCTACAATTACCCACCAGTTCGAAATAACGAACCATTGCTATAGCAGGCTTTCTCCCACATCATCCACAGGGTTTTGCATAACGTGGCGGAGCGAATGCAGAAACCACCTCAAGAAATCTTCACGAAAACGCCGAAGGTCCTCCCGGCCGTCGAACTCGACGCCATCTTCCGGGATGACGCCGGTATCTACTTGGTTCAAGAATTCCTCGACGGTTTTCCACCGCAGCGTAAGGTCCGGATTCTTGGCAGGGCGTCGTTCGAAATCGATCTTGCCGCGGTTCAGGATCACGGTCCAGGCGAAATCCCAGTCTTCGAGCGTCCACGAGCTGATGATATCGGCTTCGCGGATGTGTTGGCGCACGTGCTTATCACGGCCCATCAGGACGAACGCGCGCTGGATGAGCCGGCGCGTTGCGCGCTTAGAAAGTCCCCGCGCGGGGCCCAGGTCTTCCGGCTGGGGCAAGGGATCGTCGGGTGGCATCTTCATTCTGGGCTGGCCTCTCCCGTCCAACCGCTGCACCGCTCACTCGCGCCGACCCACGCGGCGCTGGGCGGGTGCGGTGAGAGAAGGCGACATTTAAAGGCGTTCTGCACAGCGCGCCGCACTGTCAATCAGATCCTTCGAGGATACCAATTCGTCCACCAGTCCAAGCGACAAGGCTTGTGTGGCGGGAACGCGCTCGGCGGTAAGCAATAGCTGGGTCGCCGCAGCTTTGCCAATCAGGCGCGGCAACCGCTGCGTTCCTCCCCAGCCGGTGATGAGGCCCAACGACGCGCCGGGATGGCCGAAGGAGGCGTCATACGCGGCAACGCGCGCGCGACAGGCGAGCGCCAGGTCCAGACCTCCGCCCAGGCAATACCCGCGAATCGCCGCCACGGTCGGGAGAGGGAACTCATCAACCTGGTCGATGACCGATTGGCCGAGCGCCGCGAAATCGCGGGCAGGAAGGCCCGCGAGGGTATTCACCTCCTCGATGGCCGCGCCGGTTGCGAAAGATTGCGAGTTGGCGGCAATCACCACGCCATGAAACAGCCCTGAAAGCCGCACTTCGTTCAGAAGCTGGCATAGATCCTGGAGAGCTTCGCGGTTCAGGCGAGGATAACCGCCTTCCGGTGGAAATGTGAGAATGGCCACCGAGTTGTGGCTGGTGAGGAACATGAAGACCAGTCAACAGTTGACAGTCGACAGTCGAAGGCAAAAGGCCCAGAGCTCCCGAGTTCAACTGTCGACTGTTGACTGTTGACTGTCGACTGTGCCCCCTCGCAACTCACTCGCTGCCCTCTTTGCGTGTGCGCGAATGAATTCCACGATGTCCTGGGTTACGGCGCCCGGTTGGAACACCGCGGCGACGCCGGCCTGCTTCAGGGCAGGAATGTCTTCGTCGGGAACGATGCCACCAACCAGCACCAGGGTGTCTTCCATGCCCTGTTGGCGCAGCAATTCGCAGATGCGCGGCACGATGGTGTTGTGAGCGCCCGAGAGGATGGAAATCCCCACGGCGTCCACGTCTTCCTGAAGCGCGGCGGTAGCGATCTGCTCCGGGGTCTGGCGAAGCCCCGTATAGATCACTTCCATGCCGGCGTCGCGCAACGCGCGCGCGACAATCTTGGCCCCGCGGTCGTGGCCGTCCAAACCCGGTTTAGCAACCAATATGCGAATTTTTCGCTCAGGCATCTGTTCGTTGTCCGTGGTCCGTCGTCCGTTGTCAAAGGCCTGCTGCCCAGAAGAGCTGCAACGGACAACTGGCTACGGACCACGGACGAGGCTGGCTATCGAAATGCTGGCTCTTCGTATGTTCCAAAGACGCGGCGAAGCACGTCGCACATCTCCCCCAGTGTAGCATACGCGCGGACGCACTCCAGGATATAGGGCATCAGGTTCTGGTCGGTGGTGGCGGCGCTGCCCAGCGCTTGGAGCCCGGCCTGGACGCGAGCATTGTCCCGCCGTGCACGAAGTTCGGCGAGCTTGGCGCGCTGGCGCCGCGCAACGTTCTCGTCAATCACCAGGATCTCGATGGGCCGGGTCTCTTCGGTGACATGTTCATTGACGCCCACAATGATCTTTTCCTTGCGCTCGATGGCCTGCTGGTAGGCGTACGCCGCGTCGTGGATTTCTTTTTGCGGATAACCTTTCTCGATGGCGGCCACCATGCCTCCCAGGGCATCAATCTTATTGAAGTATGCGTAACAGGCGCGCTCCGTCTCCAGGGTCAGCTTCTCAATGAAGTAGGAACCCGCCAGCGGGTCCACGGTATTCACCACGCCACTCTCGTGGGCGAGGACCTGCTGGGTGCGCAGGGCAAGCGTGACCGCCTCCTGCGTGGGCAACGCCCAGGCCTCATCGAGGGAGTTGGTATGCAGGGATTGCGTTCCGCCCAGCACCGCGGCGAGCGCCTGGAGGGTGGTGCGGATCACGTTGTTGTAGGGTTGCTGCGCGGTCAGCGAGCAGCCCGCGGTCTGCGTGTGGAAGCGGCAAGTCCAGGAGCGCGGATTTCGGGCGCCGAAGCGTTCGCGCATCAGGCGCGCCCAGATTTTCCGCGCGGCACGATACTTGGCGATTTCTTCGAAAAGGTCGTTGTGGGCGTTAAAGAAGAAGCTGAGGCGCGGAGCAAATTCATCCACAGCGGCTCCGGCGCGCTTCACCCACTCGACGTACTCGATGCCGTCGCGCAGCGTAAAAGCGAGTTCTTGCACGGCGGTCGACCCCGCCTCCCGGATGTGGTAGCCGCTGATGGAGATGGGGTTCCAGCGGGGCACCTGCCGTGCGCTGAAGATGATCGTATCCACCACCAGACGCATCGAGGGCTGCGGCGGGTAAATATACTCTTTCTGAGCAATATATTCTTTCAGAATATCGTTTTGTGTGGTGCCGGAAATCTTCTGCCAGTTAGCGCCGTTTTTCTCCGCCACCACCAGGTACATCGCCCAGATCATTGCGGCAGGCGAATTGATGGTCATGGAGGTGGTGATCTGCTCGAGAGGGAGGCCGGCGAGGAGCGTTTCCATGTCGGCCAGGGAGGACACCGCCACGCCGCACTTGCCGACCTCGCCCTCCGCGAGCGTGTGGTCGCTGTCGTAGCCCATCAGCGTGGGCAGGTCAAAAGCAATGGAAAGGCCGGTCTGTCCGGCCTTCAGGAGGTAGTGGAGGCGCTGGTTGGTGTCCTCGGGCGTGCCGAAGCCTGAGAACTGCCGCATCGTCCAGAGCCGGCCGCGGTACATCGTCTGGTGAATGCCGCGCGTGTAAGGGTATTCGCCGGGATCGCCAAGGTCGCGCCCGTAATCAAAGCCCGCGAGGTCCGCGGGAGTGCAGAGCATTTCGATGGGAACGCCCGAAAGGGTCGTGAAAGTCTTCTGGCGCTGGGGGGATCTTTCGAGGGCGGGCTTGAGAACCTTTTCCTCCCAGCGCATTTCCTCCGCGGAGGTCTTACGTTCCGGGCGCGCGGGTTCGATGTCTGTGCCGGCTTGGCGGCCTCGATCGGTCATCAATGGAGCCCGTCGGAAATCTTAGTGCAGCGCTTCGCGCAAAGTCAAACTTGCTGGGGGCGACCCAGACCGACCGGTCAGGCTGGAGAGGGAGGGCCGGGTGGCCCTCCCTATGCCTCTTGTGCGGGCTTTACTGCCCCTGGGGACTGGCAGCCGCCGGCGCGGTTTCCGCGGGGGTTCCAGGAATACTCGGATTGCGGGCGACTTTGCCGGTCATGGCATCGCTCATTTCGATGTTGTATCTCTTAAGAATCGTCGCCGTCTGCTGCTCGAATTGGGTCAGCGCCTTGGCATAGGTCGAGCGCGCTTTGACCTCATTGCCTTCCGCCGTGGCCAGGTCGCGCTGCGCCTGAATCACCAGGAACACCGTGGACTCTCCCAACTGGAATTTCTTCTGTTCGGCCTCAAGAGTTTCCTGAGCCAGCTTGGTGGCTTTGACCGCGGCATCGATCTGGACCTTGGCCTGAACGACGCCGATCTCCGCGCTGCGAACCTGCTGGGCGATGTTGTTCTTGAACTGCTGCAACTGGGTCTCGAGTTGGCGCCGCTCCAGGAGCGCGCGCGCGGCGTCGGCCTGCGCGGAGCGGTTGCGAATGGGGATGGAGAGATTGACGCCGTAAGAGTAGTCGGGAAAGTGGCCCTGCATGGTTTGGGTCAGGGCCTGCGAGACCCCGCCGGAGGCCGCGCCGATAGGGGGTACAAATTCGCCGTTGCCCACGCATTGGGTGCCATACGTGTTGAATCCCGTGGGGCAGAGCAGTTGGTTACCGGATAGACCTACCGCGATATATGTGGCGAAAACATTCAGAGAGGGAAGCAAGGAATTTCGCCGGGCCTGAATCGTATAATCCTGGTCGCGGAACTTCAACTCGGTTTGCTCGATCTCCGGGCGGTTGGAGTAAGCCTCTTTCAGTGCCACATCGAGCGGTGGGACATCATCGGGTTTGGGTTCCGGAAGCTTGTCTTCTGGAACGATCTGGGCGGAGGACAACTCCGGCCCGACTTGCTTGGAGAGGGCAGTCTTGATGAGTTCGGCCTGTTGCTGCAGGTTGGTTTGCGCCACGATGAGGTCTTGCTGGCGACCTGCGACTTCGGATTCGGCGCGCACGACCTCAATAGGCGCCAGCGTGCCAATTTCCACCTGCCGTTTGTTATCGGAGAGCAACTTCTGAGCATAAGCCAGCGCCTGCTCGGCGACGCGAACGTTCTCCTTAAAGGTCAGATAGTCCCAATAGTTGTTCAGGACCTGGGAGACCGTCGTGATCACCTGCTGGCGGAATACGGAATCCGCCACCTTCAAGTCGTTCTTGGCGATGCGAATCTGGTAGGAATTCGCGCGACGACCATAGCCATTAAGAAGAGGCTGGGTGAAGCCCACCGCCATAAAGGTATTGACTTGCGGATTGAAGACCGGTGTCAAGGAGGTTGTGGTTCCACGCGAGCCGCCCAGGAACACTCCGAAACTCGTGCCGGTTTGGAAAGCCTGTTGATATCCCGTGGTGTAGCTGGTCCCCTGCGAAGTCACATAGGGTACGCCCGTCACGACTGTTGTACCGAGGGGAGAGGTGTTACGGTCCCAGCCGTAGGAGAAGAAGACGGAAGGGTCGAAAGAGCCGCCGCTTATCGATGTGGCGCTGGCCCCACCGGAGACGCCGCCGGCGCGCCCACCGCTAGTGCTGCCAGCGGAACTAACGCCACCGCCGATGGCGCCTGCGAACAACGCCGCCGATTGGAAGGAGCCCTGGAATCCGCGCGCGGCGCCGCCGCCCAGTGTTCGGAGAATGTCCGTCTGCGCAAAGCCCACGTTGTAGCGTGAGACGGCGATGTCAAGGTTATTCTCCAGCGCCAGCGCGATGGTGTCTTCCACGGTGAGATGCAGCTTGCCATCACGAATGAGCGAGCGAAGGCGCTCGGAGTTGCTCATTCTGGTTTCGGGAACGTAGGGACTCGAGTACGGCCCCCAGAAGCTCGGGAACCAGCGAGTATTCCCATAAGTCATGACTGCGGTATCAGAGGGCTTGGATTGCTGAGCGCTCAAGTTTACGGCGCAAAGCAGCGCTCCCAGGGCCGCACAGGCAGCTAGCCAACGTCGGTGTTTCGGCTTCATCGGATATGCTTCTCCCTTTCCAGGTGGTTTCATTGCCTCAAGCTATACATACGAAGCTTTTAGACGCGGAGTTTCATAAAAGGTCAGTCGCCAGGGCCGTACAGGCGCACTTCGCACCCGCACCGGCCTCGCGCAAGGGTTGGTCGAAAAACCGGAAGTCCGCGTGCCACCCAACGAGGCGGTGAGTGTAGCATCGCTGGAAAGGCTTTACAACGCGTCCTCCCTCTCGACTACGGGTTCGAAGATGCAGGCGTTCCGGGAATGTTGGGAACGCGCGAATATTGGCCGCTCTTGGCGTCCGCCAGCGTGACGCGGTGCGCATCCAGAATCGTGCCCATCGCCTGCTGGAGCTGCACGATGGCCTGCGCATAGGCCTGATGGGCCTTGGCCTCGTTGCCCTGCGCCGTCACCAGGCCCCGCTGCAGGAGGATGACGTTCAGTGTCGTTGAAGCGCCGACCTGCAGCTTCTTCCGTTCGGCATCGAGGGCTTCCTGCGCGTATTCGCGTGCTTTGATCGCCGCGTCGATCTGGGCCTTCGCCTGTGTCACGGCAATTTCGGCGTTCCGCACGTCCTGGGCGATCTGGTTCTTCTGTCGCTGCAGCGACATCTCCATTTGGTGGCGCTCCACCAGCGCCTGCGCCGCATTCGCCTGCTGTGCCCGGTTGCGCAGAGGAATGCTCAGCGTAACGCCAGCGGAGTAATTCGGGTATGCACCCGAAAACAAATTACCAAAAGAATCGGTAAACCCGCCAGGAACGGTGCCGACGACTTGTCCCTGTTGATTCCGCAGCACCCGGATACCGGAAAGGCCGGCGGGCGCGTAAGTCGCAAAGGCGTCGAGCGTAGGCAGGAGCCCGCTGCGGTTGGACTGGATGGTGTAGTCCTGGTTGCGCAAGTTCAGGTCCGCCTGCTCGACCTCCGGCCGACTTTTGTAGGCCAGCTCCAGAGCTTGCTCGAGTGGAGGCTGATCGCCGGGCTCAGGGTCCGGAAGGTTGTCCGTGGTTTCGATAGGGATGTTGGCCAGGTCCGCGCCGACCCTCTTGGACAGCATGGTTTTGAGCGTTTCGGCCTGCTGGAGGTAGGTCGTCTGGGCCACAATCAGGTTCTGCTGGTCCGTCGCCAGTTCCGATTCTGCTTGAACCACGTCCAGGCGGGCGAGCGTCCCAATTTGCGCCTGAATCTTGTCGTCATTAACGAGCTTTTGGGAGTAGCTTACGGCCGCTTCACCCACGCGCACCTGGTCGCGGTCGGCTAGAAGGGTGTAATACGCGTTCAGCACCTGCCCCAGCGTCGTCATTACCTGCTGTCGAAACACGCTGTCCGCTACATGAAGATCGTTTTTCGCGATCCGGATAAAGACCGCGTTGGCCCTTCGGCCGAATCCTTTGAGCAGGTGTTGATTGAGCCCAATGGTCATTTGCATGGGCACGGCAGGGTTGAACAGGGAATTGACGGATGTAGAACTCTGGCGTTCACCGGAAATCGCCACGGACATGCTGGTGCCCGTCACGAAACCCTTGCCAAGAAACGTGGCGTAGGTTGAAGTGTGTGTCCCTTCCACGGGGATGCCCACCAGCTCGGTGAAATTCAAAGGGGAACTGGCGCTATTCCACCCGGCGCTGAATCCCGTGACAGGGTCGCAGCAGCCGACAAACCCTGCGTTAATCGCCCCGCCACCACCCGAAAAGCCTCCGGCAGAGACGCCGCTCCCTCCCGTGAAGCCGCTGATCCCCGCGCCGATGGCGCCCGCGAACAGCGCGTTGGAGACGAACGCGCCCTGGATGCCGCGCGCCGCTCCGCCGCTGTTCGCGCGCAAGACATCGAGTTGGGCCAAAGGAAGCTGATAACGTGCCACGCCGATGTCGAGATTATTTTCCAGCGCCAGTTCGACGGCATCTTCCACCGAAAGCATCAGTTTTCCATTTTGGATGAGATCGCGGAGCTTGGTTGAATTCGCCAGTGACTGCGGCCGCACCTGAGGGTACGAGTAGGCTTTAATCATCGAGGTGCCGTTCTCATAGTTGAACGACCGCGTTGCTTCTGACGGTTGCTGGGCGCGAAGGCTTGCCGGGGTTATGCAAATAGTTAAGACACCCAGGAGGGCTAACACAAACAGGAAACCACGGTTACGATTCCATTTCATTGCCTGCGACTCTCCTTTTGATCATTTTTCGAAATGCCTGGGGCCGTGCCTCCAACTCTGCCGGGAAGCGTGCCCTGAGGGATGGCGGGTACGTGCGGCGTTCTTTCCTCGGGCGTGCTGTGTGATTCCCCTGATGCGAATCCCTTGATGGGGCAAGGGCTTGCCGAGCCTGACGGCCCCGATTTAGGCGCAGCTCAGTTTCCGAAATGTCCGCAACCTCCGAGTTCGTGCCTGAAACCCATCCTCTGGCTGCATTTGCCGACCGACACGCCCACAGAGATACATTTTAGCCGAAGGGAGCCATTTGGGGAGCATTTCATTCTACCCGGCTTAAGTGGCGATCGGCGATCACGGCCGAGCCCCGGTACTTACGAGCAACCCGTTCGCCGATGGACAGCGGAAGGGCTGGTTCTCC
>JAIQGA010000189.1 GCA_020072925.1 Terriglobia bacterium | reverse complement strand
ATCACCACCGCAATCATCGCCATGTGCACGTCCAGACCGATATACTTGATGCTCATGAGAGGGTGCTCCTTTCTGTGGGAGATTCGGCTAGCAACCAGAACCTACCACAGACCCAGGGGCGCCCTTTCATAATGCGTTTAAACCATCGGACCGACTGATGGCCTTGCTGAAGGCCAAATCATAATGGAGAGTCGGAAGGGCGTGCGGCGAGCGCTGCGCGCCCTTTCGGCGGACCGCACTCCCCATTACAAGGAACTTCCCATAATGCAGAGGATTTTTAGCTCAGCGGGCGCAGCGGGAAAACTTAAGGGCCCACCTTAATGTTGCCAGCGCCCGCTGAGCCAAAAATCGGTTGGACTAAACCGCGGGCCAACCACGGCCCTATGGGTATTGAATCCTTGGTGCGCGGAAGGGAGAACGGTTGAATGCCAAAGAAGGCCGGGGCAAGAGGGCCGCGCGATTGGGTGGGGGCTGATGTTTTTCGAGGGGTGGAGTCACGGTGGTCAGGAAGACGCGGCGTAAGGGCCGAGAATCCGCCCACCGCGTCGAAAGTCGTTGTCGCTTTCGTTCCGTGGACATGACCTCGCTGTTGGCTTGGAGGAAGCAAGCGAAGGGAGGAAGGAACGGATTGTAAGTCAGATATCTCATCGAGTTCTGAAGGGCGGTGCCCGATCCGCGGCAGGAAGGACGGCGATCGTCACCATATGCCCAGCGTGGCAGACCGGACAATCGCAAAGCGACCTGCCGGTCAGTTTTTCGTAGAGATCGCGGTAGTCGGGTTGGGCCTGCGGCGGGACGATGCCGGTTAAAGGCAAGACCACGCCCAGCAGCTGGCGGCATCGGGCGAGCTTGGCTTGGCGATAGCGGTGACCGAGGAAGCCGTAGTGTCGGATGCGCTGGAAACCGTCCGGTAGGACATGTAGCAGGAAACGGCGAATGAATTCGTCGGCCTCCAGCGTCATGGTGTTTTGCTGGTCGCCATGCCGATAATCTTTCCAGTGAAAACTCACCTGGCCGTGGTCGATGTCGAGCAGTCGGTTGTTGGAGATGGCCACGCGATGGGTATAGCGGCCCAAGTAGTTGAGGACTTGTTCGGGACCCCCGAAGGGCCGTTTGGCATATACCACCCACTTGGTTTGGCGAAGCGGCGCCAGATACTGAAGGAAAGTTTTCCGGTCACGGAGTCGCCCCAGCGAGGAGAAGAACTGGAGCTTGCCCTGGTCAAAGGCGGTTTGCAAATGTTCGAGAAACAAGCGGCGGAACAGGCATGACAGCACGCGTACGGGCAGGAAAAATCCCGGACGGCAGGCGATCCAGCGTTTACCGTCCGCGCTGATACCGCCGCCCGGTACGACGCAATGGAGATGCGGGTGGAAAAGGAGGTTTTGTCCCCAACTGTGAAGGATGGCAAGGAAGCCGATCTCGGCGCCCAGATGTTTAGGATCAGCGGCGATCGTGCGTAAGGTCTCGGCGACAGCACGGAAGAGAATGCCGTAAACCACTTCCTTATTCTGATAGGCGAGGGCGGCAATCTCTTCCGGCACGGTGAAGACAACGTGGAAGTATTGGGTGGGAAGGAGTTCGGCTTGGCGGTCTTCGAGCCACTGGGCGCGAGCGAGGGACTGACACTTGGGGCAATGGCGATTGCGGCAGCTATGGTATGCGGGACGTTGGTGGCCGCAGGAGTCACACTGCTCCAGGTGGCCGCCCAGGGCGGCAGTCCGGCAGAGTTCGATGGCGCTCATCACGCGCCGCTGCCCGCGCGAGAGCGAACCTGAGCGTTGCTGCCGGTACGCCGAACCGTAGCGGCGAAACACATCCGCCACTTCGAATTTGGGGCGTTCCATCCGCCCGGCGCTCAGAAATACTGAGGCGCAGCGGGCTTCGATTCCGTCGACACCGGCTGCGGGAGCAAGTCGAAGGGGCTGGTGGTGGAGCACACCTTGCTGGTGGCGATGCGTAAGTAGCGGGCGGTGGTCGCCAGGCTGCGATGACCGAGCAGGAGTTGGATGGTCCGCACGTCGGTGCCGCGCTCGAGCAGATGGACCGCGAAGGCGTGGCGCAGGGAATGCGGCGTGATGGGTTTGGAGATGCGGGAGGCTCGATGTGCTTCCCGGCAGACCAACTCCACCGCACTCCTGGTGATAGGGCGACCGGGGATATCGCCGGGGAAGAGCCACAGTTTGGGTTTTGCCATCCGCCACCACTCCCGCAGGATTTCCAGCAGCTTGGGAGAAAGCATTACGTAGCGGTCTTTCTGCCCCTTGCCTTGCTCGACGCGGATGACCATGCGCTGACTATCAATTTCGGTGGGTTTCAGGCGGACGGTCTCAGAAACTAGCAACCCGGCGGCGTAACAAGTCGTCAGGATCGTGCGGTGCTTCGGATTGGGCACACAACTGAGAAAATGCTGGACCTCTTCGGGACTGAGAACGATGGGCAGTTTCTGGGGTTTCTTGGGTGCGGGGATGATGTCTTCAAAACTCCAGTCTTTGTGGAGCGTGACCTTGTAAAGGAAACGCAGGGCGGCGACTGCGATGAGAATAGAACCGGGAGCCAGTTTCTTTTCGTTGGTCAGGTAGACTTGGTAAGACCGAATGTCCTCCGGACCCAGGACTTCGGGTGACCTACGGAAGTGGCGTGCAAAGAGGGAAACCTGTTGCACGTAACACGTCTGGGTATGCGGGGAAAGATTGCGCACCTGCATATCCTCGGTCATGCGTTGGCGAAGGGGTGTCATGGAAAGCTCCTTTGCGAAATGGATGTGCTGCAAGCAGCCTTTCCATGGTTTCGCAAAGGCAGTCACGTGAGAAGCTACATGTGGCTGGGTGATGTAGACGCGCTCTGGCGGGTTTTGATCGAAATGTCGGCTTCAGCTACCGCGTAGCGGTTTAGTCCAAGGCAACTAATGGAGAGATCTCCATTACGTGTCGGAATCGTCACTGTCCCAAGTGCCAAGCCCTCGCCCGCGCTCAGTGGCTCGAAGACCGCCAAGCCGAACTGCTGCCCGTCGAGTACTTCCACGTCGTCTTCACTGTGCCGGAAGAGATTGCCGCGATCGCCTATCAGAATAAGGATGTGGTCTACGGCATTCTCTTCCACGCTGCGGGCGAGACCTTACGCACCATCGCCGCTGATCCCAAACATCTGGGTGCGGAAATCGGCTTTCTCGCCGTGCTTCACACCTGGGGACAAAACTTGCTTTTTCACCCGCACCTGCATTGTGTGGTGCCGGGAGGTGGCATCAGTCCGGATGGTAAGCGTTGGATCGCCTGCCGCCCCGGTTTCTTCCTGCCCGTGCGCGTGCTCTCGTGCCTGTTCCGGCGCTTATTAGTCGAATACTTGCAGGCCGCTTTTGACCAGGGCCAACTCCAGTTCTTTTCCTCCCTCGCGCGACTCCGGGACCGCAATACTTTCGCTCAGTATCTGGCGCCCCTTCGCCGAGCCAAGTGGGTGGTGTACGCCAAACGGCCCTTCGGCGGGCCTGAACAGGTTCTCAACTATCTGGGCCGCTATACCCATCGTGTGGCCATTTCCAACAACCGCTTACTTAACATCGACAGCCAAGCTCGCGCTGTGCCGACAGTTGCTGGGCGTAGCTTTGACTTTAACCGGGGTTGTCACGCGGCGGGACAAACCCGACTACCGCGATCTCTACGAAAAACTGACCGGTAAATCTCAGCGTGAATGTCCGGTCTGCCACCGGGGGCAGATGGTCGCGATCGCTGTCCTCGCTGCCTCCGATCGGGCGCCGCCCTTCGCCACTCCATGCGAAGGCCAACCCTCAATCCGCTCCGTCCTCCCTCTGCTTGCTTTCCCCAAGCCAATGGTGAGGTCACGTCTGCCGAAGAAAAGCGCCGACGACGTTCCCCCAACTGGGCGGCTCCCGGACGCTTACGCCACCGTTTCCTCTCCACGTCGACCGCACCCTCGAAGCAGATCCGGACTCCACAAGGCACACGGTTTTCTCGCCCCCACCTTGCCTGGCATGCGACGCCCCTCTCCATTTCGTACCACGGATTCAATACCCATAGCGCCCTCGTAGGCCCGCGGTTTAGCACTAGCGATTTTTAGCTCACCGGGCGCCGTCCACGTTAGCCCTGCGCTTCAAAGTCTTGTCCTATGCGCCCACTGAGCTAAAAATCCTCTGTCTTGAGCTAAAAATCCTCTGTCTTATGAGGGAACTCAAGGGTGCGATGGGCGGGAAACAGGCCACGAACCCTCGATGACGGCTCATGGCTTCTGCAAGACCTGACCCATCGGCAAGCGGGCGGGTATTGGGTTACAGGGGGTTACATAACCGATTTCCGAATGAAGGAGACGTTGTCTCCGACGGTTCACAAAATCATGTTCTTGGAGGTACAAAGATGACTCGCATTCGGTTTCTCGTATTGTCTTGCCTGGCCGTGGTGATGATTGGGGGCGATTCGACATGGGCGGGGGAGCTTGCTCGCGGGCTTTGCTACGGCTGGCATAACGCCTCCCCTGGACCGGGAGATGGCAGGTTTTGGACCCTTTTTGAAGAGAAAAGCAACCAGTATCCACGACCCACTGATGGCGCATGCCGTGGTTCTTGAGGTGGACGGCAGAAGAGTCGCCGTGGTGGACTGTGACGTTGCCAGTGTTACCCTGGACTTCACACGAAAGGTGCGGACGCTGGTGGAGGCGGGGACTGGCATTCCCGGCCAGCACGTCCTGGTAAGTGCGACCCATACCCACTCCGGGCCGGCCATTCCCAAGTGGGTCGGCTGGGGCGCACGCGATGAGGAATACCTCAGCGTTCTTCCCCAGAAGGTAGCCCATGCGGTGATCGCGGCTTCAAAGAACCTTCAGCCCGTGGAACTATATTATCGCGAAGTGCCGGTCGAGGGCATCGGCGAAAACCGGGAATACCCAGGCGGATCAGTCGATAAGACGCTACGCGTTCTAGAATTCAAGCATGGCGATAAATTGACAGGGTTCATTGTCCGCTACAGCGTGTATAATGTTCTTTTCTCGGAATTAATGCACGCCTATGCGGCGGACGTCACCGGGGTGGGGATCGCCAAAGTGCTCAAGGACTATCCGGGCGCGGTGGGCATTTGTCTTCAGGGCTCCTGTGGAGACATTAATCCCAAACGCGCCTGTGGGATGTTAGCGGCGGCGAGGATGGGTCCATTATGGCGGGGCCAGAAGGGACCAAGCCGGCAAGTCTGGATGGCGGCGGACCAGGGGACCACGGTGGGCCGGTGATCTCGGAATTGGGTTTTGAGGTAAAGTGAAGGTGACGCTGGGGCGGAACGCTTTTCTGAGTCCGGGACGAAGCTAACGAATTGGTGATCGGCGCCCCGGAGAGGAGGAAGATTCCTCTCCGAGGCTTGAGCTTCTGGGAGCGTCACCTCCCATGGGCCCTTCTGAAAATCCTACAAGTCTTTCCCCAAATCAAGAGAGAACGCGAGGTGGGCAGCGGAAGCGGCCCAGACGACATCCGCGGACGCGCCGGTGTCTGCTGAAGGGGTGCGCGAGCCGTTATCGCCCCCGACGGGCGAGGCGGCGCTATTGCAGCCCGGAATGCCAGCAGGCCGCCCGAGCCTGGTCGCGCTGGAAAGCCCAGCAACGATACCGGGCGACGAGGGCGGGCAAGCAGAAGCGCAACGGGCAAAGCCGGCGCTATCGGGAGCGGGTCCGGAACCAGAAGCCCCCGGAGAAGCCAGCCGTTCCGGAGGCCGCGAGGGTCATCACTCCAAATTTTTTTCGAGGCCTCCTGCGACCGGCCGGACTGCTATGAGCGGTTCGCACGCCGCCGGCGATCACCGTTGCAGCGTTTCTGCTCGCCGGAGTGCCGACACGCGCTCGAGCGTGTCTGGGCGCGGGAACGGCGCTGGCGGAAGAGGCAGGCAGGACCTGGCACCGCGCGTCGCGCTCCGCGGCCCGCCAGAGATCGCGGCGGGGACAATGGGAACGCATGGGGCAACCAGATAAGCGTGAAATATTGACCCGCTCCCCCACGTCCGCTTAGCTTCAACCTGCCCACACGAAGAGGAAGAGGGAACGAGGAGGTTGTCCGTGGTTCTCTTCGTTCTCTCTTTCTCAATCTTCGAGGGAGCGGGTCGTGCTGCGCTGGGTTCCAGAGGGTTCGCTCGAACTGAGGTTGGCCGAGATCGGCGAACATTACGGACGCTATCGGCTGCACCTGCCGGAGGCGGAACGGGCCATGGCGCGGTCGCTGGAGCGCTACGGCCAGTTGTCGCCGCTGGTGGTCTGCCGACGCGAGGATCGCTACGAGCTGATCGATGGTTTCAAGCGCCTGGGCGCGGCGCGTGCGCTGGCCGGATGGTTGTATCTATCCGCACGACTCTTGGAAGCAGACGAGCGCACGGCCAAGGCAGCCATCTACGGGCTGAATCGCGCTGGGGGCCGAACGCGAGAGCTGGAAGAAGCTTGGATTATCCAGGCGCTGGTTCGCGAAGATGGCCTGAGTCAGGTGGAGGTGGCCGAGCTGTTGGGCCGCCACAAGAGTTGGGTATGCCGCCGGCTGGCCTTGATCGAACGCTTGGGAACCGAGGCGCGCGAGGAACTGCGCGTGGGCCTGCTCTCGCCCACCGCGGCGCGACAGATGGTACGGTTGCCGGAGGGCAACCAAGGCGAAGTGCTCGAGGTGATGCGGCGGGAGGCACTCTCGGGCGCGGAACTGGCGGGCATGGTCGACCTGCTGCTGGCCTGTCCCGGACGCGAGCAGCAGGCGTACGTCCTGGCGCAGCCGCGGGAAGCCTTGTCGCAGGCCAAAGGTTTCATTCCTTCGACACGGGATCCGCGGCTCAGCGAAACTGGCAACCAAGTGGGGAAGCGGCTCGGAGTCTTGCTGGACCTGCTCGCTCGCATGGAGGTATGGCTGGCGCACCGGGGCCGCACGGGACTCACTCCGGAAGACCGCGTGGTCTTGTCCCCGCGCTTCCAGAGGCTGGCGCGGGAGGCCGGATCGGTCGCGGCCTTGAGCCGGGATCTGGTGGGCGAATTGGAGCGGCCATGAATGAAGTCCTCCGCAATGAGGTGATCCGCTTGTGGTATGGAGGCGCCTCCCGCCGCCGGATTGCCCGCCAACTGGGCATCAACCGCAAGACGGTGGCGCGGATGCTGGCGGAGCACCAGCATCGTCGGGCGGGATTGCCCCTCGCCGAGGGCACGCGCCGGCCCAGCCTGCTCGATCCCTTCAGCGCAACCATCACGCAACTGCTGGCCCGCTACCCCGACCTGACGGCGGTGCGCCTGCACGAAGAGTTGCGTCAGCAGGGTTTCAAGGGCGGCTACACGATCGTGAAAGAACGGCTGCGCGCCGTGCGGCCCAGGCCCCAATCGCCGCCCGTCAAGCGCTTCGAGACGGGACCTGGGGTGCAGGCCCAAATGGATTTTTCCCCTTACGAGATCGTCTTCACCAGCGAAGGACGCCGCCGCGTGCATGCCTTCAGCTATGTGTTGGGATACTCGCGCCGTCAGTACCTGCACTTTGTGGAGTCGGAGGACTTGGCCACCACCCTGCGCGAACATGTGCGCGCCTTCGAACACTTTCAGGGTTTAGCGGCCACCTGCCTCTACGACAACATGAAGGTCGTGGTCACGGGTTATGACGGCGAGCAGCCGATCTACAACCCGCGCTTTTTGGCCTTCGCCACTCACTACGCCTTCCGCCCTTGGGTCTGTCGCCCCCGGCATCCCCAAACCAAGGGTAAGGTCGAGAGGCCATTTTGGTATGCTGAAAAAATCTGCTCAATGGCCGCACCTTCAGCTCGCTCGCGCACCTGAACCAAGTCACCGCCAACTGGCTAGCCACCACCGCTGACCTGCGCATCCACCAAGAGACCAAGCGTCGGCCGATCGACCTCTACCAGGAGGAGAAACCTCACCTGCTCCCCTTGCCCGCCCATCCCTACGACACGGCCAAGGTCCTCTATCGCACGGTGTCGAGCGAAGGCTGTGTGGCTTACCTGCAGAACTTCTACTCCGTGCCCTGGCAGCGCATTGGGGAGTTGCTGCCCTTGCGCATCACGGAGAAGGAACTGATCGTTTACGGCCCGGACTTGGCGGAGATCGCCCGGCATGAACTCTACCCTACCGGAACCACTGGAAAGAAGCACAGCCTGCCCGAGCATTCCCCGGGACGCGATCCCTACCACAAGATGGAACTCCTGAGGGAGCGCTTCGCCGAGCTGGGAGCCGAAGCCGTGCGGTTCCTGGACGGGATCATCCCAACCCGACGGTGTGGAAAGGATGAAGCCTTCCGGGTTCTGGGTCTTCTGGCTATTTATCGGCGCGAGGACCTGATGAAAGCCTTGGAGCGAGCTTGCCGTTACCGCGCTTTCTCCTTTTCGGCCGTGGAGCGCATCCTGGCGGCGCAGGCTCGCCCCCGCTCGGAATGGGAAGCGCTTCAGGCCGAGGCGCGGGAACATCTGGAGGACATCCTCCAGCAGCCCTCCTTATCCTCGCGCTCCACGGCGGAGTACCAAGAACTCCTGGAAGAAAGGGAGTATGCAACTCCGGAGGATGAGGCCGAGGACGATGGCAAATCTGCGTGACCGCTGTTTAAGCCACTTCGCGATGCTGGGCATTCCGCTTCGGCCCGAAGCCCTGGACGAGGCCCTCTCCAAAGCCGAGATGGAGGGTCTCGCTCACCTCAGCTTCTTGGATCAGCTCCTGGGCCCGCAAGCCGCCGCGCGGCATGAACGCGCGGTGAAACGTCGCATCCGGCAGGCGCGTTTCGCGGAGAGCAAAACCCTGGAAGGATTCGACTGGACGTTCAATCCCCAGGCCTTCGACCGGCTGCAGATCGAAGAGTTGGCCACCAGCGATTTCATCCGGCGCCGGGCCAACCTGGTGTTCGTCGGCTGGAGTAGGGTGGGGAAGAGTCACATCATTCAGGCGCTGGGCATGAAGGCCTGCGTGCACGGCTACCGCGTCTGCTATCGCACCTCCGAAGCCTTGCTCGCCGATCTGACCGCTTCGCTCG
The DNA here is from genome assembly GCA_020072925.1 of Terriglobia bacterium. GTDB lineage: Bacteria > Acidobacteriota > Terriglobia > UBA7540 > UBA7540 > JAIQGA01. Next base: position 6,072 of record JAIQGA010000189.1, on the reverse strand, counting down.
CCGATAAGACCCTCCCGCAGCGCGTGCGCTACTACTCACGCCCCGACTTCCTTATCATCGATGAGTTCGGGTTCGATCGCATCGAGCGAGCGGAGTGCCCGCAGGCGGCGCATCTGCTTTACAAGATCATCGCCGCCCGCCACCAGAAGCGCTCGACCGCTCTGGTGACCAACGTGGACTTCGACAAATGGGGAGATTATCTGCCGGACGGCCCGATTGCCATGGCGTTCCTCAATCGCCTGGTGGAAGGAGCCATTATCCTTAAGATCAAAGGCAAGTCGTATCGCGCCCACCGCCCCAAAGAGGGCGACGGGCCGGCCTGAGAAAACCAGGGCCGTTGCTCACCCAACTGTGCTTGCTACGAAAACGCCACCGTGCAACCCGGCCGCTGGCCCCCGTTCAACCGCCAAAGTGGACCCCTTTTTCGCCGCCACCGACACAAAGGGATCAACTTCGCACCTCCCGAGAGATGTGAACAAATGCTGGAACAGTTGTCGGACCTCTTTGCCGGGTACGTCCGGCAAGCGTTGAAGGGCGCCTCGCGTATGGACGTCAAGCGGATCGACATGGAAACAAGGCAATTGAAACTCCCGCAGGTTCCCACGGACAGAGCACTGGCGCTTCGGCAGGTGCAGCTCGCCGAGCAGCTATTGCGACCCAACTCGGGAACCAATGCCGAGCCCACTCTACCGATTGAAGCGCAAAGGTGGCTCCGGCTTTCCAGAGACATATCGAGAGCGGTTTTTGACCGATACAATCGCATGCCGCTGGATCAGAGGGCCACTGAGATGCAGGCCCTGCGCATTCAGAATGTGCTTATCCTCACGGATCCGGCGGAAGTGTTCATAACCTTTGCCGACCAGATTGGCCAAATGTTGGCGGATTGGAAGGTGTGGGTAGCAGGTTACGCCGACGATTACGTCGGCTATATACCCAGCGCCGATCGGTATGATTTACAGGCTGAGCACTTTAGCTATCCTGCGTACTTCACTCCGATGGTTAACGGGGAATTTCGCTTCCGCGAGGATGTCGGCGACGTTCTCGTCCACGAACTCGTCGCCTTCGGCCAAGATATCACTCGCCGATAATTGCGAAGCCGGTCCTGCGTCCGTGTTTAACCTTCTAAGGCCACAGAGAACTCGGGGGCAGGCAGTCGTAGAGAGATTGCTTTGCGGTACAATGCCTATTGCAGGATCGAACGCCGTTCGGTTCTCCGGGCGAGGGCCGCTCGCCCTTACAGATGGAGGTTGAAAGATGACCCGTATTCGGATTTTGGTATTGGCCTGCCTGGCCGTGTTGTTGACCGTGGGTGAGTCCATGGGTGCGGGCGACATGCTTGCGGGCTTTGCTGCGGTTGATATTACGCCTCCCCTGAACCTGGAGATGGCAGGTTTCGGACCCGGTTTGAACAGGAGAGCCACCAGCATTCACGACCCGCTGATGGCGCATGCCATGGTTTTTGAAGTGGACGGCAAGCGAGTGGCAGTGGTGGGCTGCGACGTTGCGGGTGTCACCCTGGACCTTACACGAAAAGTGCGGCTGCTGGTGGAGGCGGGAACCGGCATTCCCGGCGAGCACCTCCTGGTAGCCGCCACCCATACCCACTCCGGGCCGGCAATCCCCCACTGGGCCGACTGGGGTGAGCGTGACGATGCCTACCTCAGCGGTCTGCCAGAGAAGATAGCCCAGGCGGTAATCGCGGCTTCGAAAAAGCTCGAGCCGATGGAAGTGTATTACGGCGAAGTGCCTGTCGATGGGATCGGTGAGAATCGCGAATATAAAAATGGGCCGGTGGATAAGACGCTGCGCGTCCTGGAATTCAAGCATCATGGCAAAGTGACGGGGTTCGTTGTCAATTACAGTGTGCATAATGTTCTTTACTCCGAATTGATGCACTCCTACACGGCGGACCTCACCGGCGTTGGCATTGCCAGGGTGCTCAAGGACTATCCGGGCGCGGTGGGCATCTTTCTTCAGGGTTCCTGCGGGGACATTAATCCCAATCCCTCCAAGGGAATCAATTTCGCATCTCCCCAGAGATGTGAACAAATGCTGGAAAAGTTGTCAGACCTTTTTGCCCGTTACGTTCGGCAAGCGCTGCAGAGCGCTTCGCCGATGGATGTGAAGCGGCTTGACATGGAAACGAAGCCGCTGATCCTGCCCGAAGTTCCCACGGATAGGGCATTGGTGCTTCGGCAGATGTTGCTCGCCGAGCAGTTGTTAAAACCATCCCGGGAGGAGGCGTCGGCGGGGGCGGGAGCGACTGGCGGCACGGAATTACCCCTCGTGGCGCAGCGGTGGCTGCGCTAGGCGCGAGACTCAGCGCGAATGGTCTTAGACAGCTATAACCGAATGCCGCTCGATCAGAGACAGACTCAGATGCAGGCCCTGCGCATTCAGGACGTGTTGATCCTCACGGACCCGGGTGAAACCTTCATAACCTTCGCCAACCAGACTCAAGAAATGCTGCCGGGCTGGAAAGTGTGGGTGGCGGGATACGCCAACGATTACGTCGGCTACATCCCCAGCGCGGATAGATACGATGTGACGCATGTGCAGTTCAGTTATCCAGCCTACTTTACTCCCATGATGAATGGGGAATTCCGCTACCGGGAAGACGTCGGCGACGTGCTGGTGCATGAACTGGTTTCCTTTGGTCATGAGATAACTGGCCAGTAGCTGATTCTGCAGCCCCTGCCGGGGCTAGGGAATCCTTTGACTGAGCCCCGGTCCCACGGCTCGCGCCGTGGGCTAAATTCTGCCGGCCTCCGGGCCTGTAAAGCAAACAGCCCATCGGCCTTCGTTTGACGGTTATAGCTTGCCCTGGAGTTACCCCCACCGCGTGCGAGACGCCCGCGCTACAGATTGCGCGACAACGGGCGAGCCCACGCGACAAATTAGAGGATGACAGCATGTTGATATTACTCCACAAGAAGAATCGGACCCTTGGATTGGCATTCTTAGCAGCTCTAATGATCTCGGTGACGGCGAATGTTGCCGCTTCGGAAACTCAGCAGCAATACGTGCTGAGGAACAGGTTTGGCACTTCCGTCGAAATCAATGCTCCTGCCGGTTACTACATTGTGAAGCAGACCACTTCGAGCGTGGCGGGTTCGATGGTGCTTCCGGGTGACCAAACCTGGTTTGGCCGAGGCGTGGTGAGCGTATTCGCTTCGCGCCGTTGGTTCCGAAGCGCGGATGTGACCCTATTCCACGTGCGTGGGAACGACTTGACGGATGGCCGGCTGCACCTGACGGGCGTTAAGAATGGCGAGGCCCAGGATGCTTTCGGCGCATTCCAGTTCGTGGAGCTGAATTGGACCGTTCCCGGCCTGGAGATCCCGATCGTCACCGGATTCCAGCTTTACCAGGACCGCCCGGCGCTGGTGTTCGTGCAGCGATTTCCGAAGGGCTTCAAGGGCTATGCCAACGGCGAGTGGACGGTGCCTTCCGTGGCCTTCCCGCAATTTGTTGCCGAAAACTGGGGAATACCCCAGAACCTCTATTCCTGGACCAGCGGCGGAATGTGGGACCACCGCCTGGGTTGGGGCGACGCTTTCACCAACCAGGGCAGTGTGGATCCTTTGGTGACTTCGGCCCCCGACTACACCACGCTCATCTTATCGAGTTTCGCCAACTATCTGATTGCCACACAGCAATCCGGGCTGTCGCCGATGGCAGACCAGATCTCCCGGGGAGGGATTAGCTGCGGAATCGAGGGACTCGTCCCGGATCTGCCTTCCGGGTTCGAACACAAGCACATCCTGGTGGCCGGCCACGGAATTCACAACACCTTCACCGAATGGGGCAAGATGCTTTTGGAGAAGGCAGGGAAGAAGCCGCCGTCCAAATACCAGGATGACACGCTGAGTTATCTGCTCTTCATGGATGATGCCGGCGCCTACTATTACGAGCATGACTTCAAGGAGCCGGGGTATTCAACTTACGCTGATATCATTCTAGCCATCGAGAAGGAAGCGCGGGAGCACAAGCTGCGAATCGGTGCCTACCACGTTCTGGATGATAAGCAGCAGCGCGATTACCACGAGGGTTTGTACGAACCGAGGAAGGACCTCTTCCCGGACGGTTTGGCGAAATTTCACGAACAGCTCGGCAAACCGCTCATGTTGTACATGATGTGGATCGAGGCAGGAGGGCCTTACCGGCAGAAATATGCGTATTTCGCTACCGATCCGGGACCGATCCCGGGGGAAATGGGCGACGTGTTCTATACGCCTGAATACTGGAAGTATACGGCCGATAAGCTGGCGTCCTGGGGTACGATTCTCTTACAGCATGACTTTCTCAGCGACTACGAAGGCAATCGAGCCATGTTGTCGGGGCTCGACAAAATGGATGTGTACTTCAAGAACATGGCCAAGGCGCTTCAAGCCAAGGGGATCGACATGCAGTATTGCATGGCGCTGCCGCGCAACATCATGGAGTCAACCGAAAACCCGATTATGGTTTCGCTTCAAGCTACGGATGACCATCACGTCCCCATGGCTGAGCCGAAGCCACAACCCGATAATCCCGACAACCATGATCCTTTTTGGTGGAAACACGTCATCTTTACCAGCGCTCTTTACGGAGCCCTGGGCATATGGCCGTCTCGAGATAATATCCAAACCATTGCCGACCCGAATGCCTTCGAAGATACGCTTGTGGCAAATCTGCTGGGGGGATCTATCGAGTTGGGTCACAGGCTCGGCGAGTGCAATTTTGATCTTCTGCGGAAGACCTATCGGGAAGGGGATGGGCTGCTGCTTAAGGCCGGCCGGCCCATCGTCCCCATCGATCGCTGCTACCAGCTCGGCTGCAGTGTTGGATACACCCAGTCCGACCTCGGCGGCAACAGTTGGTACTACGTGCTGAGCCTTCCTCGGGCCGGATACTTGCCGAGCTTCAAGCCCGCCGACCTTGGTGTGACTCGTGATTCCGTAATCTACGATTGGGATACGGGAGTTGCGTTCCTGCGCCAGAGCAGTGAATCCACACCCCTGATGCAGGAGCCCAAACACCAGTACTTCGTGGTCGCCCCCATGCTGGAGAGCGGGGTCGCGGTGATCGGGGACACGAGTAAATTTGTGACGATGGCGGATAAGCGTATTTCGCTCGTCGAAACCGGCCAACATACGGCACGCGTGGGTGTGATGGCGAGCGCCGAATACAGCCCCATTATCTCCGGCTATTCGGGCGCACGGCTCGACGGAGTCGAGACGGGCGGTCGGCAACTCCAGGCGGTGAGCAGCCTGGACCGGCTTAAGGCGGCAAACTCGGGCTGGTTCTGGGACTACCAAACCAACCTGTGGCACGTCAAGCTGGACTTCAGCGATTCGCCAGCCATGGTTGAAAGGGTGTTCCAGATTTCGACGCAATAAGAAGCGCGTAAGGTACCCCGGCGAAGCCGCCGGCAAACTTGTAACGACCAACGGAGCTGGTCCCGAGCTGAACGAAGTTCGGCCTTACAATTCGAGGGAATTCCCGCCAAAAACACGAGAATTCACAGGGCTGCATTGTGGACTTGGTGCTCTTCGGAGTCTGTGTCTCTTCCCGCCCCACCGCCGTAACAGCCGCGGACGTGCAAGACACGTGAGTTTGCGCAATCCTCTTTCTTCTCCGCCCACATGCTTTACTTCTGCAAACGGAATGTCTTGGTCGTCATCTCCTTGGCGCCGGCAAAATCCAACTTTACACACCAGAGCTTCGATTGGTCATCCCAGTACCAACCGGACTTTGCCGCCTTAAGCCGGTCCACACTGCTGGTTTCTTCCAGGGGAGTGTTTTCCGCTTCGACTCCTGCCGGCGGCGTCGCGGCGTAGCCGGTAATGATGGGGCTCTCGGCTTCACTGGCAGTCACTCCGACGCGCAAGAAATCCCCATCCGCATCCACGGAAGGTATCCTCATGTCCGCCATGGTCACGAACTTACTGGTGTCCCCGATCACCGTCATTCCGTTCTCAAACACCGGGGCCATCACGAAGTACTCGTGCTTGGCCGTGGGCTGGAGACTTAAGGCGGTCGCAGCATCGACCAGTGACGCCGCGCCGTTGTCAAAGTTGTAAACTACCC
>JAIQGA010000445.1 GCA_020072925.1 Terriglobia bacterium | reverse complement strand
GGTGGTGGTCGAGCCGCAGCCCGACCAGGGCCGCGCCAGCGTGCGCTTCACCGTAACGGTTTCGTACTCCGCCAGCGTTAGCGGGGCAAGTTCGCGCGCGTGGCACTTGGAACATTCCAGCAGCGTATCAATTCGCTCTTCCTTGGCGGGCACGAGCGACCTCTCGGGAAAGAAGATTCCCCAGAAGTTTTTCTCCGGCTGGAGGCATTCCACGCCCCATTCCGGGCCTTCGCCGAGCGACTTGCGCGCCTGGCTGACGACCCGAAACGGCGAAGTCAGCATGTTTTGAAGGTTGGTAATGTCAACGCGCGTCTCAGGCAGGGCGACATGCTCTAAAACAATTAACGCGCCGTGGCGATTGATGGCCAGGGTCGTGGTGCGCTCTGTGAACGGTTTGCCTGCGGTGTCCGTCCCCCGGACTTCGATAGGGATACGCAGCAGGATGCGCGTGGTGCGGCGTTTTGCGGCCCCGTTCTCAGGGAGTGGGTCTTGGGCTTTGCCGGGTTCCGTCGTCATCCTCTGGCCCCTTCGTCGGCGGACTAAGTTCCCCTATACGCCATCGGCCGCCCGAAGGCAAGGCTTGAGGCCACAAGTTGTGTGGGGCAGGCCCTCGAGGGCGGGGGTTTCAGCCTAAGGTGCGCTGTGGCGAATCCACGTCTCGTTGAAGGCGGCGTGCTTGATGCTCCGACGCTGGTAGGTGTAAGTGACGTGGATCGAGCCGTCGCGCGCCTGGATCACCGCCGGGTAGGAAAATTCTCCCGCGCCGGCTTCGAGGTCGCGTTGGTTCGGCCACGTGCGCCCTTCATTGGTCGAGAGCGCTACGGTGAGAGGCGTGCGGTCGTGCTCCGAATTGTTGAAGACTAGCACCAGGTGCCCATTCGCCAGTCGCACCATATCGCAGGCGGAATTGGGATTGGGGAGCCCGGTCTCGACGGGCGCGCTCCAGGTGCGCCCGTTATCGCGTGACGCGGCCTGCCAGAGGCGGTGATGCGCCGAGCCGGTGCGCATCAGGGCCAGCAGGCTGCCGTCCCCGAGTTGGACGACCGTGGGCTGAATGTTGCCCCCTCGCCCTGCCAGCGGCGCGGAGGCGGACCACGTCGCGCCATCGTCCGGCGAGATAAACATGAGCGACGTCCAGTTGCGCTCGTCGTAGATTGGCAACAGCAGGTTGCCGTTCGCGAGGTAGAGCGGCTTGTTGCGCACCATCCAGCCCAGTTCCTCGCGCAGGACGCGCTCGGGGCTGAAGGTGCGCCCGCCGTCGCTCGAGACGCGGCACTTGATGCGGCACTGCGCCCACTGCGGGCGGCGCTCGCGCTCCTTGGTGACGTAGAAGATCCACACGCGCCCCTGCCGGTCCACGTGCAACACGGGGTTGCCGTCGGATTTCCCAGGCGTATCCACCAGCACGGCGGGCGTGGACCAGCGCGTCGCGTTCGGGGCCAGCCGCGCGCCCACTTCGGCGGTGTCTGGCGCGCCTTCTTCCGTCCCCGCGAACCATGCGGCGAGGAGCCCGCCGTCCGGCAGCTCCACGAGCGTCGAGGCGTGGCAGGAAGGCCGGGCGGGGACCGACCCGGGCGCGAAGATGAGTTCAGCGCGGAAGTAAGACTTGTCGCGCGCGTCATCCGCACCGGCCACCAAAGGCGGCAGCGTGAGGAGCACGGCGACGAACAGGATTCTCAGCATAATTCCTTCCCGGCAGGTCCGATGAGCGACGCGCATAGCCAGGAGCGGATGTTCGTTCACCACGGTTCGACAGCGCGCTCGCAATCCGTGTTCTTGGCAACTTCGCCCCAATGTTTTCAATAAGATATAACGCAGTTGGCTTCGCTTGCTGTTTGTGTATCTACTTTATTTTCTTTATGATAGCGCTGTCCTGAGGCCCTTTCCTTGGGTTCGTTTTGATGAGATAACAGCGTCGGCTCCTCGCGACCGGGTAGACTTGGAAGTGGTAAGTCGACCAAGGCTCGGAGGAAAGGAGCCGAACATGTTGATTATCGGCTGTGATTTTCATTCGCGCTACGAAAATGTAGCGATGGTGGACACGCAGACGGGCGAGATGGTCGAACGGCGGCTGGAGCACGAGAACGGGGAAGCGCAGAGGTTCTACGCCGGCTTGCCATCGCCGGCGCGGGTCGGGATCGAGGCCACCGGGCGCACCCAGTGGTTCGAGCGGATGCTGGCCGCTTGCGGGCACGAGTTGTGGGTGGGGGACGCAGCCAAGATCCGCGCCCAGGTGGTGCGCGCGCGGACGCCAGGAGTTGGAGCGCGCGCGGACGCCAGGAGTTGGAAGGCCTGGAGCTGAGTCGCTGGGCCCGCCGACGCCGACAGGAGTTGCTCGCCCTGCTGGACCGGCTGAACCCTTCGATTGAGGAACTGAACTAGGTGGTCGAGCGGGAAGCCGAGCGTCACCCCCAGGCGCGGCTGCTGATGCAGGTGCCCGGCGTGGGGCCGGTGACCGCCCTGGCCTTCGTGCTGACCCTGGGTCCGGTGGAGCGCTTCCGGCGCTCCAAGCAGGTGGTGAGTTACTTGGGCCTGAACCCGCGCGAGCACTCCTCGGGCGGGCGTCAGCGGTTGGGCTCGATCTCGAAGCAAGGCAATACGATGCTGCGCTGGTTGCTGGTGGAAGCCGCCCAGTCGGCCTCGCGCCATGATGCGCAAGGGCGGCGACACTATCAGCGCTTGAAGTTCCGCCGGGGCATGGGAGTCGCGAAGGTCGCCCTGGCGCGCCAATTGGCGGTGCGGCTCTACTGGCGGCTGCGCGAGTCCGTCAGCCGACCGACGCCCACTGCCGGCTCGCACGCAGGCAGCCCGTAACGAACCCTGGTCCCGCGCGAGTGGGGACCGTCGTTTTGATTGGGCGTCCTGCCTCCCCTTGCCCTTGAAGGGGAGTTCGTAGAACGAATCATGGTCTGCTGAAGGACCGCAGAGATGGCTGGTGAGAGTTAATCTCACCGTGGGATTCTAAGAACCGAGTCTTGGTCGAGATGAGTTTCAAGAATCCTCTAGGGACGAAGCGCGATTCTACGAACCGCGCTTCGTCCCTGAACCAGCTTGGGCGAGCCGTTCGCGGCGTCAAGGGTCTGCGATGAACGCCCCGACCAACTACGTCGGGGCGCCCTTGACCCCGCGCCCGGCTCGCGGCCGTGCACGTGTCCCTTGACAAAGCCGACGCTGTTAGAGAGGGTTCGTTCCTCGAGTCGCCCTTTATTTTCAATAACTTCTTGGCTTCGTTCCTAAAAAACGCATTATGAAAGGGCGCCCCTGGGTCTGTGGTAGGTTCTGGTTGCTAGCCGAATCTCCCACAGAAAGGAGCACCCTCTCATGAGCATCAAGTATATCGGTCTGGACGTGCACATGGCGATGATTGCGGTGGTG
>JAIQGA010000188.1 GCA_020072925.1 Terriglobia bacterium | reverse complement strand
CGCCGCGAGCTCTTCCTCGACCTCCCTTTCTTCGATCACAACCACCGCTTCCTGCCGGCGCTGGTGCAGCGTCAGGGCGGACGCACGGTCTCGGTCGTGGTGAACCACCGGCCGCGGGCGCGCGGCGTCTCGAACTACGGCACGCTCGACCGTCTTTTCGTCGGCATCTCGGACCTTGCCGGCGTCATGTGGCTGCAGCGCCGCGCCAAGACTCCGGAGATCATGCCCGATGACGTCTGAGCCGCAGGCTCCGGCGCTTGCCGGCTTCCGCCTGGCCGGGCGCGTCGCGTTGCTGCTGCTGATCGCCGCGGGCATCGGCGTGGCGGTGATCTATCACAAGAGCCTCGACGCCGAGTCGATCGCGCTTGCCATCGCCCGCTATCCGGCGGCGCCGGCCGTCTTCCTCCTCGTCCATGTCGTCGCCAGCCTGATCTTCTTCCCGCGCCGGCTGGGAGCTTTGGCCGTTTGCCGCGCCCCCTGTTTTCTTCACTAATTCCTTGTGATTCTCCATGGCTAGTAAACGGTGTTCCCTTTCAGTATAACCTGATTATTGGATGAGAGAGCCATGGGGATTAGTCCCCTTCCCTGGCCCTTTGCCCTCCCTTGCCGAACGGGGATTCAGTTGGAGCTGAGAACCTGACTGCACCGGTGGGCAATGTAGTCTACGGTACTGATGGCGCGATCGTACTCCATGCGCGTCGGGCCGACCACGCCCAGGGCGCCAACGGCGCGTTCCCGATAATGCAGCGGCGCCACGATAAGCGTGCACTGTTGCATCTGCTTCTCGCTGTTTTCCCGGCCGATCAGGATCCGCACCCCGGTGTCGGGAGTCTGCAGGCACAGGCTCAGGATTTTCACCAGCTTGGCCTTTTCCTCAAAAGTCTGGAGAAGCTGCTTGATGCGTCGCACGTCCTCGAATTCCGGCCGGTCGAGGATTCGCGCGGTGCCATCCACGAACAGGGGCCCGGGCTCATCACCGGCCAGGGCGTTCCACATGAATAGCGTCGCCACATTGTGCAACAGCCGGTCGTAGAGGATTTTCTCCTCCTCCAGCCTCTTGAACACCTCCAGGCGGATCGTTCGCAGTGACCATCCGCGGAACTCGGAGTTGATGAACTCCGCGGCTCGGTCGAGTTCTTCCTGCGAGAATCCTTCCTCGACCGAGATGACCTTGGTTTCGACGCGTTCCGGCCTGGAGACCACTATGGCTAATACGCGGCGGTCCGGAAGGATCACGAACTTGATGTACTCGAGCAGTTTCTCTTCGACCGAGGGCGCCAGCACCCACCCTACGTTGTGCGACATCTCGGAAAGCACGCAGGAGGCCTGGGCCATTAGCGCTTCCAGGGGGTCCGTGGCGGCGGAGAGCTTCCGGTCGATGTAGCGCTCCGTCGCGGGCGCGAGGCGCGCCCCGCAGGCCATCCAGTCCACGTAAAAGCGGTAGCCTCGGTCGGTAGGAATGCGGCCGGCGGAGATGTGCGGCTGAGCCAGGTAGCCCTCGGCCACAAGCTCCGCCATCACATTCCGAATCGTTGCGGGGCTCAGCGGCTCTGGCAAAACCCCAGCCAGCGCCTTCGAGCCCACCGGGATGCCGTTGGCAATAAACTGCCGTACCACGGCCACCAGGATGTCGCGTTGACGTTTTGGAAGGTTGCCGCTCCCCCGCATCTTCAACCTAACCCACTAAATATCAAAGAATTAGAGACATCGTCCTCGTTCCTGTATTTTACTGACCACATCGGGCATTGTCAAGACACTTGGCACTCCGGAGCGCAGAGTGCTAAGGAGTGTGATTCCTCCACTTCCGCAACCTGCGCCGAAGACTCCGACCGCCCCCTCACTCGGCCTTCGGCCACTCTCTCCCCAAGGGCGAGGACTGGAATCAATTTCAGGACCCCAACCCTCTCCCGAGGGGAGAGGGGGAACCGCGCAGCGGTGGGTGAGGGGGAGTTCTGATAATTCCACGAAACCCACCAAAAAGGCTTGCATTCTGGTGCGCCCGTCGACTATCGTCGCCCCGAGTTCGGCGCGTACCCAAGTAGGGAACCTGCCCAGGAGGTGAACTCTCATGTCGCTGATCACAAAGCTGCGCAAAGGCTGGGAACAAGTCGCGGGTACGGGATTCGATCCCGAGCGCCGCCGATTTGGGAAGCTGGCCCTCGGTGGAGCGATTGGTGGCGCGGCTTTGCTGAATCGTGCCGCGATGGCTTCCGCGGTCATCCACGAAAACCCGCCCGGTATCAAACTCTCCGTGCAGGTAGGCTCCGATCCCACGGATGAAGACCTGCAGTTCGTGCGCCAACTTGGGGCCGAGTACGTCAATATCTGGACCAACACCGGCACGGCCAACCTCGACAATTTCCTGCGCTTGAAAAGAAACGTCGAAAACGCCGGACTGAAGGTTTGGAATATCGGGAATCTCAGCGTCCATAATATGGAAGAAGTTACGTTGAACCTTCCAGGCCGCGACCAGAAGATCGAGGAATATAAAAGTTACCTTCGCAACCTGGGCAAAGCGGGGATCACCTATACCACCTACGCCCATATGGGCAATGGCATCTGGAGCACCGTGCCCGAGCCGACACGCGGCGGCGCCATGGCTCGGGCTTTCGACCTCGCCAAGGCCGATAAAGGATTCTGGAATGGTAAGGAGTTTCATCTGCCCTTAACGCACGGGCGGGTCTATTCCAAGGAAGAGATCTGGGAGAACTACACGTACTTCATCAAGGCCGTCGCGCCCGTGGCCGAGCAGGAAGGCATTCGCATCGGCATCCATCCGGACGATCCTCCGGTGCCCGTGCTGGGAGGCATCCCGCGCTGCATCTTTGGAAATTTCGCAGGCTACCAGCGCGCTCTCGAGATCGCCAATAGCCCCAACGTGGGCGTGTGCCTGTGCGTGGGGACCTGGCTCGAAGGCGGCCCGCTCATGGGCAAGACTGTCCTGGAAGCGATCCATGAATTCGGCCGGCAGAAGAAACTCTTTAAGGTCCATTTCCGCAATGTCAGCGCGCCGCTTCCACACTTTGTGGAAACCTTCGTCGACAACGGGTACATGGACACGTACAAGGTGATGCGCGCCCTGCGCGAGGTAGACTTCGACGGCGTCGTGATCCCCGACCACCTTCAGGAGATGATTGGCGGCCCGCGCGCGGCCACAGCCTATACGATTTCCTACCTGCGCGCCCTCATCGACCGCGCCAACGCGGAGCAGGCCTGAATTATGAATGCTGAATTATGAATGATGAACCGTCAGTAATAGTGAATAGTGAATGGTGAATAGGGCTGCCCCTTAATCCATACCTGTTGCTAGAGTGCGCCCGCCAACCACTGACGAACGACCACTGACTACGGACGACTGACCACGGACAAAGGACTCCGACGACCGCCTTGATGGGAAGTGGGGCGTTTGTTATATTTCCTGCTTCGTCCACTCAGGCTTCAAACGCCTGAGCCGTCCTAATCGAGGCTGCCTTTCCAGGCGCAAGGGGGAACCGCTTATGGCACCACCCAAGGTTTATAAAAACTTCATCGATGGCGAGTGGGTTGAATCGGTCAGCGGGCGAACGTTCGAGAACATCAACCCTGCGAACCGGCATGATTTAATCGGCATTTTCCAGAAGTCCAATCAGCAGGACATCGACAACGCGGTCGCGGCGGCGACGCAGGCGTTCAAAAGCTGGCGGCTCACGCCGCCGCCCAGGCGCGGGGAAATCCTCTGGCGCGCGGCGCGCCTCCTGGTCGAGCGTAAAGAGCTTTTCGCCGAAGGCATGACGCGCGAAATGGGCAAGATCCTGGACGAGACGCGCGGGGACGTTCAGGAAGCCATCGACATGACGTTTTACATGGCGGGCGAAGGCCGCCGCATGTTCGGCCAAACCACCACCTCGGAACTTCCCAACAAGTTCTGCATGGCGGTGCGTTCGCCTATCGGCATCTGCTCGCTGATTACGCCCTGGAATTTCCCCATGGCCATTCCCTCGTGGAAGGTCATGCCCGCGCTCGTTTGCGGCAACGCCGTGGTGATGAAACCGGCGACCGACACACCGCTCTCGATGTACAACCTGGTGAAAACGCTCGAAGACGCGGGCGTGCCGCGCGGCGTGGTGAATTACGTGACGGGCGGAGGCGGCGAGGTCGGCAACCGCCTGATGACCCACGAGGACGTCAAGGTGGTTTCGTTCACCGGTTCGACCGACGTCGGCCGCAAGGTCTCCGAAGCCTGCTCGCACAACTTCAAGCACTGTTGCCTGGAGATGGGCGGGAAGAATTGCATCCTGGTGATGGACGACGCGAACCTCGACCTGGCCGTGGACGGGGCCCTCTGGGGCGGGTTCGGCACGAGCGGCCAGCGCTGCACGGCGGCCAGCCGCGTCACCGTTCACAAAGCCGTGTACAAGGAATTTGTAGACCGCTTTGTGGAACGCGCCCGCTCCCTGAAGGTTGGCGACGGGCTCGATCCCACCGTGCAGATGGGGCCGGTGATTAATGAGAGCCAATTGAAGACCGTGGAAGAGTACGTCGAGATTGGCAAGCACGAGGGCGCGAAGCTTCTGACCGGCGGCGAGCGCCTTTCGGGCGGCGAGTACGAATGCGGGTGGTTCCACGTGCCCACCATCTTCGGCGACTGCGATCCGCGCATGCGCGTCGCGCAGGAAGAGATCTTTGGCCCCGTGGTTTCGGTGATTCCCTGCGACAGCCTCGAGCAGGCCATCGAAATCAACAATGGCGTGGTGTACGGCCTCTCGTCATCGATCTACACGCGCAACGTCAACCGCGCCTTCCAGGCCATGCGCGATTTCGATACGGGTATCGTATATGTGAACGCGCCCACCATCGGCGCGGAGACTCACCTGCCCTTTGGCGGTACGAAGCAGACCGGCAACGGGCATCGCGAGGCGGCAGTTACAGCGCTGGATTTTTATTCCGAGTGGAAGACGCTGTACGTCGATTACAGCGACCGCTTGCAGCGCGCGCAGATCGACACGTAGCGGCCGGCTTTAGCCGGGCATATTGCACTGCGGCCGTCACAGAACCGCACACAGAGCCTGGCGGTCTGTTGCGTGCCAGACTGCGAAGGTCTACACAGGTCTACTTGTTATCGGGAGGTGAACTCGGCGAGTTTCCCTGCGGAGCTTGCCCGTTGGGAGGCGCGGTCGCGTCGGCGTTGGCGCGCGCCGTCACGGTCGGATCAAGGTCCGGGGGCAAAGGGTGGGGCCCGAGTCCGAGTTTCATCAGGCTCTTGGCCTCCGGCAACCCCGTGGCGAGGAAGCCGTGGTCGCTCTGATAGCGTTTCATGGCGCTGCGGGTCGAATCATCCCAGCGCCCCGTGGGTTCTTCATCCAGGTAACCCGCCTTCACTAGGGCCTGCTGAATCTCGCCGACGCGATCGGACTCCAGATGGACCCGCGCGCGAAGCTGGCGGTGCGTTAATGCCCGGCGGCGCGCAAAGGCGCGCGCGGTGTGCTGCGCGGTCTTGCGATGGGCCGAATGCTTCGCCTTGGGTTTCTTCGGCACCTGTGACTTGCGATTCGCCGCCGCCTTGGTCCGCGACCGCGATCCGGGACGAGCGGAGACGGGGACCGCGGCCAGCGTTGTCCCCGCGAGAAGCAAGGCAACGCCGATAGAGATCTTCTTCCCCCAGGTTTTCAACGCGTTGTCCTTCAGCATTACGGGAGCCGTTCCGCCAGGTACAAGGTGGTAAACGTGCGCGGGCCGCTCCGGCGCGCGATTAGGAACAAGACATCCGCGCCGGATTTCAGCGTGGTCTGCACGCGGTTGAAATCCTCCACCGAGTTCACCGCCTGGTGGTTGACACTCAAGATGATATCCCCCCGCTGAACTCCCATATCGGAAGCAAAGCCGCCGGGATCGATCTCCGACACCAAGATGCCTTGCTTGCTGCCCAGGTGGAGCTGGTCAGCCAGTTCCTGCGCCTGGACGGCCGTGAGGTTCTTCACGGTCACGCCCAGAATGCCGGTGCCGCCTTCGTCGGGCTTGCTCCCGCCTTCCTCATCGTTGCCTGCCGTCTGTTCGGCGATGATCTTGTTGCGATCGGCGACTTCGACCTCGGTATTCAGGCGTTTGCCGCCGCGCAGGTACTCGAGGCGCAGCTTTCTTCCGATCTCCGTGTCGGAGACAATAGCCACCAGATCGTCGCCGGAACCGACGGCTTTGCCGTCGACACCCGTGATCACGTCGCCACGTTTCAGACCGGCACGCTCGGCGGGGCTGCCGGACTCGACGCTGTTGATGACAACGCCGTGGTCCGCCCCGAAGCTGCGAAGCAGAGCCGGGTTGGGCTGGCCGTAAAACTGCACGCCAATCGCCCCGCGCGGCACGCTGCCGGAGGAAATCAGCGAGTTATAGACTTTTCGCGCAGTGTTGGAGGGGATGGCGAAACCCACGCCGTCGTTGGTCCCCCGGCGCGTGGCAATGGCCGTGTTGATGCCGATGACCTGCCCCGCGAGATTCACCAGCGGGCCACCGCTATTGCCGGGGTTGATGGCTGCGTCGGTCTGGATATAGCGCTTGAACTGCCCTTCCGGGCCGGGCTCAATCTCCCCCGACTGGTTGCGCCCCTTGGCGCTGATAATCCCCGCGGTCACCGTCGAATCGAGGCCGAAAGGACTTCCGATGGCCAATACCCAATCGCCGACGCGCATGGCGTCCGAATTGCCGAGTTCCGCGGCCGTGAGCGGCTTGCCCGTCTCAATCTTGATGACGGCCAGATCGGTCAGCTTATCCGTCCCGATAACCTTGGCTTTGTACTTGGAATTCTCGTCCCCATGCAGGGTCACATTGATCCGGTCCACGGCCTTGTCTTCCGAGGACTGCATGATGACATGATAATTCGTGAGAATATAACCGTGCTTATCCAGAATGATGCCCGAGCCGAGGCTTTGCTGCCGGATATCGCCCGGGGGCGCGTCCGGGGAGTTAAAGAAGCGGTCGAAGAAGTCGTTGAAAGGCGAGTCATCCGGCATATGGAAGCGCCGGCGGCTCACGCGGATGGTGGACTCAGTGTTGATGTTGACCACCGAAGGCTCGAGCGAATCGGAAATCTGTGCGAAGGAGTTCGACAGGTCCACTGGCGAGGGCATCGCCAGCGGTCGCGCCTCCGGAGCTACCGCGCCACTCCGCGCCGCCCGGACACCTTTGGAGACCATCGTGCCGATGACAATCCCGATCCCCAACGTCAGCAAGATCACCAGTGCCGGCACAACGCGGCGGCCGTTCATTCGCATCCGGGCCTCACGAAAAGCCTGAGTCAGCCAACTCCACGAACTTAAATATTATACACCCACCTGCTCTCAGTCTCCCCAGAAAATTGCCTCAACTGTCGCAGGCCCCGAGAATGACGGGCAGGTGGTCTGCCAATTGGCAAGAGGGGACACCTTTCCCCGCCATCGTACTCATTAACAGAGGGTTACTGTGTATGACAAGGGCTAGGGCTCCTTTTCTCAGTGCACGACCCGTGACCAGAATGCGCTGTCGCGGAACGCGCTGGCGCCAATTTGGTGACACGTGCGGCTTGCTTGTCAGCCTTCGACCGGCGATGGCGCGCTGCCGCCCCAGATTTCCGAGACGATCATGCCGCACAGGATGAGGCCGGAGCCGAGGAGCACTTTCCCTCCTAGCCTCTCACCCACCACCGCCCAGGAGGAGAGGGCGGCGAAAACCGGCTCGAGGGCGAATATCACCGCCGTGTGTGCGGGCGGAGTGTATTGCTGCGCCCAATTCTGTACGGTGAAGGCGAATCCCGTGGCGAGGACCGCAGTCACCACCAAGGCGGCAATCAACCGCCCCGTCCAGTGAAGCTCAAACGAAGGGAAAAGCGGAAGGCCGATTGCCGCCAGCAAACCCACGACGAGGATCTGAACTGGAACGAGGTGTTGGAACGAGTGCCGTCGCGTGTATTTTCCGACCAGCACGATATGCACGGCGAAAGAGACGGCCCCCATAAGCGTGAGTGTGTCGCCACGATTCACCATCGCGAGCCCGGAAGGCAACACCAGGAAGTAAAGCCCCAGTAAACCCAACAGCGCGCCCAGTATGTTCGCGGAGCGCATCCGCGTTCCGGCGAAAAGCATTAGTAACGGGACTAGGATGATGCTGAACCCGGTGATGAACGCGGACTTCGATGGCGTGGTCATCGTCAGGCCCCAGGTCTGGAACAGGTATCCGAGAAAAAGAAAGACTCCCAACACCCCGCCCGGCGCCAGCGCCTTGCGGGCGATCCCATTCCTTCCCATCGCCGCCCAGAGAAGAAGCCCCGCCAGCGAGAAGCGCACCGCCAGAAAGGGCAGCGGCGAGGCGTCCGCGAGCGCGCCCTTCACGATCACGAAGGTCGAGCCCCAAATGAACGTCACCAGCACCAGCAAGGCTTCGGCTTTCGTCCGCACACTCAAGCGAAATACCTCCGCGGGGGTTGATGGTCCGTCTCACTTGGCTGGCTGGTGACGGAAAGGGTGAAAGCTGCCTCAAACTTGCGGCCCACTGGACAGGTCAGGTGCACAATTCTATGGATTCGTCCCCCATCGGGTAGTCAGCCTCCATGGCTTGCGCCAAGGTAGCTGCACCTGCTAGACAAAGTCATAGACTCGGGTTTCTAATAGTCGCACCGGCCTATTCGAGGACCAAACCGTATTCTGCAATCGCTCCACGACGTCGGGCTGCAGAGTTGTCTCTCCGCAGCGGTCGCACACGAACGCAGGGACATTCTCCACCACCACGAACTGTTCGCCGACGGCCAGGCAGTAACGAATTGCTTTCTCCTGGCGCTCTCCGACACCACACACCTCGCACCTCATAGGCGTCTCCTTAACTTGTAGTCAATCCAATCCTCAGGTTGTGGCTGGTAAAGAGTTATGATCTTCACTTTCTGTCGCGTCGCGTGAGTGCACTGGATATGTAGGGGCCGGCCTGCCGATGTCAGGCCGAAAATCAGGCAACTCGGACCATACTTGTCCGTGGGATAATTCAGGATGATTTCACCTGATGCCACAGCCGCCTCAACCTCCCGCCTTGTTATGTGTTTCAAAATGCTCTGATCAACCGCGCGCAGCGCATATTCATACTCCATGTGCCTGAATTTCAGACGATGTCTCTGATCATGTCTTGCCGCCGCTGCTTTGGGGATTTGCAGCAAGTTCCATAATTTCGTCCTCGGCAAGCAGTCGGTCGGCCTGCTTGGCGCGCGAGAAGATCTTTTCCACCAATTCGTCGGTGGGCTGGATCCCACGTTTCTGGAGCCAATAGATCACGTTCGACTTCCCGCTCATCGGCCCAATCTCAATCTTCTGGTCCAGACCGAACCAATGCGAGGGCACGCCGGAATAAACCTGGTTGGCCAATTCGACGTCGTTTTTGTTGAAGGCCTTGATGACCGCAGCGGCATGGACCCCTGTCGCCGTCCGAAACGCATCGGCGCCGACCACAGGATAGTTGGGCGGAATAGGGACACCCAGTGCCTCGGAGACCACCCTGCAATACTCTCTCAGCTTGCGCAAGTCGCGCTCGACCGCGCCCATCAGCCGCAGATTGACCAGCAACTGGTCCATGGGCGTGTTCCCCACGCGTTCGCCGATGCCCAGTGCCGCGCCGTGCACCTGGTCGGCTCCAGCCGCCAAGGCTGCCAAAGAATTGGCCACGCCCAGGCCGCGGTCCTGATGGCCGTGCCAGTCGATGCGTACCGTCTCGCCCGTGGGCTTCACCACTTCCTCGCGGATGAAGCGGATCAGGGACTGCACACCCCGAGGCGTCACATGACCGACCGTGTCGCAGACCACGATGGCGCGTGCGCCGCAATCGATCGCCGTTGTATACAGTTTCCGAATGACTTCCGGGCGCGCCCGCGTAGTGTCCTCGGTCACGTACATTGAAGGCAGACCCAAGCTCACGGTGAGCTTCACCGCGCGCTCGGTAGTGCGCAGCAGAAAATCCAGCGACCAGTCCTCCGCGTACTGGCGGATGGGGCTCGAGCCGAGGAATGTCGCGGCTTCGATAGGAATGCCGGCTGCCTGTACGACGTCCGCGATCGGGCGAATGTCCGACTCGATGGTGCGCGCCGCGCAGTTCGGCCGGATGCGGAGCTTCGCGCCGGCGATTTCCCTGGCCAGGCAGAGCACGTCCTGTTGCGCGCGAGGTCCGGCCCCCGGAAGGCCCAGGTTTACGGAATCAATCCCCAACTCCTCCATCAGGTGGAGAATTCGAATCTTCTTCTCGATGGGGGGATCGAGGACCGAGGGCGATTGCAGGCCGTCGCGAAGCGTCTCATCGTCCAGCATCGCGGGCCCGCGGTGTTGGAGTTCCGGGCCATCCACGCGGTTCCAATCGTAAATGAGTTCGCCGTTGATGGCCATCGCGAAGCCCTGTTGAGAGGAATGTGCGCCCCGAAGTCACCACATGCGGGAAGCGCCTCTACTTCTTGCGACTGAAGGCACCGAGGATGTTCACGGGGCGAGCCTGATACTTCTGCCCAGCGGTGGAGAGGTCTCCGCTCACCGGGCGATAAATGGTGTGACAGCGCTCGCAGCGATAGACTTCGGCCGTATCGCCAAATTCTTTGCGCGCCTCCTGCTCCTCGGGAGTGAAGGCCAGCCGGTGCGGGTCGAAAAAGTACCAGCGCTTCAGATGGCCCACGCAGATTTCGCCCTTGGCGTCTTTCTCATCGCAGGCCCGCTGGCCGGGCTTTTTTTCTTTGACCTTCAGCAATGCCGTGCTCACGTTGGACTCCCGTGTGGAATTTTGTTCAGGTGCGAATTCGCGTTTGTCGCCCGCCCTGCCGCCGCGCGCTGCAACCCCGCGCGGTCTTAAACCCGGCGTTTCTTCAAGAAATTGCCCGCCGCCGTCGCCAGACCTCGAGCGCGCCGCACCAAGCTTCTGGCAAAAAGAAAGTCGGCGAAGCCCTGCATTAGCCGCAAGCCCTTCAAGTCGTAGCCGAACCACCAGACTTTCGGCAAGCGTGGCGCGAGGTCCACGTCAATATATTTTACGTGAACCATCTCCATAAGTCCAAGTTGTGAATGACTGCGGCCAATGCCGCTGGCCTTAACGCCGCCATGGGGCGCCTCGCAAATGACATAGTAGCTCATGCAATCGTTCACCATCACCGCGCCTGCTTGCAACCGGCGCGCCAGACGCTCACCCCGACGGCGGTCACGCGTCCAGACGCTGGCCGCCAGCCCAAACTCCGAATCGTTGGCCAGTTCCACGGCTTCGCCTTCGTCGCGGAACTCCATGATGGGCAAGACGGGACCGAAAGTCTCTTCGCGCATGATGCGCATGCCATGGTGCACCCGCGCCAGCACCGTTGGCTCGTAGAAGAAACCAGGACGCGCGGGACGCTTGCCGCCCGCGAGAATTTCCGCGCCCCGGGCTACCGCGTCCGCGACGTGCTCTTCCACGATCCGCACCTGTCGCTCACGGATCAGCGGGCCGACGTCCACGTCGGGATCGCTTCCCTCCCCCAGGCGAAGTCGCTTTGTTTTCTCGACGCAGCGGCGCGTAAAGTCCTGAGCAATCTCGTGAGCCACATAGAGGCGCTCGACGGAAATGCAGGCCTGGCCTGCGTTCGTGAACGCGCCCCACACTGCTCCGCTCGAGGCGGCCTCGAGGTCGGCGTCGGCGCAGACCGCCATGGCGTCTTTGCCGCCGAGTTCGAGCAGCGTCGGCAAGAGGCGCTCCGCCGCAGCGGC
>JAIQGA010000187.1 GCA_020072925.1 Terriglobia bacterium | reverse complement strand
CCAGCGTGGGACCCACCAGGCCGCGGATCCCGAAGAGGGTGGTGTGCAATCCGAAGTAGAGCGAGAAGTTTGCCTTTTCCGCGAGGGAAATCATGCAGAAGATCGGAACGGCCAGGACAAAGCTGCCGAAATAAAGATGCTGCTGCGCGACCGACCAAATAATGACTCTATTTTCGCTGAGGGGATAGGGAAGATTGTAGCTTGGATAATCGGAGGCTTTCAATTCGGGAACAGGCTGACCGGATACGGGACCTTCTTTCTTATAGTAAATATCCTTGGCCATTTCGACCTTGGCCCGCCTACGCATCTCCTCCGGATGCACATCCTCTTTGTGAGTGGCCAGTGACCAAGAATGGCCGAATGGGTCCGTTACCTGTCCATAACGGTCTCCCCAAAACATATCGCTCACCGGCATGCCGAAGGCGTACTTCGTTCTCCACCGCACTATGCGCAATGAGACCAGCTCCCTCCCTTGCCTTGGTCAACGAGACCGCAACCCCTAATTTTTATAACGTGAAATCCTGTTGTTATCAAGAGGGACAAGCGGATCGCAGTCCTGCCCGGCCTCCGCTCGGCTCAAACCATGTACTGCACGTCCGAGCCGTGCGTTGGATAGCCGAAAATGACTTCCCGAAGGTCCGCGGCTTTTGTTCCCGCACTCATCGCCAGGGTGAAAAGGTTGATCAGATCGTCTGCTTGAGGACCCAGCATGTGCGCACCGAGAATGCGGTCGCTGCCTTCCTCGATAAGAACCTTGCTGCCCGAGCAGGTCTCACCTATTCGGCGCGAAGAGTACCACCAGGAGGTATCCTCACGGTGCACGCGGAAACGGAGCCCCTTGTCCCTCGCGGCGCGTTCCTGCCATCCCACGGACGCCAGCGGTGGAACTGTATAGACCACCGTGGGGATCGCTTCGTAGAGGGTCTTTCGCCGATTGCCGGAAAGGATATTTTCCGCCGCCACGCGGCCTTCGTAGCCTGCCACGGGCGTCAAAGGCAGGCCGCTGCTCGCCGCGGCGTCGCCGGCCGCATAAACCGTGGGATTGGAAACACTCTGAAGGTACTCGTTGACCTTGACGCCGCGTTCTCCCCACGCAACCCCCGCCGCGCTAAGATCCAGGTCGTCGATCTCCGCTACACGCCCGGCGCCGTGCACGACGAGGTCCGCTTCGAACATCTGCGCTCCGGCTTGCGTAGACGCGCGCACGCTCAGGTGGTCTCCTACCCGTTCGATGGCTTCCACCCTGGTTTCGAGGCGAAGGTCGACGCCCAGCTCGCGCGTGCGCTTCACTAACTGCTCGACGAGATCCGGGTCAAACCCTGCCAGGGGGCGCGCGCCGCGATGCAACAGCGTGACCTCCGCGCCAGCCCGGACGGAAACGTGTGCGAACTCGAAGGAAATGTAACCGCCCCCCACAAACACAATGCGACGCGGCAACGTCTCCAATTCGAGGAATTGATCGCTGGTTGTTATCAGGTTCTCGCCGGGAATATGAAGCGTAACGGGGCGTGCGCCCGTCGCCACCAAAACGTAGCGCGCCGTGAGATTCTCTTCGCCCACCCTCACTTCTTGGGGGCCCACGAAGCGAGCACGCCCATGGAAGGCGGCGATGCCGGCTTTCGCGAAGCCCTGCTCGCGCGACTGGGGGACCGGATCGGTAAAGGACCGCTTGAAGCGCATTAACTCCCGCCAATCGATCCGAGCTTGCTCGGCGTGAATGCCCTTTCCCTGCATGCGACGCGTCCAGTCAATTATCTCCGCCGCCCCCACCAGAACCTTCTTGGGATCGCACCCGCGCAGAGCGCAGGTCCCACCGAACGGCCGAGAATCGATCACCGCCACCTGCCAGCCGGCGGAGCGACACGCCGTGGCGACCGTCGAGGCCGCTGTCCCGGTGCCTATGACTGCAACATCGAATTTCTTCGCCATGGTGTTACCCTCGTGCCAGCCGCGGTTGACTATTGTCGGGTCGCCACGGAGCAATTGCTATTTCTTGACCGGTCCCCTCTGGTTTTGCAGAAATACGGTCAACGCCTTGAGCTGATCATCGGTCAGATTATCGAACGCCGGCATGATCGAGCCCTTACTGTAAGCCCGCGGGTCTTTGAAGTGCCCCACGAGCCATTCGGCGGTCCGCCCGCGCGTACCTTCGAAAGTGAGGTCGGGGCCGACCTTGGCTCCTTCCCCGCCAAGTTGATGGCACATGAAACAACCTTCCTGCCGATAGAGCGTTTTGCCGTAATCAATGAGTTCGGCCTGAGAGTTTTCCGCGGACACGGCAGGGGCCGCTTCAGCCATGTGCACCTTCGTCAGGTCATGAATATAGCTGCACAGCGCCCAGGTATCCTTCTCCGAAAGAACCGACTTCCAGGAAGGCATGCCTGTCATACGAACGCCGTTTTGAATTATCCAGAACAGTTCCGCGTCCGTCCAGTGCTGGACGTGCGGGGAAGTCATGTCCATGGCGGGCGGGTACATGGCGCGCCCCAAATCCGTCGCGGCGTGTCCATCGACGCCGTGGCAGAGCGCGCAATTCTGTGTGAAGACCTGCTGGCCCTGGCGGATGATATCCGGGCTGGCCGGCAATGGGTTCTTGAGGTTTTCCGCCTCGATGGGAATGAGCACATCTTTAGCAACGTTCGCCAAAACGGTTTCAACGCGGGTGGGCTGTTTGTGCGCTGAACACGCCACAAGCAGCAGGACGGAAATCGCCGAACCCTCGAGTATGCATTTCCCCACGAAGGTGCGTCGGGAACTCATCATTCGCCAGCCTTTCTAAGCGCCTAGCTTCTCCATTGAAACCAGCTTTCTTTGATGAGCCGTTAAGGGTCTGAGTTTCGAGGAATTTCTGTCAAAGATCTGTCGCGGACCCGTCAGACTTGCTGGCGCAGGGCCGCGAGATGAAAGCGGATCGAAATGGCTGCGAGTTCTTCGTAGCACACGGACATTCCTCTCAACCGCTACCAGTCACTGATCACTCGTCACTCGCGGACAGCTCAGTTGTGGCCCAGGGACGCGGTCGGAGTCCTTCAAAAGACTCCGCATTTCGTCGGCGGAAACAGACTGCGGACCGACAAGCGCCGGAATTCCGTCGCGCGGTGGCCCGCCGTCCGCGATCTCGGCAAGCGCAATCGCGTGGCACGTTACGTCAAAGGGCTTCTGCCCTTTTCCCGCGGGGCACAGCGTAATATGCGGCTCGATTTCGAACCTCTACGCCCCGGCTTCTATCGGCGCCACAAGTGACGTCGTCGCTGCCACGCGTAGCCCTGTAAGGACCTTACCCTTCATCTTTCATCCTTACTTCTTCTGTCTTCTGCCTTCTGTCTCCTGGCCTCTGACTCCTTGATTCTCATACCACTTCACATTTCCGGTGGACGCCCCGATGGCCACGACGTCGGGCCGGCCATCGTCATTGACATCAGCAATCACAACTCCCGAAGCCGCCGTATCGGTGTCCAGGGTTTGGCGCTCCCATTTCGAACCCGCGGAGTCAGCGGCATAATAAACAAAAAGGCTCGTGCCGGGGCCGCGGTATCCGGCCACGATCTCGTCGTTGCCGTCGCCGTTCAGGTCCGCACAGACGAGCGCGTGCCCATCATGAAAGGTGTCATCAATCACGTGGCGGCTCCACAGCGCGCCAGGCTTGTCCTGCCAGTAAACCACCACTTGCTCGCCATGCCACGGTTCGATGGTGGCAAGAAACCGCCGTCTACCCACCTTGCCCACATCAATTTCGCTCGAGCCGCGACGCGGCCTCGATGTTTGATCGCCAGAGGCAAGCTGTGTCTTCGTCCATCGCAAATCACTTCCCTGCCCTTCCGGGTGAAAAAGGTGAACGCCTTGAAAACTGGCGGTGAGAATCTCGTCGCGCCCGTCGCCATCCCAATCCATAATGTGCACGCCATGCACGACGTTCAACGAATCGTCGATAAGGTGTGGCGTCCAGTTGCTCGCCTCGGGATGGCCTGCGGAAAGATGACCGCGCAATTGGATTTCCGGCATTTCAAAGCAGGTGATGGGCGCGCCAACGGCGTAATCCGGCGCCTTTGCCCCCGCCCCCAGCAGCGGCACGTCCACCAGCATCAAGCGGCCGCTGCCATCCAGATTGGCCCAGCGCAGACGATGCGACGTGGGAATCTGGCCCAACAAACGCAACGGCCATTCGGAGTCGGGCGACCCAGGCGGCTCGGCCCACCAGAGGTATCCGCCGTGCTCGCTGTCGTCGAGCGAAAAGGCGCTGGCGAGCGCCACGCCACGCGCGGGATAGCCGGGACGAAAAAGCGGCGCCAGGCTGATATTCCCTGCGGTCTCCGTCGTGATGGCTTGTGCGTGCCAGTCGGGGTTCTGGTACCACTCGACGATGCTTTCGACCGAACTCAGGCCCAGAATATCAAGCTTCCCGTCCCCATCGACGTCAGCTACCGCCACCTGATATCCATTCGGAATCTTCGCCACCGGATGGCCTTGCCAGCGCACCATTTTGGGCCCCTTGGGAGGAATTTTCTTCTGATTGCCCGCGACCGCTCCGCCGGCCGCGGCGGGGCAGAGCCCCAGCCCCAGCACTTTGCCCAGAAATCCGCGGCGTGAAACGCGGCCTTCTGCGGTAGGACCAGTCAAGTCTTTCCGCATGGGGTAAGTCTAGCGCAAGAGGCAAAATTTGCGACAGGAAAGAGGTTGGCGTATAATGTCGCTCCCGGGGAAAATCAATTCCATCCCCTTTTAATCGCATGGCACCACGCACCATGTACGAAAAAATCTGGGAGGCTCACCTCGTCGCCGAAGCGCCGGGCCAGCCTTCTTTGATCTACATTGATCGGCACCTCGTCCATGAAGGCACTTCCCCGCAGGCGTTCTCGGGTCTGAAAATGGCCGGGCGCAAAGTGCGCCGTCCAGATCTGACGTTTGCGGTGATGGACCATTCGGTCCCGACCAAGGACCGGCATCTTCCCCTCGTCGATCAGGTTGCCGCGGCGCAGTTCGACGCGCTGGAACGCAACTGCCGCGAGGCGGGCATCCTGCTGTTCAACATGCAGAACCCGAATCAGGGGATCGTGCACGTGATTGGGCCGGAACTCGGCATCACGCAGCCAGGGCTCACCATCGTCTGCGGCGACAGCCACACTTCAACGCACGGCGCGTTCGGCGCGCTGGCGTTCGGCATCGGCACCAGCGAACTCGAGCACGTCCTGGCCACGCAGTGCCTTTCGCAGTTCAAGTCCAAGACCATGCTGGTGCGCGTGGATGGAAAGCGCGCGCGCGGAGTCACCGCCAAGGACATTATTCTGGCCATCATCGGAAAAATCGGCATCGCCGGTGGTACCGGGCACGTGATCGAATACGCCGGCGAGGCGTTCCGCGCTCTTTCCATGGAAGGCCGCATGACGGTCTGTAATATGACCATCGAAGGCGGCGCGCGGGCGGGCATGGTGGCTCCTGACGACACGACATTCGCTTACATGGAAGGCCGGCCCTTCGTCCCGCCCGGCAAAGACTTCCAGATCGCCGTAGACCACTGGAAATCCATCTCCACGGATCCCGGCGCCCCGTACGACCGCGTCGTGGAACTCGACGCGGCGCAGATCGCGCCCCAGGTGACCTGGGGGACGAATCCCGGCATGGTCACAGATGTCACGGGCCGCGTGCCGGAGCCCAATTCTTTTACCGATTCAGTGGATCGCAAGGCCGCGACGCGCGCGCTCGAATATATGGGTCTTCAGCCCGGAACGCGCATCACCGATATTGCGCTCGACCGTGTGTTCATCGGCTCGTGCACGAACTCGCGCCTTGACGATCTGCGGCTGGCGGCGAGGGTCGTAGCCGGGAAGAAAGTTTCGAAATCGCTCAAAGCCGCGCTCGTCGTCCCTGGCTCGAGGCACATCAAAGCCCAGGCAGAAAAAGAAGGCCTCGACAAAGTCTTTCTCGCCGCGGGTTTCGAGTGGCGCGACGCCGGGTGCAGTATGTGCATCGGCATGAACGCGGATGTGCTGCCCAGCGGCGAACGCTGCGCCTCCACCTCGAACCGCAACTTCGAGGGCCGTCAGGGCAAGGGCGGACGCACACACCTCGTCAGCCCCATGATGGCCGCCGCCGCCGCGATCGAGGGGCACTTCGTTGATATTCGAAAATGGGACGTGGGCCATGTGGAGTAGAACGAATAGTAAATAGTGAATAGTGAATTTGCCTTATCCGGGTTTCAGCGCGCGAACATGCCTCGAACGAAATTGAAGGTGGGTGATGTGGTTGAGGTGATCCACTATACTCCGGCATATTATCCGCCTGGGGTCAAGGACAAGCTTGGGACCGAGGCGCTGTTTCAGGCGATGCTAGGGAAGCGGTATCGAATCGCCGGTTTCGATGAGTACGGGCACATTGAGCTCCGCCCGACGCGAACGGATTGGGTCTGGATTCACGCCCAAGACCTGAAGCTAATTTCCGGGAAGAGTAAAGGCAGGAAGAGATTGCGCCCGCGGGGGAGCAAAAGCAAATGACACCGTTTCAAAAACACACCGGGTTAGTCGCCCCGCTCGATCGCGTCAACGTGGACACCGACCAGATGGTGCCCAAGCAGTTTTTGAAGTGGCTGACGCGCGAGGGGTACGGTCGAGTGCTTTTTTACGACTGGCGTTATCTCGAAGGCGAGAAGCCGAACCCGGATTTTGTGCTCAACCGACTACGGTATCAGGGCGCGTCGATTCTCATAACGCGGGCGAATTTCGGCTGCGGCTCCAGCCGCGAGCACGCGCCCTGGGCGCTGCTTGATTACGGCTTCCGCGCGATCCTCGCGCCAAGCTATGCCGACATCTTCTACAACAATTGTTTCAAAAATGGCGTCCTCCCGGTGACGCTGCCCGACGCCGAAATCGACGAGCTGTTTCGCCGCATCGAGAAGAACCAAGGCTATCGGCTGACCGTGGACCTCGAAACCCAGAGCATCACGGACGACGCGGGTCTCAAGCTCGCTTTCCAGGTCAATCCCTTCCGGCGCGAGTGCCTGCTGAAGGGCCTCGACGATATCGGGCTGACCCTGCGAGTGGAAGATCGAATCGCCGGGTACGAGAAAGCGCACCGCCCTTCCGCGGTCATGTACGAACCCGTGGATTCGCTGGTCTCGAAGGATTCGCAGTAATTGTGCTGCAGACTGCTAAGTTGAGTTAGAGGTTCAGGGATTGCCATCGTAAACGCAGAGACACACAAGTCAGCACGCAAAAGGAGGCGCGCCATGCCCAAGTTTGTCATCGAACGGGAGATTCCGGGGGCAGGAAAGCTCTCGGCGCAGGAATTTCAGGGTATTGCCCAAAAATCGTGCAATGTCCTGAGGAAGTTGGGCCCGGAGATCCAGTGGGTGGAAAGCTACGTTTCCGACGACAAAGTGTATTGTGTCTATATTGCGCCCAACGAGGAAATCATCCGCGAGCACGCGCGGCAGGGCGGTTTTCCCGCCAATCGCATTTCCGAAGTGAAGCGGATGATCGATCCGACGACCGCCGAAGCGTGAGCGCCAGGTCGGCTCTTGCCCGACTATCTGAAGGGCTGGTTCAGTTGCAGGGCCATCAGCGCGAACGACCCTGCAACGATGAGAACGGCCAATGCGGCGAGCGCGTCCCAGAGTTTTTCGCTCGCCCGCGTCTCCGGCTGGCCTTCCGGAACGAAGTATCCCAGGGCCAGCCCCAAGGCGAGCCCGCCGAAGTGCGCGGCGTTGTCCACGGAAAAGAATATTCCGAAAATGGCAATGTAGATCACCCACTTCCAGAGCATGCCGCGATACGCTTTCCCCAAGTGACCGTGATGGAAACTCGCGCCAATCAGTATGCCGATTAACCCCATGACCGCCCCTGACGCGCCGATCGAGAGCACGGGGCTCCACCAGTCGCTCACCATGAACCCGAACACGCCCGTGGCAAGGTAGAGCACCACAAACTTTGCGGTCGAGAACAGCGACTCGACCTCCGGGCCAAGGTCGAAGATGCACCATAGGTTCATCCCGATGTGGATTAAGCCGGCATGCAGGAAGACGGCGGTCACCAGGCGCCACCACTGCCCGGCGGCAATGGCAGGACCGAACTTCGCGCCCAGGCGATAAAGGACCTCACCGCCGATACCGCCCATCGAAGGGGCCTGATCGAGTTGAGCTGCAGCCGAGGAGGCCGTCATGTACCAGGAGAGGGCATAAAGCGCGATCGTCACGCCAACGATCACGGAGGTGGCAGTGGAAGGAATGGGAATGACCCCCAGCACGCGCTCCGGAGCGCCTGCCGGGCCGCGCGCCCGCACCGAACCGGTCTTTTCGCCGCACAAAGGGCAGACCGAAGCGTTGCGCTCAATCAACGCGCGGCAGTGCGGGCACATTCGCAACGAGGTGTCGTAAGATTGCGCCGACGAGCCTGTGGCCGAGCGAAACGCTTTCTTCAGCCTTTGAAGCTGAAACCAGAGCTTGCGAGGTAATTCCATTCAGTGTGCCCGTGGGTGACCGGCCGAATCTCCATTATAGCGGAGACGCGCTCGGCCCCGGCAGGAATTTCATTTGTCCGCGCGCGCCGCGTTGACTAGAATAGCGGCGGCTTTCTGTATGCAGCGACTTGAGCTGTAGCGGCGCTCGATGAGCGCCGAGGCCGTAAACCGGCGGTCACCCCGACTGGATCGGGGGCCGTCGCTACAGGAGGCGCGATGAAATTCGAAGATGCGGGCCGCGCGTTGGACCGCGAGTTGGCCAACCTGCGGAAATTTCTCGACCGTGAAGTCAAGCCCGCCACACGGCGGGATATGGCGCGAATGCTCCGCAAAGCTTCAGACCGCCTGGCGAAGCTGGCCAAGAACCTGGAGAAGACGGAGGGCTGACTTCGTGCCGTGGAGTCTTCAACGCCGGTCGAGCCATAAGCAGGCCGGCCGGGTCATCGGCATCGGTGCGGCGCTCATCTCCCTTGTGGTCTCGACGGGTTGCCTGCACCGCCACCGGCCCGCGCCGGCGGCACAGGGAGTTCCGCCCCCCGTCGTTGTTCCCTCCCCGCGCCAGCCTGGCACCCCGCCCGTTCCCGCGCACGTCGTGCAAGGAGAGGAAGGCATTGCCTCCTGGTATGGCCATCCTTATCACGGCCGCCCCACCGCGAGCGGCGAAATCTACAACATGTACGACATGACGGCGGCGCACCGCACGCTGCCCTTCGGCACGCGCGTGCGGGTGCATGACCTGGAGAACGACCGCGATACCGAGGTGCGAATCAACGATCGCGGGCCTTTCGTCGAAGGGCGCATTATCGACCTGTCTTACGCGGCAGCCCAGGCGATGGGCATGCCCGGAACGGCGCAGGTGCGCCTGGAAATTCTCGGTCTCGCGGCCACGACAGAAGCGGGAATTTTTGCCGTGCAAGTGGGCGCTTTTCAGGACCGGAGCAACGCCGAACGTTTCAAAGCCCGCCTCGCGCAGTACGGCCCCGTCACCATCCAGACGTTCGACCGCGGCGATGCCGTGTTCTATCGCGTGCGCGTGGGCCAGGAAAGCTCGGAAGACGCGGCGCGTGATTTGGGCAGGAAATTGCGCCAGGCAGGGCTGGCTACTGAAACCTTCGTCGTCAGGCTGAACTAATGGCACCGTGTATTTTCTGTCGCATCATCAAGCGAGAAGCCACGGGCAAAATCGTTTACGAAGACGAGTCCACCGTGGCCATTGAAGACCTGCACCCGCAGGCGCCGGTCCACCTGCTGGTGCTTCCGCGCAAGCATCTTGCTTCGCTTCAGGACTCCGAGGGCGCGGATGAGCCATTGCTGGGCCACTTGCTCACCGTGGCGGCGCAACTGGCTCGCGAGCGCGGCCTGGAATCGCGAGGCTATCGCACCGTCATCAACAACGGTTCCTTTGCCGGACAATCGGTATTCCATCTTCACGTCCACGTGTTGGGCGGACGCGTTTTCCGATGGCCGCCGGGGTAGGGGGAGAGGTGTCAGGTGTCAGGTGTCAGGTGTCAGGTGTCAGGTGTCAGGTGTCAGGAGGCAGAGAACAAATCTTCAGACATGAAGCCGAAACCGGCGAAAACAGGTTGAATGGCAGTCACCAAGGTTTTTGGGCGGCAATCAAAGTGTCCGCGGGCAGCGGCAGATGCATCAGTGTACGACAGCAAGCAGATTATCTTCGTCGATCGAGACGTGCGTCGGCTTTTTGGGCGTGGTGAACCGGAACTTCCCACCGCTACTTCCCACCGCGACGCGGCCCAGGACCACTCTCTTGTTCCCGTCGTAATTGGCGACGACGGGAACGAGCATTTCGAAGTCCTCTCCCACGTCGCTCTGCTCGATTTTTCCCTCGACCACATACTTCTGCGGCCCCACACTCCGGACACAGGACTCGATCCGATAAGTGGGGACCCCTGTACCGTACACCCACTCGTCGAAAAACCAGTCGAGCCGGTGGTTGTGTTCGAGGTCGCTATCGCGCGGCATATATTTTTCTGCTTGATGGATAAAGTCTTCGGTCGATACCGTCTGCCCTCGGTGTGCCGCAATAAACTCCCGCAGCATGCCGAGGAACCTTTGGTCGCCATCCGTCCCTGTACCGGCAAGGACGCCGCGCAGCATGTGCAGAACCCAGCAGGCTTTCTTGTATGCGATAGTGTTGTAACCGTCCGGATGAAGAGAATTGGATAGCCGCCATCCCAGCCAGATTGGCCCGTCAGATTCCACGGTGGCTCCCGACTTGTTTTTAGCCAGCAAATCCTGTTTGTAGGTGCGCAACAGTTCGTGCACCTGCCGGTCGCCTTCCTTCTGGCGCGCCAGATAGAGCGCGGCAGCGTAGCTGGCGAGCCCTTCGGAAAGCCATTGGTCGTGGTAGGTCTCCCAGCCCAGCAGGTTCCCCCACCACTGATGAGCGACCTCGTGGGCCACAAAACAGCGGCCGGAGAGGTCACCGGACCTGCCTCCCACCCCCAACTCAATGCGTGCGGTCTTGGGGAGAAACGACAGCGTAGGGAGATAAACGAGGCCGGGCCAGCCCTGCCCGAAGTTGCCGGGAACCTGCGCAATCGACAATTGGGGATAGGGGAAAGGCCCAAAGAGTTTCTCGAAGTACTCCACAGCCCCGGCAGCATTTTCCGCGACGCTTTCTAGGAGGTCGCTGGGAGACAAAGGTGGGGCCGGCCGGCGCATCACCTCCAGGGGCATATCCCGTGTGGGGCGACCGATCGAGGGGCCGACAGGCTGAAGCGGTTGCATCGCCGCGTGTCGCTTCTCGAGCGCCGCCTCCGCTTCCGGGGTGGCAAAGACCTCTATGCGGGTGTCCCCTATGGTCCGCTCGGCGGAACGATAGGGACCCAGGTTGAAACCTGCCACCCGGTAGACGCCACGGCAACGCCAGTGGCTCTGCTTCCAGCCTGCCGAGGTGTTTCCCTCCACGCGCGTGCCGGTCGCCACTAGCCTGAGGTCCTCCGGATAATGAAAGATCAGGTCATATTCCGCGGGCGTGCTCAGGGCACAGTTGGGGTACCAGCTTCCGCGCGCCCCCACAAACGCAGAATCCGCGGTGGCGAGAGTCGCCGACCCGGTTTGATCTCGGCGGCTGTCCCAGGCAGCTGGGGCGGGTGCGGAGTGACCAAGCAACACGGCGGGTCCGGCCACGTAGCTCTCGAGATCGCTGGAATGGTCGACATACCCCAATTCGGCCAAGTCCAATTCCGCTGAATGTTGGCCCGCTTGCCGGAGTCGAATCGCCGAGCCACCCTCGGATGTCACGCCAACCACCGGCAAC
>JAIQGA010000186.1 GCA_020072925.1 Terriglobia bacterium | reverse complement strand
GGAACCTCCTCCTCCGCGTAAGCGTAGGCCTCCTGGGTGACTACGGGAGGTTCCTCGAAATTCTCGGTGGGGGGTGGCGAAGGCGTTTCCCATTCCAGGCCCTTGGCGTTCCAGGGATTGGCGCCGGCCACAGGCCCGTAGCGCATCGACCAGACCAGATAGACAAGCGGGATCAGGTAGCCCACGCCCAGGATCGACGCGCCCGCCGAGGACATCACATTCAGCACCTGAAATTCGGGGGGGTAGGTGGCATAGCGGCGTGGCATTCCCAGATATCCAAGCACGAACTGCGGAAAGAACGTCAGGTTGAAGCCCACGAAGATGACCAGCGCGGCGAACCTTGCCCAGCGGTCCGGGTAGAGACGCCCGCTGATCTTGGGCCACCAGTAATGGATGCCGCCGAGGTAGCCCATCACCGCTCCGCCGACCATGATGTAATGAAAATGGGCGATAACGAAGTAAGTATCATGGACGTGGATATCCACCGCCACCGAGGCCAGGAACAGCCCCGTCCCCTTGTAGAGCGTCGCCGTCCAGTTAAAGACCTTGATGGCGGAAGGGATGGCGACGGCGAAGCTCAGCAGGGAGAAGACCAGGCCCGCGTAAATGGATTGCCCGGAGACAAACATGTGATGGCCCCAGACCAGGAAGCTGATGACGGCGATGGCGACGCTGGAATAGGCCACGACGGAGTAGCCGAAGATCCGCTTGCGGGCGAAGCAGGCGATCAGCTCGCTGACAACTCCCATGGAAGGGAGGATCATGATGTAAACCGCGGGATGCGAATAAAACCAGAGCAAGTGCTGAAACAGGATGGGGTCGCCACCCAGCGCCGGATCGAAGAATCCCACGTGCAAGGTCCGCTCGACGGCCACCAAGGCCAAGGTGATCGCCAAAACGGGCGTGCCGAGGATCTGAATGATGCTCGTCGCGTAAATGGCCCAAAGGAACAAGGGCAGGCGGAACCAGGTCAGCCCCGGCGCGCGCATCTTGTGAATCGTGACGATAAAATTCAATCCGGTAAGAATGGAAGAAAACCCCGCGATGAAGACCCCGATTGCGGCCGAGAGCACGTGGGTGTTCAGGTAATTCGTGCTGAGGGGCGTGTAGAAGGTCCAGCCGGAGTCCACGCCGCCCGCCACGATGGCATAAAGCGTGAACAGGCCGCCTGTCATGAAGACGTACCAGCTCAGAAGGTTGAGTTTCGGAAAGGCCACGTCGCGGGCCCCGACCATCATCGGCACCAGGAAATTTCCGAGCACGGCAGGAATGGAAGGGATGAGGAAAAAAAACACCATGATGATGCCGTGCATGCTGAACAGCTTGTTGTAGGTTTCGGGCTGGACGATGGCGCCCTGCGGCTCGATCAGGTTCAGGCGCATCAAGACGGCAGCCGCTCCGCCGATCATGAAGAAGAACGTGATGGAAACCAGATAGAGCAGGGCGATGCGCTTATGGTCGGTGGTGAACAGCCACGACCTGATCCCGTAGTTGGCGTTCAGATAATGCACCCGGGATTCGACAGGATTTTCAACCGCTGGGGTAGCCATTACTGGGGCGACGTCCTTTCTTGCGTGCGCAAAGATTTAATGTACGCGATGAGGTTGAGGACCTGGTCTTCATTGAGCTGTCCCTTGAAGGTCGGCATGATGGGCTGATATCCCGCCACGATTTGGGCCGTCGGGAACAGGATGGATTCCCGGAGGTACGCGTCATCGGCAACCACCGTCTGGCCGTTATCCAGCTTCACGTTGCTTCCATAAAGGTCGATGAAAGGAGGGCCTTTGCCCGTCCCGTGGCAGGTAATGCAGCCGTATTGTTCGTAGAGCAAGGCGCCGGCTTGCGCCATGGTCTGAGTCGGCACGGCGCCGCTCAGCCACCGCTCGTAGTCGGTTGGAGTCATCACGTAGACCCAGCCCCGCATGTGGGAGTGGTCCGTGCCGCAATACTGCGCGCAGAAGAAGTGGAATTTCCCCACCTGCGTGGCCTCGAACCAGATGGAAGTGTAGCGACCGGGCAGAACGTCTTTCTTCACCCGGAAGGCGGGAATAAAGAAATCGTGAATGACGTCTTCGGAAGTCATGGTGAGCTTGATGGGCTCGCCCAGCGGAACGTGCAACTCATCAATTTCGCTTCGTCCGCCCGCGTGCTGAATCTTCCACATCCACTGCTTGCCGACCACGAAGATTTCCGTTGAGGCGCGCGGAGGCCGTGCATTTCTCACGAAGAGGCTGGCGCTCCAGGTGAACATGACGCCGCAAAGAATCGCCGGGATGATGGACCAGGCAAGTTCCAGCGGCATCAGCGTCCGGGTCTTGGGAGGCTTTTCATTTCCGGGGCGACGCCGGTACCGCAGGGCGAGATAGAAAATCGTCAGAAAAATCAGGGCGGTGAAGAACAGATCCACCGCGGTAAGAAAATAGTAGAGGTGGTCGATGCCCCGCGCGATGGTGGAAGCCTGTTCAGGACGAAGTGGAAATCCCTGCCACATTAAGTTTGGTTTGCCCTTTCGAGTCTTGGAACACGTTCCAATGCGGCCGCGCTCCGTCGCGTCGTTGAGCCCTTCAAACCTGGGCGTGCTGGTGTGTTCGCGACAGCATCAAGACCAACCCGCCGATGGTCAAAACCGTCAGTCCTCCTGCGATCATCAAGAGGCGCGAAACCAGCAAGCCATACTTGCCTGTTGCGGGGTTATACGCGCAGCAGAAGAGCAGAATCGCATCAACCGGAGAACCGATTTTTTCTCGCGAAGCTTCCACCAAACTCAGTCGCAGGGCGCCGGGCGGATACTGAATGCCGTAAAAATACCGTGCCAGCTTTCCCTGTGGCGTCAGCACCATGATCGCCGTGGCATGGGCGAACTGCCCAGACTGCGGATCGTAGGCGTAACGAAAACCCGCGGCCTTGGTCAGCGCCCGGATGGAAGACTCATCTCCGGTCAGGAAATGCCAGCCTTCCGCCGATCTCGGGCGGCCGTACAGCCCAACGTAAAGCTCCTTCTTTGCCGCGGCGATTTCCGCCGTGTCGTGCGGATCGAAGCTGACCGTGAGAACTTCGAATTGCTCGCCGGCGCTGAAACTGATCTGTTTCAGGCTTTGCAGCAGCCCGTCTTCGACCATCGTGCAAAGCATCGGGCAGCCGAAATAGACCAGTGACAGCACGACGGGCTTCTTTCCGAAGTATTGCCGGAGTTGAACGGTCTTCCCGGTTTCGTCTCGAAACGTGAGGTCGAGCGGGATCTGCTGGTTGAGGTTCTGGTCGATGCCCACGTCCCGGAGAATCTGCGGCCGTTGGGAGGCCGTGGCGTCGTCGGCGCGCGCGGGCATCACGGTTCCCATCAGAAGCATCGCGGCGCAAACACCAAACCCCATCATGGCGCGCAGCCCGAGCCGTGGCCATCCTGCCTCCCGCCCCAACAAATCTCTCTGCGACTCGAACACCCATTCCATCATTATTTTCTGCCAACCTTCCTGCCTGCTTCGGCCTCCTGGCATTGGCCCTAACGGACGGGTGTGTAACCCTTGGGAACCGTGTACTGGGGCACGGAACCCGGTTGGACCTGTCCCTGGTCCGGGGAAGTGCTGGCCGGCAGTCCGCGTTGAATCAGCAGGTCCATCGCCCGATCAATCGGAATTCGCACAATGCCATTCTTCTGATCCACCCAGCCGTAGGTCTGGAGCAAATCCTCTTGCTCCTTTCGGTATTGGTTCAACTCCTGCGGCGGCGCCGGCTGCAAAAGTGGGACGCCGGGCGGTGGCAGCACCCGTGTATTCGCGAACGGCGTAACGGGGGGGCCCAGTCCCTGATGCGCGGCGAAATAGTTGAAGATGAGCATCACGCCCACCAGGATGACGACCAGGCTCACGAAAAGGCCAACTACGAACTTCCCAATCGCGCGGACGTCGGCGTCGGTCGCCTCGTGGCGGCGCATCGAGTTTCCCGCGTTGGCCGGGTGTTCATCCATGAGGCAGCGCTTCCTCCAACCGGGGATCGTGGAGCGGCAGGAGCGGCTTGGCCTTCAGTTGCGAGAGAAAGAGCCACATCCACAATCCCCCCATACCGATGATGGTTCCCCAGTCCAGCAGGTGAAATTCCGGCCCTCGCCGCTCGAAGGCGGGAACGGTTAGCCAGTAGATGTCCACAACGCTCATGACCACCAGGCCCGCCGCGACGGCCGCCAGGATGCGCTTCCGACGCTTGATGAAGCGCATGAGGAGCAGCACGAACGGAATCGCAAAGTGGAAAATGATCAGGGCCAGCGCCACCCAAGCCCATCCACCCTCCGCCCGAACCACGTACCAGGGAATCTCGTCCTGCAAATTCCCCTCCCAGATGATCAGGTACTGCGAGAACGAGAGATAAGCCCAAAGCATGGTGAAGGTCAGCAGTAGGTTGCCGAAGTCGTTGAAGAGCAGCGGCGTCACGACCCCGGAGAGCGGCTTGCGGTCGGAAAGCAGCATGACCATGACCGTCACCAGCGCCATGGCGGAAAGCGCCTGCGTCACCATGAAGATCATGCCGTAGATGGTGGAGAAGAATTCGGGCTGAAGCGACATCGCCCAATCCACCGAGGCGTATGTCACCGTCAGGCCGTAGGCCAGAAGGCCGGGGCCGCTGAGGTTCTGGAGGCGGCGCAGGATGCCCGGTTCACCAGTGCGGTCCTGGTCTGCCGACCACTTGTTGAGGATATAAGCGAGCGCGATCCAAACCACGAAATAGAGAACCGTCCGGCCCAGGAAGAACGGCCTGCTCAGGTAGACATGCTTGAAGGGGGATGCCGCCTCTGCGGCCCCCGCCGGCGTGGCCCAGCTATAGAGTTTCGGCAAGCTGAGGAGAAGGGGAATCACCAGCACGCCCATGAGGGGCAGGGTCTTGGATCCGGATTCGAGCAGCCGCCGCAGAGCGAATCCCCACGTTCCTCCCACCATGTGGTGGAGCATCAGGATCGCCATGCAACCGAGCCCCACGCCCGTCCAGAAAATGAAAGCCACAAGGTAGGAGCGGAAGAATTGCGTCGAGTTGTGGAACCCGCCTGCAACGCACAGCGCCAGGACCACCAGGCCCACGATCAGGGAGCCTCGCTGGTAGCGCTCGAATTGGGGCGGAAGCGAATCATTCATGGGTTCTTATCCAGTTTGGCGCGGTCCTTTTCCGGCACGTCGTTCAAGGTGGCATGCTCGCTCAGTTGCAGCGCCCGAATATATGCCGCGATCCTCCAGCGGTCCTTCACAGAAACCCGCGAAGCATAGCTGTACATCGTGCCGTACCCGTTGGTCATCACATCGAAAAAGTGCCCCACCGGGGCTTTCATCAGCCGATCGACATGATAAGAAGGCGGAGCCGGAAACCCCCGCTGTACGATCATGCCGCGGCCGTTTCCCGTATAGTCGTGACACGGCGAGCAAAAAATGTTGTAGCGTTCGCGCCCGCGCTCGAGGTCTTTGCGGGTAATGGGAAAGGGGAGAGTGTCCACCGGAACGCCGTTGACTTTGCCGGCGTACATCGCCTCGTTGATGCGCAACTCGCCGCGCGCCACGGTGCCCGGGACCGGCGGGCGGGCGGAGCGCCCGTCACTAAAAAACGTGGTGGGATCAAGCGGGTTGTACCGCGGCTGAACGTGCATGTCGTTCCGGCAGGCCGTTGAACTGCAGAAGGCAGCGAGCAAAAGGCAGAAGGCCGCCAGGCGGGGCCGGAGCCCGCCAAGTCCGGGAAGGTGGAGAGAGTTGTGTGGTCCTGATTCTCCGGCTCCCACGAGCCTGGCAATTTGATTGGCCTTCGAGGTTGTGTCCAAAGCACCGTCCGCGCCGCTAGCCGTCTTTGCTTTCGACTTTTGACTTTCGACTTTCAACCTGTGCAGCATTGCGGAAAATTCCAAATATCCTCGGCTAAGTTTCAACTTCTGAAACCTCACGCGCCTTCAGTTCCTTCAGGAACTGTTTAGTCTTCTCA
Source organism: Terriglobia bacterium (assembly GCA_020072925.1). GTDB lineage: Bacteria > Acidobacteriota > Terriglobia > UBA7540 > UBA7540 > JAIQGA01. The sequence continues at coordinate 6,315 of JAIQGA010000186.1, read as the reverse complement.
GGGTCGAACTTCGGGTCGCGCGCCTTGATAACCAGGAAGAAACAGTTGCGAGAGGCGAGCTCGAACCGTCGCACGTTGAAGACCGGATGATAAGGCGTGGGCAGGCCGTTCAACGCCAGCATCCCGAAGACCGCGGCAAGGGCCGCGCAAAGAATGGTCATCTCGAAGGTGATGGGAATAAACGCGGGCCAGCTATTGTACGGACGCCCGCCGATATCGAGCGGATAGCCGATCACGTTCGGGTAGTATTGGAGGAAAAACCCTCCGCCACAACCGATCAGCCCGCCGATGAGGACGATCAGGGGCACGCGGGTCGTGTGGAAACCCAGCGCGTCCGCCAACCCTTCCACCGGGAACGGCGTGAAGGCGTCCACGCGCCGGTAGCCCGCCTCGCGGGCCTTGTGCGCCGCCTCGAGCAGATCTTCCGGCTTGTCGAATTCGGCCAACAGGCCGTAGAGAGGATGTTTTCTCATTCCGACGTTTTATGGACCAGTTCCCTCATCTCGAAAATTGAAATCATGGGCAGATAACGGATGAACAGATAGAACAGGGTGAAGAACAAGCCGACGGTCCCGAACAGGAGCTCGAAATCGGTGGCCGTCGGATAAAACATGCCCCACGAAGAAGGCAGAAAATCCCGGTGCAGGCTGGTGACCACGATGATGAAGCGCTCCAGCCACATGCCCAGTTGCACCACGAGCGAAATGACGAAAAGAGCCGCCACGTTTCTACGGATACTCTTCCACCAGAGCAGCGTCATGGGAACCGCGATGTTGCAGGTAATCAGCAGCCAGTACCACGGCGCGTACGGACCGAACATCCGGTTCATAATCATGTAGCGGTCGAAGGTATTGCCGCTGTAAAACGCCATGAAGGTTTCCATCATGTAGCCGTAAGCCACGATCAGGCCCGTAGCGAGCAGCATCTTTGCCATGTTGTCGAGGTGGCGCATGGTGACGAAGTCTTCAAGTTTGAAGAAGGCGCGCAACGGAATGGCCAGGGTCAGGACCATCGCGAATCCGGAATAAATCGCCCCCGCCACAAAGTAGGGGGGAAAGATGGTGCTGTGCCAGCCGGGGACGATGGCGATCGTGAAGTCGAAGCTCACCACCGTGTGGACGGAGATCACCAGCGGCGTGGCCAGTCCCGCCAGCAGAAGCGACGCCATCTCGTACCGCCGCCAGTGCAACGCCGAGCCGCGCCAGCCCATGGCCAGGACGCCATAAACAATCTGCGAAATGCGTTTCTTAGCCCGATCGCGCAGGGTCGCCAAATCCGGGATCAAGCCCACGAACCAGAACAGAATGGAGACCGTCGCGTAAGTGGACACCGCGAAGACGTCCCACACGAGCGGGCTGCGGAACTGCGGCCACACGCCCATCGTGTCGGGGTAGGGTAGCAGCCAGTAAAAGAGCCACGGGCGGCCCATGTGCATCAGTGGGAACAGTCCGGCGCAAGCCACGGCGAAGATCGTCATTGCTTCCGCGAAGCGGTTGATGGACGTACGCCATTTCTGCCGCATCAGGAGAAGGAAGGCGGAAATCAACGTGCCCGCGTGTCCAATCCCGATCCACCAGACGAAGTTGGTGATGGCGAATCCCCAGGCCACCGGAATGTTGATGCCGAACAGGCCCACGCCCATGGACAGGACCATGGCGATGGCGTAATGCATGACCATGAGCAGCGCGAAGGCGATCACGAAGCCGAGCCACCAACCCTTGCGCGTGCCCTCGACCAGGACGATCGCGCTGATCTTATCGGTTACCGACGCATAGGTGTGCCCGGGACGAAGCACCGGGCTGACGGGCGGAACGGCGGGTGCGTTTTCCGGCGTTGTGGGTTCCATCCCCTTAAACCTCGCCTTCCGGTATCTCGGGATTGGGATTCCTCAACTTCGCGAGGTACGTCGTGCGCGGCCGCGTGTTTAACTCGGTCAGCAGGCCGTAATTTCTTGATTGCACCTTGAGTTTTGCAACTTTACTGTTCGGATCGTTGATGTTGCCGAAAACAATCGCCTGCGTCGGGCAGGTCTGCTGGCAGGCGGTCAGAATTTCACCGTCCTTAATCGAACGATTCGCCTCTTCCGCTTTAATCTTGACGGCGTTGATCCTCTGGATGCAGTAGGTGCATTTTTCCATCACGCCGCGGCTGCGCACGGTGACATTCGGATTTCTCAAGCCATAGAGACTGGGCGTTACCCAGTCCGAATACAGATAGAAGTTGAACCGCCGTACTTTGTAAGGGCAATTGTTGGAGCAATAACGTGTGCCCACGCAGCGGTTGTAAATCATCTCGTTCAGCCCTTCGGGGCTGTGCACGGTAGCACCCACCGGGCAGACCACCTCGCACGGCGCGTTTTCGCATTGCATGCAGGGGATAACCTCGTTATACATGCGGGGATTGTCGAGATCACCTTCGTAATAAGTATCGACGCGAATCCAATGCATTTCGCGGCCGCGGCTGACCTGGTCTTTGCCGACCACGGCGATGTTGTTCTCCGCCTGGCAGGCCACCACGCAGGCGTTGCAGCCGATGCAACTGTTCAGATCGATGGACATGCCCCACTGATCGCCCTTGCTGTAATCGTGTGCCGGATAGAGCGATTGAGCCTGGGTGGTTTGGGATGCAGGATCTTTGGCGAAATCGGGATTCTTGCGAAACTCCTCAAGCCTGGCGACGCGCAGGACTTTGCGGTGCTCGGCGGCGACGCTTTCCTCCTCGACTTCTCCGCCTTCCTGGCTGATGAGGTGGTGGTGCTGCGTGTGGGCGAGCAGATAGGTCGCACCGGTCTTCCGGATCTCGATACCCGAGCCGAACCATGGGCGGTCCGACGTCCGCAATGCATAAGCGTTGAAACCGGCGCCGGAACCGACATGCCCCGCGCGAGTTCGGCCGTAGCCGAGGTGTACGGTCGCAGATTTGTCGGCGTGGCCAGGCATGATCCAGATGGGACCGCGCACCTTGCGGCCTCCGTAGCGGAGTTCCACAACGTCCTCGTTCGCCACCTTGAAGTCCTGCGCGGTTTTGGGGCTTACCATCACGGCGTTGTCCCACGTGATCTTGGTTAGAGGTCTTGGGCATTCTTGCAGCCAGCCGTTATTGGCGAAGCGCCCGTCCCAGATGTTCGGGTCAGGGCGGAAGTTGACCTCCAACCCCCCTTCGGGCGCGGCTTGCGGCGAGGCACTGCCCGGCACCATTTTGAGCGTCACCGTCTTGAGCGGAAATGCTGTCCCGGCCATGACGCCGTCGTGCAAGGTCGTCTCCCAAAACGCTTCAAAGTCTTTTTCGGATCGCTGGCTCTTCCAGTATTCGCGCACGATCTCATGCCCCGTGCGGCCGGGCTGGCCCAGCAGAACCGCCAGCACTTCGTGGGCGGATTTCCCCTCATAAAGCGGTGAGATGAGCGGCTGAATCGTACTGACCGTCCCGTCGTAAGCGCGCGCGTCGCCCCACGCTTCCAGGAAATGCGTTTCCGGAATATGCCAGTGGCAGAGAACGGCGGTTTCATCCTCGTAAAGCCCCAGGTGAATGCGCTGATTCACTTTCAGCAAGTTCTCTTGAAATTCCAGGTCGGCAGGCGCGCTATACACCGGGTTTGAACTGAGAATAACCAGCGTCGCCACCTGTCCGCTGCGCATGTCCGCGACCAGCGCTTTGAGCGACTGCAACTGGTCGGTGGGATTGGCTTCGATGGAGTTGGTGTAGACTACCGTGTTGCCCACATTGCCGAGTGCCGCATTCATGGCGTGCGCCAGCGCATGCACGGCAGGAGGTTGTGCGTCGCCGGCCAGCACGATGCTTGTGCCACGATGCTTCTGGAGATCGCGTGCCAATGCTCCAATCCATCCGTATTCCGGCGGCGGAGTCCCCCCGCTTGCCGAACTCGCCTTGACTCCCAGCATTCCTGCCAGCGAGCGTGCAAACCCTTCGATTTCGGCGGCCCGCAGCGGCAAACGGTGGTCGGCCTGCGCCCCCGTGTTGGTGGGCGCGGGTTCGACCACGTAGAGCCGGTTCATCGTGCTGGCGGGACTCGTCACGCGCCTCTTCTGGGCGAAATCGTGCGCGTAACGCACCGAGGCCGGCCCGGCGCACAGGAAATCCGAGTCGAGGGCAAGAACCACGCCCGCGCGATCGAACCGGTACAGTGTTTCGACAATTTCGCCGAAGGCGAGTCGCGCGCCTGCCCGCACGTTGTCGCGGCCCGCGGGGTCGTGCTGATGCCATTGCGCCTTGGGATACTGCTTCAGCAATTCCGCAAGCCGCGCGGCGAAGGTGGGGGAAGTCACGGTTTCCGTCAGGATCCGAAGGCCTGCACCCTGCGTGGCGGCAAGTTCTTGCCGAAGCACCTCCATGGCATTCAGGAAACCGGCCCAGTCTCCGATGCGGCCGTTGTGGACGACCACTTGCGAGCGGTCGGGGTCGTAGAGGTTGAGCACAGAGGCTTGTCCGAAGATGTCGGCCGCGCCGAGGCTGCCGGGATGTTCGGGGTTGCCTTCGGCCTTGGTGGGGCGCCCCAGATGGCTCTCCACCAACAGGCCTTCGGCGACTCCGCCAAAGGGCATGGAAGTCGCATAGAAGAGCGGCTTGCCCGGGATGAACTCTTCAGGAGCCTGAACGTAAGGAACGATTTTCTCGGTGGGCAGTTTCGTGCACGCGGTCAATCCGGCCAACGCCGCCGAAGCGCCCATCAGCTTCAGAACGTCCCGGCGGCTGATACCGCTTGAGCCTTTTTCCGTGTGATACGGGAATTCGTGATGGAGATAGTCCCTGTATTCTGCGGTGACCGCCAACTCTTCCAAGCTTCGCCAGCGCCGCTGGCCGTGGCTGCTTTCAAGTTGCGTTCGAATGTTGACGAGATCGAGCCGCTTCTTGCTGTCCCTTTGATCTGCCATGGTTCCCCGGTTCTTCCCTCAACGGTGGCACGTATAACAGTCGGTGATGATCCTCGCAGGCTTGATTTTGTAGGCCTTCACCAGACGGCGGCCCAATGCAAGCTGGGTGCGGTATTCCACTCCCTCAAACGTGACTGGAGCATTTGGGGTAGGCGGCTGATAGGTCGCGCTGAAAACTTCGTCGCGCGGCCGGACGAAACGTGCGGCCTGGTTGTGGCAGTCAATGCACCAGCGCATGTACAGCGTGTGCGCGCGCCAGGTCAGCGGCATCTGGCCCACCGGCCCGTGGCACGTTGTACAACCGACCCCCTTGTTGATGTGAATGCTGTGATCGAAATACGCGAATTGCGGCAGGGCGTTCACTCGCGTCCAAACAATAGATTCTCCCGTGCGATAACTGGCCCGCACGGGTTCCAGCATGGGGCTATCGACCCAGATCTGCGAATGGCAGCTCATGCAGGTGTGCGTGGGCGGGATGCCCGCGAACGAGGATTGCTCGACCGAGGTGTGGCAGTACCGGCAGTCGATGCCGTCGTCCGTCACGTGGTGCTTGTGGCTGAAAGGCACCGGCTGCTGCTGGGCTACGTTGACGTCGGTAAAGTAGAAAGATTGACTGACCTCGTAGGCCAGGTAAGCGAAGGCGCCTACGAAAAACACGAAGCCGTATATGCTCACGCGGGAGAGAGTGTTGGTACTGCGATGGAATATCTGGGCCATGCCAGAGACTCAAACTGCGGGGGTCGGTCGGCGCCCGCAATTCGCGATGGGCGTGCATCGCTGCTTCCTATGGCGAGGAACGGTATTGTTCGGTCCTTAACTCTTGTCCACGGCGGCTCGCTCTGAGCTGATGAGGCCTAGCTTCAGTGGTGCAGCAGCTTGGGGATTCGAAAGTGAGTGCACCGACATCCCCGCCACAATAAGAGAAATTGCGGTTTTCCACGCTGGTTAATAAAGGCAGTCAGCAACCAATTTTCGGCAGGACTTTCCGTGAGACAGACATCCGGGGCAGCGCTGCTCATACCTACACGGACACATCGTCCTGTCGAGCCTCTGGGCTGACGCCAAGTAAGGCCGCTTCCCGCGCGACCTCAGATCTACAATCAATTACTCGCTAGCCCCGAACTCAATAGTATATCCAGGAGGTAGATGAGAGTCAACGCCAAATGCGGGCACAAAGTCCCTTTTCGCCGAAAGGACGATGGAAGCTCTTGCCGCGTTTCGCCAATCCCTGCCTAAACGTGACGGCTCCTAAGGCCCGGGACGAGCGCACCCAGCACCTTGCCCCTAAGCCGAAGTTCCCCGGATAATCGTCGCTGAATTGTGGGTCAACGCTCTGATTTTGGAAGGGTTGGGGGGAGCTTTGGACGTCGGAAATGTTCCCATGTATATATTGATATTCCTCTTGACATGCCGATACCATGTG
>JAIQGA010000185.1 GCA_020072925.1 Terriglobia bacterium | reverse complement strand
CGCCGCGGCATCTTCGAGCGAAAGTCCAAGCGGTGCGGCAATGCGCGCACCAATCGCGTCCCGTGCACGTTCGCTATCGAGCTGGACCTTGCAGCAGATCGCAGACGTGGTGCTTGATCCGGAGGTTGCGGCGGCCTACCCGAACTCCGCCGCGGTCAATAAAGCTCTGCATTCTCTCGTCGAACTGGCCGAAAGTGTGTCAGGCCCGAAATCAGGCTCCCGCCGACCTGCGAACGGCAACAAGAGGAGAGCGAAAGGATAACGTCCAAAGGTAGACGATCCAGACTGCCGGAAATGCGTCGCGAGTACCAGTCTGATTATCGCAAATCGTGCCCTGACTGCTCTGCACCTCTGCTGAAGGGGGGCGGTGGCGGTCGTGCCCGAAGTCTGGCTCATCGACTCGCAGGCCAAGACCGTCGAGGTTTTGAAACTCCAGGGAAAGAACTATTTCGTCGATGCGACGCTCGCAGGCGACCAAGTCCTCGCCTCCAGCCTCTTCCCCGGCTGGCAAATTGTCCCTCACCGACGTGTTCGATTTTCGCGGGCGGTATTAAAGACGCCGTACGAAAAAATGCAGCCGTGAAAGAGGAATATGATTTCCCTCAATGAGGATTGCAAAACATAGTGACGACCGCGTTTGTAGCGGCGCTCGATGAGCGCCGAAAAGACGGTGGTCGCAGACCGCCGCTATAGCAGTAGTCGTCACTGGATTGTGTAATATTCAACAAGGTGAGCGCGGCACGCTAATAGGGTCGCAGGACTTCGATTTGGGGCATTGGGTAGTGTTTGGTGTTCCGAGTGATCAGCGTGGCGCCGGTGGCCAGCGCCGTCGCGGCGACAAGGGCATCCCCCAATTCAAGGCCATGGCTCCGCTGGTAAGCACGAAGAAAGCCCCCGGCGGCACGAGCGATGCCTTCGGACACGGGAATTCTTTCGAGGACGGATAATAGCCGCTCGGTGGCTTCTTCCTCGCCCCGTTGGGCCCCGGCAAGGATCTCGGCGACCGAGACAGTGGAGATCAGCGGTGCTTCGCCCCTTGCCTGCAAATCGGCCAGGAGCGACCACGCCGCCGCCCGGCCGCGCAGGAAATCAATCAGAATATCGCTATCCAGGAGTTGACGAGCCATCCGGCAGCCTGGGCCCTCATTGCGAAATCCCGGAGTCTGTCATCCTGAGGAGTCCCGACGATTTCAGTCGGGACGAAGAAGGATCTCGGGATTTGCCTGACTTTACAAATACCGGGATGCTTCGCTTCGCTCAGCATGACATTGGACTGAGTTTCTGCGCAGCCTGCTAACTCAGGAACCGCTTCCAACGCGTGCCTCGCCGAAGCGCGCGGACGATCCGAGTGCTAGGGCTCTTTCGCCCTTTCCAGCTCCCAAACGAGGCGCCGAGGGCCGATTGCAGCTCTTCGGGCGTGGGGCGTCGCACATATCGGTCTTCGATGGCTTCGCGGATCAATTCGCTCGCGGTTTTCCTCGCGTGCTTCGACCAGGTCCGGAGGCGTCGCCGTTGCTCGGCCGTAAGAAAAATCTGTGTGCGAACGAAAGTGCTCATGGGTTCATCTTATACATCGTTGATACATCGTGTCAATCTATCGGTCGGCAAGGTGGCCTGAATGCCCCCCGAAAAGCGCCGCCAATCTGGTTTCGTAACTCCGGCGTAACGGCGCACCAACGTGGGGGGTGCAGGAAAGCCCGCACCTTGCTAAAATATTGACTTGCCTTTGAGGGCGGCATTTCCAGATATGCTTTCGAGCTTTACGGAAAAATACGACGTGGTGGTAGTCGGCGCGGGGCACGCGGGATGCGAAGCGGCGATGGCGGCGGCGCGCATGGGGCTGAAGACCGCGCTTTACACCATCAACCTCGACCTCATCGCGCAGATGTCCTGCAACCCGGCGGTGGGCGGCATCGCCAAGGGCCACCTGGTGCGCGAGATTGACGCGCTGGGCGGGGTGATGGGCGAAGTAATCGACGCGGTGGGCATTCAATTCCGCCTTCTCAACACCAGCCGTGGGCCGGCCGTCTGGTCGCCCCGCGCCCAGGCCGATAAGAAACAGTATCGCGTGCGGATGCGCCAAGTGCTCGAGTCCGAGCCCAACCTGCGCATCAAGCAGGCGGAAGTCGTGGACTTAGTGCTCGAAGATTCAGCAGTAGGGGCACATCATGGTGTGCCCCTACCGGGGCGTCGCGTAATCGGCATTCGACTCCGTGACGGGCGCACGGTGGAAGCGGGCGCCGTGGTCATCACCACGGGCACGTTTCTGAACGGCCTCATCCACTGCGGGGAAAACACCTATCCCGCTGGGCGCTCCGGCGAGCCGCCTTCTGTAATGCTGGGCGAAGCGCTGCGCCGCCTGGGCTTCGACGTGGCGCGCCTTAAGACGGGCACGCCGCCGCGCCTCGACGCGCGCACCCTCGACTTCGCGCGCTTCCAGGTACAGCAAGGCGACCCGATTCCCACGCCCTTCAGTTTCCGCACGCGCGCCATCACCCAGCCGCAGACCGTCTGCTGGATCGGCTACACGAACGCCGAGACCCACCGCATCATCCGCGCCAACGTGCATCGCGCACCGCTCTACTCCGGGCAAATCAAAGGCATCGGGCCGCGCTACTGCCCGTCCATCGAAGACAAGATCGTCAAATTCCCGGACAAGCCTCAGCACCAGCTTTTCCTCGAGCCCGAAGGCATGGACACGTACGAGATTTACGTCAACGGCATGTCCACCTCGATGCCCATCGACGTGCAGATGGCGATGGTGAAATCCATTCCCGGCCTCGAGCGCGCGGAGATGATCCGCCCCGGCTACGCCATCGAGTACGACATGGTGCAGCCCACGGAGCTTTATCCCTGGCTCGAGACCAAGAAGATCGCCAACCTCTTCCACGCCGGACAGATCAACGGCACGACCGGCTACGAGGAAGCCGGCTGCCAGGGCATCATGGCAGGCATCAACGCGGGCCTGCGCGTGCAGGGCAAAGACCCGCTGATCATCGACCGCACGCAGGGTTACACCGGCATCCTCATCGACGACCTGGTGAGCAAAGGCGTGGACGAGCCCTACCGCATGTTCACCTCGCGAGCGGAATTTCGCCTGCACCTGCGCATCGACAACGCCGACGAGCGCCTGTTGCCGCTGGGCTATCAGGTGGGCACCATCAAGCAGAAAGACTACGAAGCCTTTCTCGAGAAGAAGGCGCGCATCTCCGCCGCGACGAAGTTCCTGCTCGAGAGCCGGCTCGATCCCGCCTCGCGCGTCGGGCGCGCGGTTTATGCCAAGCTCGGCTTGCTGCGCGACGGGGAGTTCATCGGCCCGTCGCCGCTCACCGGCGTGCAGCTTTTGAAACGCTCCGAAATCTCCATCGACGACCTGATGGCGTGGATCGGCGAGGGCCTGCAGGCTGCGGTAGGGGCACACCATGGTGTGCCCCTACTTGGTCGCGAGGAGGCGCGCCGCATCGAGACCGATTTCAAATACGAAGGGTATCTCCAACAGCAGGAACGCCACATGGAGCGCATGCGCCGCTCGGAAGCGCGCCGCATCCCCGAGTGGTTCGACTACCGCAAGGTCTCCGGCCTCTCGCGGGAGGTCGTGGAAAAACTCACGCGCGTGCGCCCGCTCACGTTGGGCCAGGCCCTGCGCATCCCCGGCATCACCCCCGCCGCCGTTTCGCTGGTCCACTGCTACATCGAAATTTTTCAGCGCCGGGCCGCCGAACAAGCTACGTTGTAGGATTCCCGTGCGATAATAATCTCGATGCGCCTCCAGCGACTTCTTGTCGCGTCGCTCACACTTGCTCTTTTGCTCGCCCCGACGGTGGCGGCGCGCGGCCCGCGCAAGGTGAGCTTCGCGCTACGCGGCGTGAAGCAGACCCTTTACGTTTATGACCCGCAGCCCGGCAGGGCAGACCCTCCGGTGGCGCTCGTCGCTTCGGGTGATGGGGGCTGGCACCTGTTCATTACTGATATCGCCGAGCACCTGGCAGGGCAGGGCTATCCCGTGGTGGGACTCGATTCCAAGGAATATCTCGAGTCGCTCTCGAAGTCGAAGGCCCTCGAGCCCGCGCAGGTGACGGGCGATTTTGCAGCGTTCCTTCGTTTTGCCGAAAACCAATCCCAGACCAAGTCGGCGGTGCTGGTCGGTTGGTCGGAGGGCGCGGCGCTGGCAGTGCTGGGAGCGCTGGATCCTGCCATCCGCCCGAGCCTCCGCGGCGTGGTAGCGATCGGGCTGCCGGAACTGAACGAACTCGCGTGGCGTTGGAACGACGCGGTCATCTACATGACGCACAAGGTTCCCAACGAGCCGACTTTCAACAGTAAGGACTACATCGACAAGGTCGCGCCGGTGCCTCTGGCGATGATCCAGTCGACTCACGACGATTTCGTCCCTGTCGCCACCGCGCGAGAAATCTTCGCGCGCGCTCAGGAGCCCAAGCAGTTCAACCTGATTGACGCCCGGAGCCACCATTTTGAGGGCCAGCGCGAGGCGTTCTGGCAGGCGCTCGACCGCACGCTGGCCTGGGTCCAAGCTTTGCCGAAGTCCTCGCCCTGATCCTCTATGCCTCTGCGTGCCCGTCCTCACGTCGTGCATCGTCTGGTCGCGGCCCTGGTCATGCTGGGAGGTGTGTTTGACCTTCTCGACGGCCTTTGGACGCGCCACCCGCTGCGGCTCAGTCTCCTCGCCGAGTGGTTGCCCCTCGAGGTCCACCAGGGAAGCCGCGCTCTGCTAGTGCTCTCCGGGCTGATCCTGGTCAGCTTGGGCCGCGGGCTGGGGCGCGGCAAGCGGCGCGCCTGGCAACTGGCGCTGGTGGTTGCGAGCGCCTCCTTGCTGCTCCACCTCGTTCGGAACCGCCACCTGATTTTCATCCTGCCGCCTCTGGCGCTGATGGTTTACCTGCTGGTTGCGCGTCGTTTCTTCATCGCCGGGAGCGACCCGGCCTCGGTGCGCCAGTCACTGGTCCTGGCCCCCTGGTTATTTCTCGCCATTCTGACGTACGGCGCGCTGGGTCAGTACCACCTTCGACACGCAATCGATCCGCCGTTCCGCCTTTCTCAAGGAGTCCACGTGACGCTCCTCGCCGCGGTGGGCTCCGGCGAACTGGGCGTAACGCCCCGGACACGGCGGGCGCGGGAGTTCCTCGGTTCCATCGCCTGGCTCAGCATCGGCTCGTGCATGGTCCTGGTATGGCTGTTGCTGCGACCTGTGATCCTGCGCCAACTCGACCCCGCGCTGCCCGCGGCGGAGGACCTGGTGCGTAAATACGGCAGCGAATCGCTCGCGGCCTTTGCTGTCGAGCCGGACAAGTATCACTTTCTGGCGGCGGCAGGCCGCGCCGCCGTTGCCTACCGCGTGGTCTCGGGCGTCGCTATCGCCGCCGGCGATCCCATCGGTCCACCCGAAGTGATGGAAGTCGCCATCGATGAGTTCCTCTCCTATTGTCGCCGCCACGACTGGACGCCGTGTTTCTACGAAGTCTGCTCGCGGCATCTTGACCTGTACCGCCGCCGCAGCATGCGCGCGCTCAAAATCGCCGAGGAAGCGGTGATTCCCCTCGAGACGTTCAGTTTGCGAGGCACGAAATTGCAGAAAGTCCGCCAGTCGATCAACAAGATCGAGCGCGAGCATCCGCGCTTGAAGGTGGAGTTCTATGACGGCCTGCCACCTGACGAGATCCAGGACCAGCTCCAGGGGATTTCCGAGGAGTGGCTGACAAGGAAAGGGATCAGCGAACTGGGCTTCACGATGGGGCGTTACGACCCCGCCGCCCTGGTTTCCCAAAAGCTGACCGTCGCCGCCGAGGACGACCGAGTGGTGGCCTTTGTCTCCTGGCGGCCGTTCGGCGGAAAGGGCTTGGCGCTCGACCTGATGCGCTACGCGCCCAACGCGCCCAAGTTCGTGATGGATTTCCTCATTGCGCAATCGCTGCTGGAGTTCCAGAAACAAGGCTACAAACTCGCCAGCCTCGCCAATGCCCCGCTCGCCAACGTTAGCCCGGAAGACCAGTTTTCCATGCTCGATCGCGGCGTGCGCCTGATCTTCGAAAACGTCCGGGGCATCTACGAGTACAAGTCGCTGTTTCAGTTCAAGAAAAAATTCAATCCTCTCTGGGAAGGCCGCTACCTGGTGTTCCCGTCCCTCGACGCCCTGCCGCGCATCGGCGTGGCCATGCTGCGCGTCCACCGCCAGCCGCCGCTCCCGCGTACGCTGCTGGGCGCGGCGTAGCCGCAATTCTCCCTGTGTCCCTCCACTGAAGCCTAAGAGGGTCGGCCCACCGAGCAGGCCGTCGTTTCAGTTGATGGATTGGGACAAGGCTTCAGGATATACTCTCTCCTGGAGTCGACCGGTGCTCAAGCTCGTCGAAAAAGCCTTCACCGAAGCCTCGAAGCTCCCGCAAGATGAGCAGGATTCGCTTGCGCGACTGCACCTCACAGAACTTGCTTCCGAACGCCAGTGGAGCGAAGCATTCGCAAAGTCGCAGGACGCCCTCACGAAGTTGGCCGACGAAGCACTTGCGGAATTCGACGCCGGGAAGGCTGGGGCCTCTAGCGATTGGTGAATTCCCACCTGACCTCTGGAGTCTGATGCCGACTGCCAAAGATTTGTTGCGGTTCCTGCGGAGGCAAGGTTATCGGGAAAAGCGGCAAACGGGCTCGCATTTGATTCTGGAGCACCCCACGCGCCGAATGCTTGTAATTCCCGTCCACAAAGGCGACATTCCGCGCGGGCTCTTCCTTCAGGTCCTTAAGGATGCGGGATTCTCCGAGGAAGACTACTTGGGCCGCTAAACTACCAGCGAGACCGTCTCTGCGTACACGGTTCGGGACGGAGGGACCGGGCGGCGTCGCGTGCGACATTCCCGAATGTAGATCCGCATTGCCTGGAGGATACTTTCTTTGGCCTCATCAATGGTTTTCCCCAGGCCATATACTCCGGGGAAATCCTTGCTGTAGGCGTAATACGTTCGCCCTTCTCTCTCCACAGTGATGGGGTAGCTGTAGACCTTCATGCGCTTATCATAACACAACAGGCTGATGGCAAGCGGTCTGGCCATCGGTCACTGCGACTCTTAGTTTTCAGCTTTCGACTTTTGACTGCCCTTCGGTTTCCACTGCTCGAAGAACGCCTTGATGCTTTCGTAGGACATATGGCGGGCGTCGGCGAACTGGCCCTGGTCCATGGCGTAGAGGACTTTGCCGAGCGGGTCGAGCACGGCCAGCGCGGGGATGCCCTTCTTGAGCGGCACGCCATATTTCTCGGCGAGGTCGAGGTTCTTGGTGTATCGCCCCACGTCAACCTTCACGATCACGAAGTCCTGGGCAAGAAGCGCGGCGAGTTCCGGTTTGTGCATCTGCGCATCCAGCGCATGGCAGTCCGGTCACCAGTTGGCGCCGAAGACCAGCACCACGTTCTTGCCGCGGCGCGCAGCTCCGGCGAGCGCCGCGGCCACCTGCTGATGCGCGTCCGCCTTCTCGTCGTAGAGCGACTGATCGGTGGCAACGCTCATTCCGCCAATGAGGCAAAGTGCCGCGAACAGGCCCAGTGATTTCGCAAAGTACATATCATCTCCTTTCAAGTTTAACACTGAGTTATGCCTTGATCCCTCGACGCGGAAATCCTTCCTCCAATCCGCCCTATCTCCGTTTCCTCTGTGGCCAGAAAGCCTCAACACAGAGGCCACTGAGGTCCTCTGCGTGCTCTGTGTTGAAGCTTGCGAGGCACTGAGGACTCGGAGCAAACCGTTTCTTCCAGCGACCTCCCCTACACTTTCAAAGTTACCATAACCCCTGGCTCCAGAGACACCGGGTCGCTACCCACCTCGCCGGGGCTGTGGTAGCATTGCGACGCCATGAGAGAGGTATTCATCCTGAGCGCCGCGCGCACCCCGATTGGGAAGTACGGTGGCACGCTGCGGGACTGGAGCGCCCCGGACCTGGGCGAGATCGCGGCGCGAGCCGCGCTCGAGCGCGCGGGCGTGGCCGCGGAAGAAGTGGACGAAGCCATCTTCGGCCACGCCCGCCAGGCGGGCAGCGGGCCCAATCCCGCCCGGCAAATCGCTTATCGCGCGGGCGTGCCGGAGCGCGTTCCCGCCTACACGGTGAACAAGGCCTGCGCTTCCGGCATGAAGGCGATCGTTCTCGGATATCAGGAGATCATCCTCGGCAACGCGGACGTAGTTCTTGTGGGCGGCACGGAAGCGATGAGCCGCGTGCCGTACTTCGTCGAGGGCGCGCGTTGGGGGGCTCGGCTCGGGCACCAGAAACTCGTGGATGGCATGTATCAGGACGGTTTCCTCTGCCCGCTCTCGAAAATGATTATGGGCGAGACCGCGGAACTGCTCGCCGAGCGATACAGGATTGCGCGGGAAGAGCAGGACGCGTTTGCGCTCACGAGCCAGCAGCGCGCCCAGGAGGCGATCGAGTCCGGGCGCTTTCGCGACGAGATCGTGCCTATATCCGTGAAGACGAAGAAAGGCGAAGAAATTTTCGCGACCGACGAACACCCGCGATTCAACAGCACGGCGGAAGCGCTGGCGAAGCTGCCGCCTGTGTTCTCGAAGACCGGCACAATCACGGCGGGAAATTCCTCCGGCATCACCGATGGCGCGGCGGCGCTGGTGCTGGCGTCCGAGACGAGGGCGAAGCGCGCGGGTGCGAAGCCCCTGGCGCGCATTGTGAACTACGCCAGCGCGGGCGTGGACCCGCGCGTGATGGGCCTCGGGCCGGTGCCCGCCGTCGAGAAACTGGTGAAGAAAACCGGCCATCGCCTCGCGGATAATGAACTCGTAGAATTGAATGAAGCCTTTGCCGCCCAGGTGCTCGCCTGCGACCGCGAGTTGCATTTCGACCGCGAGCGCCTGAACGTGAACGGCGGCGCCATCGCGCTGGGCCATCCCATTGGCTGCACGGGCGCGCGCATTACCGTGACGCTGCTGCACGAAATGCTGAAGCGGCGCGCGCGGCGTGGCCTTGCAACGCTCTGCGTGTCCGGAGGGATGGGAATGGCGCTCGAGCTCGAAGCATTTTAGATTTTGGATTTCCGATTTGGGCTCGAGCAAGGTGCTGAATGAGCTGCCGGACCTGTCATTCTGAGCGCAGCGAAGAATCCCGGCATTTTCAGTTTCAGGTAAATGCGGAGATCCTTCGCTACGCTCAGGATGACAGCTTCGCGGGATAGCTTGCTGGGCGCTGATAGTTGACGGCTGAGAGGATCCGAAGCCAGTCATGCTCGGAATTAAAATTTCAATGTAACGATAGAGAGAAAAACGAGTGGCCAGCGAATACTCCGGACAACCCGCGACCCCGGGACGATTCGACGAAATCCTCTACGAAAAGAAGGACGGCATCGCGCGCGTCACGCTAAACCGCCCCGAGGCTTACAACGCCTACTCGCTGAAAACCCTCCGCGAGATGACCGAGGCGTTTCGCGATGCTTCCTGGGACGATGCGGTGGCAGTGGTGGTGCTGACCGGCGCGGGCGACAAGGCCTTTTGCTCCGGGAGCGATGCGCGGGAATTCTCGCGCGAATTCCTGCGTCGCCCGCGAAATTTCTGGAAATACCAGGGCGTGCTGCTCGCCGCGCTCGACCTTTTCCGCCATCTCGGCAAGCCCACCATCGCGCGGTTGAACGGCGTTGTGGCGGGTGGCGGGCTGGATTGGAACCTGGCGGCGGACCTCGCCGTGGCCGCCGATCACGCGCGCTTCATGCAGGTGGGCACGCGCGTGGGTTTGGTGGACGCCTGGGGCGCCACGCAATGGCTGCCGCTCGTGGTGGGCGACCGCCGCGCGCGGGAGATGCTCTTGACCTGCGACGAGGTCAGCGCGGAGCAGGCCCTCAATTGGGGACTGGTGAACCAGGTCGTCCCCGCCAAGGATCTCGATCGCGCGGTCACTGCCCTGGCGCAGAAGCTGATTCAGAAATTTCCCGAGTGCACGCGCTACACGCGCCAGCAACTGAGTTTCTGGAAGGACCTGGCGTGGTCGCTCACCGCCGGGCACGCGCGCGATTGGCTGGCCGTGCACTCGACCTCCTGGGAGCCGTACGAAGGCGTCGAAGCCTTCCTCGAAAAACGGCCCGCGGACTATCGCCGCCTGCGAGAGCGCGCCGCGGCAGGCAAATCGAGCGAGTTCCTCTGGGGCGCGCCCACGCGCCAGTGCGAACTTTGCGGCGCGAAAGGAATCCCCGAGGGATTTGATTACTGCGGCAAATGCGGCAACAAGTTGAAATAGTCCCAGCCGCCCCGGGGCTGTGTTATAAGATTCAAGGAATACCCGCTGGGAGGAAGTTATGCCGGAAGAACCCGCTGAGTTAACAGCCAGTCAGGAACAGAAGATAAAAGATGCGGAGAAGGAACTCCGGTTCATCCGCTGGGATGATTCCGGAGCCGTGGCCCATCTCACCATGTGCCGGCCCAAGCAGAACGTGATCAACCTGGAAATGCTGAAGGAGATGAGCCGGGTCATCGACAGCCTGAACTCCCGCGAGGATGTGCGCTTGATCGTGCTGGATTCCGCCCCGGAGTGCGAAGGGTATTTCTCCATGGGCATGGGCGCCGAGGGGTACAGCGTTCAGATGGTATTCCAGATGATGGACGCCTTCTACAGCGTGTTCCGCGCCATGAACGAGATTTCCAAGCCCGTGCTGGCCGTGGTAGACGGCGTGGCCTCGGGCGCGGGCGCGGAGCTCGCCGCCGCCTGCGATTTGGTGATCGCCACCGAGAATGCGCAATTTCGGCAGCCGGAGATCAAGCTCGGCGTGTTTCCGCCGCTGGGCGCCGTGGTCTACCCGCGCGTGATCGGCCCGCGCCGCGCCATGGAACTCCTGCTGACCGGCGAACCCATCAACGCGCAACAGGCGCTGGTGATGGGCCTGGTCAACCGCGTGGTGCCGCGCTCGGCGCTCAAGGAAACCGTCGACACGCTGGTGAAGCGCATTTCCGACCAGAGCGGCCCAGTGCTGGCGCTCCTCAAGCGCGTCATTTTCGAAGGCACGTGGCTGCCCTTCGATGAGGCCATGAAGAAGGCCCAGGACATTTATCTGAACCAATTGTTCGCCCTGGAAGATTCGCAGGAAGGCCTGCGCGCGCTCATCGAAAAACGCAAGCCGGTGTGGAAGAATAAATGACGGGTGTTAGGTGTTAGGTGTTGGGTCTTCAACGATCATCACGTCCTCAAGCATCAGCCCTGGTAGTCTCCATACAAACCAGATCCGCTTTTTCTCTTTTAGTGAGCGATAGAGGTCTCTTTCAATGTTATCAAAGCGGGGATGTTGACGCTCAAGATGAGCGATCCCATCATGCCCCTGAAACCAGACCTTCACCGTGTCCTGATTTTCCTCTGCGAGAAATTTAACGTAATCATTATCTGCTCTTGCCATCTCACCGATCTCGCCTGCGCTGTCGATTCTGACACCCACTGGATGTGCGCGTTCTACACTTCTCTGTGCCAATGTAAGATGGAATTGATAGTCTTTGTGGTTCCGAGACAATCTACCCTTTTGACCCGTCTGGAATATGATTGTGGCACCAGTAGTGCTTTCTTGAATGCTTTTGACAACTAACAGCCTCAACAACTCTGAATGCGTCTGTTGATCTTTCTTCTTCATGTCCCAGACAGGAAAAGCAATGGTCGACGCACACCCAAGGGTAATTAGTGCTGCGGCTATACGGCAGTTAAGGAACGGTTTCGTTTTCAAGTCGGCTCGTCATCTTAAACTCAACCAGGATTCAGGCACAGAATCAAAATCTTTATCTGGATCTTTTCCTTTGTCGATGTGCGATTGTAACAGGCTCCTCAAGCGACAGCGCTCCAAACTCCCAACCACAATTCACTAACCCGCGCGGCCGAAGAACGCCTCTCCGCGCTTGCGATACTGATAGGCGACGCGCTCATCGAGCTCGATGCCGAGGCCGGGCTTGTCCGGCACGCGGATATAGCCCTTCTCGATCAAGGGCCCGCGTCGACCTTTCACCAGGTCGTCGAAGAACGGCACCTCGGCAGCGTGCCATTCGAGCGCCAGGAAATTAGGGATGGCCGAGCAGAGGTGGACCGAGGCCATGGTGCCGATAGGGCCGGAAATGTTGTGCGGCGCCACCGCGATGTAATGCATGTCCGCCATGTCGGCGATGCGGCGGCCTTCGAGCAGGCCGCCCACACGCTGGAAATCGGGCGCCAGAATATCCACCGCCTCGCGTTCGAGCAATTCGCGGAAATGGTGGCGCTGGACGTGGTTCTCGCCCGTGGCGATGGGCGTCGCGGTAGCGGCGGTGACGCGCGCCAGCGCGTCGG
>JAIQGA010000184.1 GCA_020072925.1 Terriglobia bacterium | reverse complement strand
CTGATGGCCTACCAGGGCAGCACCGAGGCGGGCAAGGCGTTGACGGCAATCTCGGAGCTTGTCCGCGCCACGGCAGCACTGCCTGCAGTGAGGAGGAATTCCACCCGATACGTTCCAGCAGCAAGAGTCGGGGGAATTATCCATGCCTCGCTCGAGACCTGCCTCGTTTCCCCTGGTTCCAGGCTGATGCCCGTCGCAAGGACCAAGGTGTGCACCTGCTTGCCTGCCGAATCGTCAATGATCGCCTGGAGCTCGGCGTTCGATAAGGCGGCGCTCTCGGTGTTGTACAGTGTGACCGCCGCGTGGAATTTGTCGCCGGGCCGATAGAGAGTGCGCGCGCGGTCAACCACAAGGGCAGGGGAAATCATTCCCGGCGGATAGAACTGGCGGTACTTCGTGTAGTCGATATCGGAATTGTAAGGGTGCGTGAAATTGCGGCTGTAAGGCTTGGGGAGGTCGCGGCCCGGAGCACGCACGATGGCAGGCGTGGTGAATTGCATGTCGTAGAGCACCGTGCGGTCGGCGTTCCAGACCGCCACGGTGTACGAGTCCACCTCGGGCAGCGGGACCTTTTCGTGGCGCGCGGGGGCGCCGGCGCCCATCACGGCGCGCTGCTGACCCTGCAGAAACGCCGCCCTTCCCGCGGGCGCCATCGGGATGATCGCCTCGCCTCCCGGGGGTAAATTCACGTGGTCACGCAAGGTTTTCAGCGCCAGGCTGGGGTTCTCGCCGCCCTCCGCGAAGAGGGAAATCCAGGGATAGTTGGCGTTCGAGAATTCCACGCGCAAATCTTTTAGTTCCTGTCCGGAAATATTTTCAAGCTTCAACCCGCACTGGATGGGGTCGCCGACGCTGTAGAAAGTCTTGTCGATGGCCAGTTGAGAAATGCGCACCCACTTTTTGTATGCGGCGAAACCGCGCAATTTCTCGACCGCGACCGTCTGGTGAGTGCTCCGATCCTCAACGCGCACGCTCACTGTGTAAATACCCGTGGGCGCTTCCGCGGGAATCGGCCACCCGGTGGCATACTCAATCCGGCCCGGCGGGTCACCCTCCACCCGGTCCATTTGTACGCTGGTGACGGAGGTTGTGCCGGCGTACTGGATTTCCGCGAAGGCCGCATAGCGGCTGGGTTCGCCGGTCAGACCGCTCACGCTGGCCCGGATCCCCGCCTCACTGCCGACATCAAAGCCAGAATCCGTGGGGCCGCCGTCGATACTCACCGCGCCGCGCAACGACGCGGCCGACATCAGCAGCACCTCGCAACACAGGAATGTCGAGGATCTTCTCAGCTTGGACATTGGACCTCCCTTGCCACCAGGCCCAACATTATTAAGCGTGGGCATCAGAACTTCAAACGGAATCTCGCCGAAAAAGCGGGATAAACGAGAAGCGGAGATAGAAGGGCCGCCGACTTCCGACCTGCGATCAGCGCGACCCGCCAGCCAGACCCCTACGCTGTGGATCCGGATCGAGGCGGCGGGGCGGGAACTTGCGCTTTCGCCTGGGGCCGACGCCCGCGGGGCTTTTTGATTCGATGTTGCACAGCAATGCGATGGCAGTCCAGGCAAATGAGGTGTCGTCCACTGGGAGATCGCGTAATACGTTCCGACCCACAATAAGCGCAAACGGGGAACGCCATAATTATGACACACTCTAGCACACCTTTCGCCGTTTGCCTAGCTTTATAGAAACACCCTGCTTGGCATTCACTAATTATTTAATGCGCGCAGGTTTAAGGGGGCGACGGTCGCGCACTTTCGCTCGTTCTACACGGTGAAACCGACGGGCCGCCACGTTTTGCCGCAGCTCTTGACATTCCCTGGAAACCACGACATCGTACCGGTTTGGGTATTGCACCAGTTGGTCTAGTCATCCAATCTCGGCCCGGATTGCGTGGACGACCCGCGGTTGATGCCTGGGACGACAAGCTGAAAGCCCCATGCCAAGGAGGCGCGATGCGCGTGAAAAACTTTTCATATGGGCTGGTCATCCTGGCCCTCGGATGTCTCGCTACTCCCGGGAGGGTGCGCGGCGCACAGGATTCTCCCGCCGGCGTGGTCGGCACTTATGCAAACCTCTCGTTCAACGTGGACGGGGCCGGCGGACAAAACCGACTCATGCCGCGCCTCGAATTGCACGGCGATAAGACATACACGTGGGGTCGCGAGGCCGGCACGTACGAGTATCGCGAAGGCAAGGTGCGTCTTTCGGGCTCCTACCCAGCTTGGGGTTCGGGCAGAGTTGATAAGGACGGCAAGATCTGGTTCGAGTTTACGAAGAATGGAAAGCACTATACAGCGACCATGTACCGCGTCGCGGAAAAGTGAGCGCCCGGCGGCCCGCTTACGCCAAGTGGCCTGCGGCCGTTTCACGGCGCAGCCCGGCGAGGCGACCCTATAATCCAGGGTTGGGAAATCGCTTCAGCGGGGTTTGGCCGTTTTCGCGGTCGCGTCCGCGCAGAAAGTCGAAGTCGCAACCCTCGTGCGCTTGCAGGATGTGGTCGAGGAACAGTCTCCCATAGCCGCGCTGATAGTGCGGCGCGGGCGCCTGCCACTGGGCCAGGCGCTTGGCGATTTCGCCCTCAGGCACGCGTAACTCCAGCCGTTTCCCCGGCACGTCGAGTTCAATCTCATCACCATTGCGGACCACCGCCAAGGGCCCGCCCACCGCCGCCTCGGGCGAGACATGAACTACGATCGTCCCGAAGCTCGTGCCGCTGATGCGCGCATCACTCAGCCGCACCATATCCTTGACACCCGCTTTGAGAAGCTTGGCGGGAATCG
Source organism: Terriglobia bacterium (assembly GCA_020072925.1). Taxonomy (GTDB): domain Bacteria; phylum Acidobacteriota; class Terriglobia; order UBA7540; family UBA7540; genus JAIQGA01. Next base: position 12,631 of record JAIQGA010000184.1, on the reverse strand, counting down.
GCAAGTGTCCCCACTCCGGCATTCCCGGCGCGCCTTTCGGGCCGGCGTGCTTGAGCACCAGCACGGATTGCTCGTCCACCTCCAGGTTCGGGTCGTCCAGGCGCGCCAGCAGGTCCTGATTGTTCTCGAAGACCACCGCGCGCCCCTTGTGCTTGAGCAAATGCGGCGACGATGCCGACTGCTTGATGACCGCTCCGTGCGGCGCCAGGTTCCCCCAGAGCACCACCGTGCCGCCCTCGGGATAAAGCGGCTGGCCGAAGGGCTTGATCACATCGCGGTTGTAGCACGCCGCCCGAGCGATATTTTCGCCGAGCGTCCTGCCATTAACCGTGAGCGCCTCGCGATGAAGCAAGGAGCTGATTTCTTTCAGGACCGCGGGCACGCCGCCCGCATAGCTGAAATCCTCCATCAGATACTTGCCCGAGGGCTTGACGTTGGCGAGCACGGGCGTCGTATGGGAGATCTCGTCGTAGAGGGTGAGCGGAAGCTCCAGGTCAACGCGCCCGGCGATGGCCACCAGGTGCACCAGGGCGTTGGTCGAGCCGCCCAGGGCCATCTGCAAACGAATTGCGTTCTCGATCGCCTGCGCGGTCAGGATGCGCGAAGGCCTCAGCTCCTCGTTCACCATGGCGACGATGCGCCGCCCGCTTTCTTCGGCGATGGCCAGGCGGCGCGAATCGGCGGCAGGAATATCCGCGGCCCCGGGCAGCGTCATGCCCAGCGCTTCGACGAGGCTCGCCATGGTCGAAGCCGTGCCCATCACGTTGCAGTGCCCGGCACTGCGCGAAACACAGCTTTCGACTTCGCACCACTCCTCTTCGCTTCGGCGTCCCGCGCGGACGTCGTCCCACAAGCGGCGGATGTCCGTGCCCGCGCCGAACTCCGCGCCCTGCCACATGCCGCGCAGCATCGGTCCGCCGGGTACCATGATGGCGGGAACATCCGCGCTCGCGGCGCCCAGGAGCTGGGCGGGCGTGGTCTTGTCGCAACCGCAGAGCAGCACCACGCCGTCGAGCGGGTAGGCGCGAATACATTCCTCCACGTCCATCGCCATCAGGTTGCGATAGAGCATCGTGGTGGGCTTCATCAGCATTTCGCCCAGCGAGATGGTGGGAAATTCCAGCGGGAAACCGCCCGCTTCCCACACGCCGCGCTTCACGGCCTCGGCCACCTGACGCAGGTGCGCGTTGCAATTGTTCAGCTCGCTCCAGGAATTGCAGATGCCGATCACTGGCTTGCCCGCGAAGACGCGCTCGGAAAAACCTTCGGCGCGCAGCCAGGCGCGGTGCGCCAGTCCCCAGCGATCGTCCTTGCCAAACCAGTCGCGGCTGCGAAGTATAGTAGCCATGCATTGACCTCCTCGCGGAACGAACAAGCTTACACCAGAAAACGGGCGATGGCGGCTGGATTGACATGCGTCGTTGCGCTTCCTGCGCACCCCGACCGGGCGCATCGAGGTGATGATGTAGCCCCTGGCAAAATGGCCGGCAAGGCGCGGATGCATGGCTCTTGGGGGCGTCGCCGAATGCGCGAATGTTGAGGACAAATTAGCCGAAATATGCTGTTAACTTGTTCATTCCATGTAGGTTATTTGAGCTAGGTTCGCTTTCGGAGACCTCCGATGCTATCCCATTGAACCTAAAGGACATGGCTTCTTGCTGTTTCCAAAATAAGGGATCCCTTATTCTTGTGCTCCACGGCATTTTCGAGGCTAGATTGATAGTTTATGGGGATCGTGCGGTCGATTTGAATCTTCGACAACACGAAGATAGCCTATCATTTTGAGGAACGCTCGTCAACTACTTTCGGCAGCAGATTTACCGGCGCCTTCATCGCGCCGGCGAGTGACGAGCAAGATTGGGAAGCGTTGCGCGATTAGCCTTAGTAGGGGCACGCCATGGCGTGCCCCTACGAATACACTACGCGCTGCCCAGGTGGAAGATGGGCGTAACGCCGGTGGCGCGGGCCAGCAAGGTCTTTTCTTCCTCGGGCTTCAGCGGCTGGAAGTGTTGTGCCACATCCATGGCCTGGCGGAAATACTTCTCCTCGCCGGGCGGCACGGCGGCGGTGATGGGTTTGGAGAGGGTCCAGCGCAAGGCCAGCGAAGCTTCGTCGGGCAACGCCGCGGGCTCATACCAGCACTTGGGAAAAGGATGATCCTTCTTCTGTGCATCCGCCCAGGCGCCCTTGGCCATGCCTTTCAGCGCGAGGATGCCCATGCCTTTTTCGTGGGCGCGCTTCAAGATCTGCGGTCCGAAGTTGGCTTGCGAGAAAAGCACGAAATTAATGGGAAAGAGAATCGTGTCGAAATTATAGTGCTCAAGCATCGACTGCGCGTTTTCGACCGAATGGGCTGAGAAGCCGATGAAGCGCACCTTGCCCGCCTGGCGCGCGGCCTGGAAGGTTTCCATGGCGCCTGCGGGCCCGAAAATCTTCGCCACGTCTTCCTTGGTGGTCACGGCGTGGAACTGGTAGAGGTCGACGTGGTCGGTGCGCAGCTTGCGGAGTGAATCCTCCAGGTCCTTCGCCGCGCCCTCCTTGTCGCGCATCAGCGTCTTGCAGGCAAGGAAAGACCGTTTGCGGAAGGGTTCGAGCGCCGGCCCCAGGTGTTCCTGCGCGTTGCCGTATTGGGGGGCGACGTCGAAATAGTTGATGCCGCGGTCGAACGCCTCGGCAACGATGTTGTTGGCGAAAGTCTGCTCGACGTTCATCACCACAATCCCGCCCAGCGCGATGATGGAAAGCTTCTCGCCCGTCTTCCCGAGCGGGCGCCTGGGAATGGCTTGCGGGGGAGCGGGCGCACCCGCTTTCGCCAGCGGTGTGAACATCTTCTGAGATGCCGCGAGCCCCGCCGCCGCGGTCCCTTTTTTCAGAAAATCTCGTCGATGCATAAAGCCTCCTTGCAGGTGAGAGCAGTGTTCCCGCAACCCTTCGTCAGCGTATCATTTGCTTGTAGCACTCCCGCTTGCCCGCGTCAATGCGTACCCGCTTGCATTCCGGCGACGCGCCCCTTGCGCATGCGGAATTGACAACGCGGAAGGGTTTCGCGGAAGATGGCAGTCTGCGAACATGACTTGCCCGGACTGTTTCTATTATCGACGACCTGATTTGTAGCGGCGCTCTGCGAGCGCCAGGCGGTGGTCATAGACCGCCGCTACAGCCAAATGTATCTGAGAAACTATGACCCGCGAAGAGGAGCGGCTGGAAGAATCCCGCAGTCGCCAAGTGCACTGGAAGCGCTGGGGGCCGTATCTGAGCGAACGCCAGTGGGGAACGGTGCGCGAGGACTACAGCCCGGACGGCGCTTCCTGGGAATATTTCCCTCACGACCACGCGCGCTCCCGCGCCTACCGCTGGGGTGAAGACGGCTTGGCGGGCTTCTGCGATCGCCACCAGTACCTCTGTTTCGCGCTGGCCCTCTGGAACGGCCGCGACCCCATCCTCAAGGAGCGCCTCTTCGGGCTGACGGGGAACGAGGGAAACCATGGCGAGGACGTCAAGGAATACTTCTTCTACCTGGATTCGACGCCCACGCACTCTTATCTGAAATATCTATACAAGTATCCCCAGGCGGAATTCCCTTACGCGCGGCTGGTGGAACAGAACCGCCGCCGTGGTAAGGACCAGTGCGAATTCGAGCTGATGGACACAGGTGTGTTTCGGGAAGACCGCTACTTTGATATTTTCGTTGAATACGCGAAGGCGACTCCGGAAGACATTCTCATCCGCATCACGGTCCATAACCGCGGGCTGGAGGCGGCCGAACTTCGTGTGCTGCCGACGCTGTGGTTCCGCAATACCTGGGCCTGGGGGCGCGACAGCCGGCGTCCGGGTTTGCGGCAGGCCGAAGCGCCCGCCGGTCTCGCGGCGATGGCGGCCGAGCACTTCTATTACGGGCGGCGTTGGCTGCTCGCGGAAGGCGCGCCGGAACTGCTCTTCACCGAAAACGAGACCAACTTCCAAAGACTTTTCGGCGTCGCCAACAGAACGGCTTACGTCAAGGATGGAATCAACGATTATATCATCAGAACTAATGCCTCTTCGGTGAACCCCGCCCGTGTGGGGACCAAGTCCTCCGCGCATTATCTTCTCTCGCTCGCTCCGGGCGCGAGCGCGACGTTGCGGCTGCGGCTGACGGACCAGCCGCCGGCGAGCCGGGCGCTCGGCGAATCATTCGAGGCCCTTTTCGCGCAACGCAGGGCGGAAGCCGATGCGTTTTACGCGACGGTGACGCCGCCCAGCCTTTCTGCCGACGCGCGAGGCGTGCTGCGGCAGGCCTTGGGAGGAATGCTCTGGAGCAAGCAGTATTATCAGTACGACGTGCGCGTGTGGCTGGAAGGCGATCCCGGCAATCCTCCGCCGCCTTCGGAACGGAAACTGGGGCGGAACCGCGGCTGGACGCACCTCTTTAACAGCGACGTCATCTCCATGCCCGACAAGTGGGAATATCCGTGGTACGCCGCGTGGGACCTGGCATTCCACTGCGTGGCGCTGGCGCTCGTCGATCCGGACTTTGCCAAAGAGCAGCTCATCCTCCTGTTGCGCGAGTGGTATATGCACCCGAATGGCCAGCTCCCCGCATACGAGTGGGCCTTTGACGACGTCAACCCTCCCGTTCACGCCTGGGCTGCCTGGCGTGTTTACAAGATTGAAAAGCGGCGCCGAGGCCGCGCGGACCGCGCTTTTCTCGAGCGAGTCTTTCACAAGCTCCTCTTGAACTTCACCTGGTGGGTCAACCGCAAAGACCCCGACGGCATGAACGTCTTCGAGGGCGGATTCCTGGGGTTGGATAATATCGGCGTATTTGACCGGTCGAAGCCCCTCCCCACGGGCGGGCACATCGAGCAATCCGACGGCACAAGCTGGATGGGCATGTACTGCCTGACCATGCTGGCGATCGCCCTGGAACTGGCGCGCGAAGACCCCGCATACGAAGACGTCGCCAGCAAATTCTTCGAGCACTTCGTCTATATCACGCAGGCCATGAATAACCTGGGCGGCCATGGCATCGCGCTTTGGGATGAGGAGGATGGGTTCTATTACGACGTCCTGCACCTGCCTAACGACGAGCACCACTTCCTCAAAGTGCGCTCGATGGTCGGGCTGATTCCCTTGTTCGCCGTGGAAACGCTCGAGCCAGAGCAACTCGATCAACTCCCCGGTTTCACGCGGCGGATGCAGTGGTTTCTCGACAACGTGCCGCACGTACCGCATCACATCGAAATGACCCAGTGTTCCTGCTGCGGCGTACGACGGCTGCTCTCGATCGTAAGCCGCCGGAAGCTGGTCCGCATTCTGCGCTACATGCTGGACGAAGCGGAGTTTCTCTCGTCGCACGGCGTGCGCGCGCTCTCCAAGTTTCACGGTGACCATCCTTACGTGCTTAGCGTCAACGGGCAGGAGTATCGCGTGGATTACGAGCCCGCCGAATCGACTTCGGGTCTGTTCGGCGGAAATTCTAACTGGCGCGGGCCGGTCTGGTTTCCATTGAACTTCCTGCTGATCGAGTCGCTCCAGAAATTTCATCATTACTTCCGAGATTGCCTGAGCGTTGAATCACCCACAGGCTCTGGAAATCTGGTGCCGCTCTGGCAGGTCGCCGCCGACCTCTCCCGTCGTTTGACACGGATCTTCTTGCGCGGGAGCGACGGCCGCCGGCCGGTCTATGGCGGGAACGAGGTGTTTCAGTCCGATCCCCACTGGCGCGACCTCATACTTTTCTACGAATATTTCCACGGCGATAACGGCGCCGCGCTGGGCGCCAGCCACCAAACGGGATGGACGGGCCTGGTGGCGAAACTCCTCCAGCAGAGCGGAGGTTAGACGCCGTACCCTTACGAGCGGTGTTTTCTTAATGTCGAAACCTCGTCTAGAGCGCTCGGGTCGAGCCGGTTTCCCCGGCGCGGTGGATTTCGGGCGGGAGATCTGCGGAGACTCAAACGGCGCGGAGACCCGAGAGTGGCTGGTCACCAATGGCATCGGTGGATTCGCTTCCGGCACGGTCGCCGGCTTGCTGACCCGCCGCTACCACGGTCTGCTCGTGGCGGCGCTCAAACCTCCGCTCGGCCGGACATTGATGGTGGCGAAGTTCGACGAAGCCGTCGAGTACGACGGGCAAGTGTATCCTCTCTCTACCAACCGCTGGCAGGACGGGACGATCAATCCCCACGGTTACCGGAACATCGAGCGATTTCGGCTGGAGGGTTCGACGCCCGTGTGGACCTTCGCGGTTGCGGACGCGCTCCTGGAAAAGCGCATTTGGATGGCAACGGGCGCGAACACTACTTATGTTCGCTATGACGCCATCCGTGGTAGCCGCCCCGTTCACATGGTCGTGAAGGCGCTGGTCAATTATCGCGACTACCACGCGAGCACGCATGCCGGCGACTGGCGAATGAGCATCCAACAAATCGCGCAGGGCTTGCGCGTGGATGCTTTAGCCGGCGCTGTTCCCTTCTATATTCTCCGCGCCTCCGGCCGGCCCGACCCGCAGCACGATTGGTACTTCAATTTTGATCTGGCGCGCGAGCGCGACCGAGGGCTCGAAGACCACGAGGATCATCTTTGCGCCGGAACATTCACGGCTCACCTTGCGCCCGGTGAATCGCTGACGTTGGTGGCCACCACGGACCCGTCCTCCAATCTCGACGGGCGGGAGGCGCTCGAAACGCAGCGCGAGGGTGAGCTTTCCTTTTTGGATGAATGGGCGCGCGCCTTTCCTGAGGAGTCGCGCGAGGCGCCGGATTGGATTCGCCAACTGGTCCTGGCTTCACGGCAATTCATCGTGCGCCGCCCTCTGCCCGGCGGTCGCGAAGGCAAGTCGGTTATCGCCGGTTACCACTGGTTCGGCGATTGGGGGCGCGACACGATGGTGGCGCTGCCGGGGCTCGCGCTTTCGACAGGACATCCGGAACTCGCCCGCGACATCCTACGGACCTTCGCGGAGTATCTGGACCACGGGATGCTGCCCAATCGCTTCCCCGACTCCGGCGAGGCGCTTGAATACAACACCGTGGACTCGGCCCTCTGGTTTTTCGAGGCGGTTCGTCAGTACATCGAAGCAACCGGCGACGACAGGTTCTTGCAGGAACTTTTTCCCGCGCTCGAAGAAATCGTCGGCGCGTACGAGCACGGAACGCGCTACAACATCCACGCCGACCCGGCGGATGGATTGATTTACGCCGGTGAGCCGGGCGTCGCATTGACGTGGATGGATGCTCGAGTGGATGGTCGACCGGTGACGCCGCGCATCGGCAAGCCGGTCGAAGTCAACGCGCTCTGGTGCAATGCGCTGGTAGCCATGACGGCGTTTGCGCGCCGGCTCAACCGGCCATCTGCAAAATACGAAACCATGGGCGGGCGTGCCAGTGCCGGTTTTCAACGCTTCTGGAATCCCACCGCTGATTTCTGTTTCGATGTGATCGATGGGCCGGAGGGGAACGACCGCGCGCTCCGGCCGAACCAGCTTCTGGCGGTCTCTCTTCCCTTGAATCTGCTTACAGCCGAACAGCAGCGTTCGATTGTGGAAGTCTGCGCCCGACGGCTACTGGCGTCCTGCGGCCTCCGTAGCCTCGATCCCGGGAATCCTGAATATCGCGGCCGCTACTCAGGTGGGCCGCGAGAGCGCGACGCCGCTTATCATCAGGGAACAGCCTGGGGGTGGCTGCTCGGTCCCTTCGTTCACGCTCACCTGCGCGTCTTCGAGGATCCGACGCGCGCGGTTTCCTTTCTTGAGCCGCTCGCCAGTCACCTGCGCGCTTATGGCCTCGGGACGCTGGCGGAGATCTCCGATGGCGACCCGCCTTTCGCGCCGCGCGGCTGCATTGCGCAGGCATGGAGCGCGAGCGAAGCGTTGCGTGCCTGGATTGCCGTCACGCGAGCAAGGCAGCATCACCACGCACAATCTTCTTGAGAGTCGTCCGTCGGTGGTAATATCGCGGTGACCGTCCTTTCCTGCCGAGCAAACGGGTTGTCGAGCGGGCGAGTGGAGAGAGTACAAATCTTGAAATCAGAGCACCGCCGAAGACGCGAAAGGGATTGGCAACCGTGAGCACCGTTTCCTCTGTGGATTTGTATCGCCGGATGGACCACGGGCTGATTCCCGCTGTGCCGGTGCCCTGCACGGGACGCGGCGCGATCGATGCCGGCGCGCAGGCGGCCTATGTGGACTGGATGGCGAACCAGCCTGTGGCCGGAGTGGCGGTCTGGGCGCACACCGGGCGCGGGTTGCGTCTCACGCGCGAGCAGCGCCTCGAAGTGTTGCGGAGCTGGAAGAACGGCCTCAACGCCGAGCAGTTCATCGTGGTCGGTGTGGGAGGCGGGCTCGAGCATCAGGAGGATTTTTCCGCCTACCTGGATTCCGCGCTGCGGATGGCCCAGGATGCCCTCGATCACGGTGCGCACGCGTTGCTCGTTTATCCTCCTCGTTTGTTTCATCACGTGGCCGAAGTCGGTGACCTGATCATTGAATATCATGGACGGCTGGCGGCGTTTGGCGCGCCCCTCATTTTGTTTTATCTCTACGAGGCCGCCGGGGGATTTCCTTACACGCCGAAGATCCTGCGAGAACTGCTGGCCCTGCCGGAAGTGGTGGGCATCAAGCTGGCAACCCTCGATAGCGTGATGACCTTTCAGAACGTCGCGAATCTTCTCGCCGAGGAATTCCCGCACAAGCTGCTGATCACAGGTGAAGATCGGTTTCTTCCTTACAGCCTGATGTGCGGAGCGCGCGCGGCCCTGATCGGCATGGGCGCGGCGTGGGCGTGATCGGGCGCGATTCCGCTTGCGATCCTTGGGGGCCAGACCTTCCCGAGAGCGAATTCGTCGCGCTGGGAAGAACCCTTCACGCCTTGGGAGAAATTCCCGCCGCTGCAGCATCGGGAGATTGAATTAGACATGTGGGAGTTCCTACCCCCTCGAGTTCGGCTGCGGGGCGCACCGGATCTCGGCGCGCCCCAATCGCAGCGACTCGCGGCCGACTATGAGCGGTTTCGTGATGGCCTGCCCCGGCCGCTCGAATCGTATCTTCTCTCCGCCTACGACCTTGACGCGACAAGCGCCTATGGCGGATGGCGCGTGAAAAACCCATTCGGAAAGGCGTCGGGCCAACTTTCCCTCGCGCCCCACCAAGCCGCAAAGGACGCGGAAGCCGGCCTGGGTTTTGTCGTTCTCAAGACGGTCATTGCCCAGGACCGCTTGGGCGCGCAAACCATGCGCGAATGGGCCATCCCTGAGACGCGCATGCTGGTCGAGCGTGTGCGCGGTCGCAGCGGCGTCGAGGGTTGGACGGTCACCTGGAAGGGCCGCGGCTGGTTCGACACGTTCGAGGCTTACCAAGAACTTCTGAAAGCGTCTCTCGAGATCGGGAAGGCTGCGCAGATGGTGGTGGCGCCCTCCGTCAAGTACCACCTGCCCACGCCTCAGGAAGACTGTTGGAAAGAGGAGGAGTACACATTCACCACTTCCGCGCTGGTTGAAACCTGGAACAGTGTTCTTCCGCAGGCCCCTATGCCGCTCGAAAAAGACTTTAGCCCCACGCTCGCGGGCTCGGAGCGTGCCACGCAGCAGGAACAAATTCTGGAGTGGCTGCGCAGGGTTCCCGGCCTGATCCATCGCGCCGCGCCGGGAAAAGTTCGGGTGGGCCTGAAACTATTCAACGCGCTCTTCGAGGATGACTTTCAGATTCGATGTCTCCAGGAAATCGGAAAGCCGTCGCGCGGCGAAGATCGAGCGGACTTTCTGGTTTACGCGAATCGGCTATTTGATCCCGAGAAGGAATTCGAAGGCAAAGTGGGAGTGGCGTATGGAGGGCCTGACCTCAGTGATCGCAACCTGGCGGTCCTGGAGCGGTTGCGAACGATAGCCGCGGGAGATGAGCGGCGGCCCGAGGCGCTTCCCCTCAGCGCTACCGGCGATATCCATTCGGGGCGCATCGCCGCGGAGTACCTCCTGCGCGGCGCCTCCAGTTTTCAAATGCACACGCTATTCCAGCTTCCCGACAGTGAGTTCACAATGCGCGCGGGCGGCAAGACCGAGAAGGCGTTGCACCACCTGTGGTTTCATCCCGCCGAGGGTTTCATTGCCTGGGTGCTCCATCTCCGGCGTCGTTTCGGTTGGAGCCCACAGATGAACGTGGAACAAATGGCCTGCTGGTGCTGCGAGAACTGGCCGGCGGTCTCGGCTGCCTTGTCGGACCGCGTCCAGAGCGCGTCGCAAATGTTCCGATGAGTCACCAAGAGATGAAATTACGCCTGATGACACTGCAAGACATTCCCGCGGGCATGCGGCTCAAGGAAATCGCCGGTTGGAATCAGATGCCTGCGGACTGGGAGCGTTTCCTGAACGCCAGTCCCGATGCCTGCTTTATTGCCGAATGCGAAGGTCGCGTCGTCGGAACCGTTACGACCATCAGTTACGAGGACCGCTTTTCCTGGATTGGCATGGTTTTGGTGGACCCCGATTTCCGCGGGCGCGGCATCGGGACGCGGCTCCTGGAAAAAGCCATTTCACATCTTGACGCGCGCGGAATCCCAACTCTGAAACTGGACGCCACACCGCAAGGGAAACCCATCTACGAGAAGCTGGGGTTTGTAAGCGAATACGAAATTGAGCGCTGGGCGTTGCGACGTGCCGCTGGCTGCGCGCCGACCGCGGAGCCAGCGGTCGAGGACCTGACGACAATCCTCGCCCTCGATCACCAAGTGTTTGGCGCCTCGCGAGGGGATCTGCTGCGCTCCCTGGCGAATTGCGCGCCGCAATTTGTATGCGTCGCGAGACATGGGACGGAAATTCTGGGGTATGCTTTTGGGCGGCGCGGATCGCTTGCCGACCATCTGGGACCGTGGATCGCCCAGGATGAATCGGCGGTGGGTGACCTGTTGGAAACGTTTCTTCGCCGCTCCCACCGCGACACAGTGTTCGTGGATTGCCTCCAATCGAATCCTTGGGCGCGGTCGTTGCTGCGCGCCCACGGCTTCGGACTCTCTCGGCCATTGACTCGCATGTTTCGCGGCCCCAACGCTCATCCCGGACGGCCCAGCCTCGTCTGCGCTGCCTTGGGACCGGAATTTGGATGAATCATCCTCAATCATCCCGAGTTTTCTACGGCTGGTGGGTTGTCCTGGCCACCTTCTTGAATCTCTTCTTCGCCGTGGGGATTGTTTTCTACGGCCTTCCTGTTTTCTACCCCTCTCTCGTTGATTCCCTCGGGTTCTCGCGGAGCCAGGTGACGCAAGGAATGTTTCTGGGATTTCTGATTGTGGCCCCGTTTTTTGGATTTCTCGGCGCACTCATCGATCGTGTTGGCGCACGCGCCGTGATTCTTTTTGGGATTTTTTTTGTGGGCCTGCCGCTGATTCTGATGGGCGCGATGAAGAACCTCTGGCAATATTACCTGCTCTGCATCGCGGAAGTTCTCGGCTATGTGCTGGCCGGCCCTATTCCCAACCAGGTCCTGGTGTCGAATTGGTTTCGTCTCCGGCGCGGTCGCGCCATGGGCTATGCCTACCTGGGGCTGGGGTTGGGCGGCGTGGTGGCGCCGCTCCTGTCGGCGTGGCTCGTCGGAAGGTTCGGGTGGCGGCGGGGATTCGAAATAATCGGAATTGTCATCCTCCTGGTTCTTTTTCCGATTGCACTGTGGGTGACGCGGTCGTCGCCGCGCGACATAGCGCTTTTACCGGACGGCGCGAGCAACGATCCGGTGGCGCAGAGCGCGCCAGAGGCGGCTGCCGTGGCCTTGGGACCTGCGGTGCGCACCGCCAACTTCTGGCTCATCCTCCTGGGCAGCACGCTGATCATCGGCGCCATCGGAACGGTGATTCAGCAGTTTGTCCTTTTCCTTCGCGACCAGGGCTATTCCACCGGCCAGGCCTCAACCGTATCGAGCGGCTTGCTGTTCGCGGGGCTGGCCGGCCGCGTCGCGGTGGGATTCATTGCGGACCGCTACAACAAGAAAAACGTGATGGCACTGTTCTACCTGATCCTGGCGCTGGCGATTCCGCTACTATTTCTTGCTCGCCGGCCTGCCGCGCTCTGGGGATTCGCCATCATTTTCGGTTTCGCGATGGGAGCGGACTACATGCTGATTCCCCTGGTCACCGCGGAGTGTTTCGGTTTGAAGGCGCTCGGAAAGCTCCTGTCGCTGATCATCATGGCGGACTCGTTGGGCCAATGGTTCGGCCCGATGCTGGCGGGAAAAATCTTCGAATCCACGCGAAGTTACAATCTCGCTTGGAGCATTATCACCATCGCGGGGATCCTGGGGGCTGCCGCGATTTATGCCGTCGCGCCGCATCGCCCGCGCAAGGTCGTCGCGTGACGCGCCGACCTCTTTCCCTAACTCGCGCGCTAATGGTGTTCATCGTTGTTGTCGAGTTGATCCTCCTGCCCGTACGCGCGCAGGCGATGGCGCCCCAGGGTCAACCTGGCGCCAATTATTTTCAGATTTCCGTTCAACAGTTTGGTTTGGGGGATCCGCGGGTTCCCGCGGAGGTTTTGAGGAAATTGAGTGCGCGGTCCGCGAAAGAAGTGAGCGACGCGCACAGGACCCGTTGGCGCGTCACGGGCCGCGGCCTGCTTGAACAAAACAGCGGAGGAAAGAAGAAGCTGTGGGCCGGAAAAGACGGCTTGCCGG
>JAIQGA010000183.1 GCA_020072925.1 Terriglobia bacterium | reverse complement strand
GCTTCTCGAGCTCGCCGCGCCACCACTCAAGCTCGCTCAGGATGCGCTGTAGCGCCGACTCCTTCTGGTCGGGAGCCAGCACGTAGTGCGTGCGGGGATAAACGGGCAGGCGCGTGAGCGTCTGCTTCACCTGGCCGAAGAGCGGATCGATCTGCGCCAGGGATTCGATCTGATCGCCCCACATTTCGATGCGGTAGGCGTTGTCCTCGTAGGTGGGATAAAGCTCGATGACGTCGCCGCGCACGCGGAAAGTCCCGCGCCGGAAATCCGCATCGTTGCGCTCGTACTGGATTCCCACCAGGCGCCGGAGAATCTCCTGGCGCGGCGTCTTCTGGCCCTTCTCGAGCATCAGCAGCATGCCGTAATAGGCTTCGGGTGAACCAATCCCGTAAATGCAGCTTACGCTGGCGATAATCACGCAATCCCGCCGCTCGAAGAGCGAGCGTGTCGCAGACATCCGCAGCTTGTCGAGCTCGTCGTTGATGGTGGCTTCTTTCTCGATGTAAACATCCGAGGCGGGAATGTAGGCCTCGGGCTGGTAATAATCGTAGTAGCTGACGAAGTACTCGACGGCGTTTTGCGGAAAGAAATTCCGGAACTCGTTGTAGAGCTGCGCGGCGAGTGTCTTGTTATGCGCCAGAATCAGCGCGGGGCGATTCACCTCCGCGATGACCTTGGCCATCGTGAACGTCTTGCCGGAGCCCGTCACGCCCAGCAACACCTGGTGCGGCCTGCCGTCGTTCGCGCCGCGCAGCAGTTCGTCAATGGCGGTCACTTGATCGCCGCGCGGCTGATAATCGCAAACCAGTTTGAAGTCCATAGCCCTCAGTGTGCCTCGTCAGCTAGCAGGATACCGAAAGATCTCCACGAATGTCATCCTGAGGCGCCGCGGGCGCCGAAGGATTTCTGCATTGGATCGATTCGACAAATGCAGGGATGCTTCGCTGCGCTCAGCATGACAGGCCGAAGGGATCCTCGGCATCCCGCTAAATCCTGTTCGGCCATTGATTATAGCGCGTGTTCCGCCCGCGCTGCGCTGTAGCGGCGGTCTATGACCGCCGTCTGGAGTGCCGCGGCTTGCCGCCGCTGTGGAAAGCCGGAGCAAGGGCAAGTAGTGCTTGCCGGACTCGTGTACTCCATAGGATGGCCGGCGCTCAGGTGACCAGTGGTCAGCGCCGACCGGCGCTGCAGATCGCGGGCCGGAATTTCTTCACTGTTACTCCAAGCCGTGAGCACAGGCGGGACGCCCGTCCTACCTCCGCGTGTAGCCTCTTAGCACTTCGGCCATCCCGTTCGCAAAGCGCTGCATCGCGGTCGAGGTTTCGAAGGAGGCTTCACCCGCCACGAATGAGCGCTCGACCGCCAGGGAAAACAACCGCTCTTCCTTCGCCGCCGCGATGGCGAAACGATTGGCCCGATTTCGTTTTTCCTCGGACAACCGAAAGAGCGAACTTGCGGCGGCCTCGTCCCTCAACTCCACGAGAAAGATTATCAGGACCTGCGAGTGCGAGTCCGCAGACTCCTGGGGTCGGAGGTCGGCATTGATCGTGACTGCGGCGCGGACCGATTGCAGGGCGTTCTCGAGAACACCGTCATCGACGGATGACAACCAAACGGCAGGAAGATCACTGGCCACGGTGACGCTTGTGGGCTGGTATTTATCTCGCTTTATGAGCTCCGCCAAAGCCAAACCAATTTGGGCCAGAGGATATGTCGGCTCGTAGGGTTCAAATCCGCATTCGATGAACCCTGGGCCTGCTTTGGTTTCAATCACCGTGTAGCCCCACGACTTTTGAATGTCCCGCCCGTCTTCGGATCGTTTGAGAAACCCTAGAATCAGTTCCGACATTTTCGACTCCGCGAGCGACGCCGCCTTCGCAAACAGAGGGGCAGGATCTATTCTGACCACACCAGCGGCGTGATGCAGGAGACTGAGCGCCCCAAGAGCGTCTCGGAAATCTATGCGGTCCTTTTCAATCAAGGCAACAGCAGTAAGACCAGCAACGATATGTTCTGCCCCCCGGTCCCGCATAGCGAATACTGCGGACCGCTGGCTGAACGTGAGTAACGTATAGAAATCCTCCAAGCTGGCAGATCCTCGAAACCTTGATCTCGTAAGCGGATTGCTCGCAGCGAAGCGTTGACAAAGTCCACTCAATTCCTCATCCAGAGGTTGTTTTACTGGATTGCTGACGTCGAGGTCCCCGCGCCACCGGTCGTACTGCAGACCCGCTGGCAACGGACTGGGCCCGACTCTGGGGTCTGACAGCCTGGCATGCTCGGCACGAAGCGCGTTGGCCATTTGTCCCCCAATTACGTATGGTCGGGAGGGGCGGGACTTCTTCCACAAGATCCAACCGAGGATGATAAAGCTCGCGACGGCAGGCAGCCAATAGTCGCTCTGATACAACATGGCCTCAGGATATAGAACCCTTATGGGGACAGCAAGTCCAACCTTCGCAGGAGATTTCTCAACGCTCAAATGGCGCTCGACGACTTAGGTGGGAGCCTCTCCGCCAATAAGGTTCTACGCAATTCTCAAATCGCTGGACTCGCGCCTTGATTGGAAGTCTAATTGTGCAACGCTCCCTCCCAGGACCCGCCTCGCGCCGCGGAAGGAGGAAGCCATGAAGAACGGCTCCAAGATTCTCGCAAAAACCATCGACAACGCTCTTTCGGGAAAGGGCGCACACGTTGCGAGTAAAACCATTTTTGAAGGGCTCGATTGGAAGCTTGCCGGCGCGCGTCCGAGCGGCAGCGCGCATTCCCTCTTTCAAATCCTGAGCCACCTGACGTTCTGGCAGGAGTGGGTCATCAAATGGCTCGATGGTGGGAAACCCACAATTCCCAAGCATGCCGCAGGTAGCAGCTGGCCCGGCAACCCGGAACCCGCCAGCGCCAAAGAATGGGACGAAGCGGTGCGCGGCTTCGAGAAAGGCCTCACGGAACTGGACCACCGAATCCACGCGGTAGACCTGCTTTCGAAACGGGGAAAGCAAACTCGGCTGGAGATGCTTCAGGCCATCGCCAATCACAACAGCTACCACCTTGGGCAGGCAGTCCTGCTGCGGCAGATTCTGGGCGTGTGGCCGCCACCCTCCGGCGGGCTCACTTGGTAGGAAATGCTTTTGTAGCGCAGGTTCCGTCCGACGGCGACCACTGGTCACCTGGACCTGCGGCTTTTCCGGCTTAGTGGGTTTGTTCCCGGCGTTCGAGATAATTCCGCAGCGCTTCTGCGAGCGGTTCGAGGTCAAGTGTAATTGTGTCCCAGGCTATCCGGAGGTCAATCTGGTAATAGTCATGAATGGCGCGATCTCTGAAGCCGGCGATCTCTCTCCATGGCACTTTAGTGCTCGATTTCGTTGCGTCGGAAACCCGTTTTGCCATTTCTCCGATCAACGCCAACTGCATGATCACCGCACTCTGCGTTTTCTGATCCTTCATGAACTCGGCTTGGTCCATTCCGCTCACGAACTGCTGGATTTTCCCGATGGATTCAAAAAATCTGCCGGAGATAGACGCGGTCACTTTTCATAGATTGTTTTCAGATTGGGCAGGACGTAAGGCCGCACGTACTTGTTCAAGCTCTGCTCCGTAACCAGATCAACCTTCCTGTGGAGGCACTCCTCCAAGCTTTCAATGAGGCGCATAAAACCCACCAGGCCGGTTGGGCGTCCGAGACGCACTAGTATGTCTACGTCACTCTCCGGACGGTCTCCGCCGCGGGCCAAGCTCCCAAAGACAGCCGCGTACGTGACTCCGTGTTGCTCCAGGATCGGGCTTGCCTTTTGCCTGAGCTCATCGACGGTCATGACTTTATTTATACATCGCAGAAGCCAAAAATCAACTAACCCAAGGGGACTCCAGTGAAATACTCGGTATTCGTCCCGCAAAATCCGATCTAACGAGACTTGGAAGGCTTCACTAATGGGTCGCCTTTTCATGCTATGCTTGTGGGGTAGGGCTTCTCGCCCGGCCGCTGTAAACCAGGGTCAGGCGCGAGACACAAACATTCCAACTCAACAGGGAGAGTCACTATGGCTGATAAGAAGGTCATCGCCGTCTTAGGTGCAACCGGCGCGCAGGGCGGAGGGCTTGTCCGCGCCATCCTCAGCGACCCCAACGGGGGCTTTGCGGCGCGGGCGCTGACACGTGACGTGAGCTCGGAGAAGGCGAAGGCGCTGGCAAACCTCGGCGTGGAAGTCGTTGCCGCAAACGTGGACGATGAAGCAAGCCTGCAGCGAGCCTTTCAGGGCGCATACGGAGCGTTCTGCGTCACCTTCTACTGGGAGCACTTCTCTCCCGAGAAAGAACTCGCCCAGGCAACGGCCATGGCTAAAGCTGCAAAGCAGGCAGGTCTCCAACATGTCATCTGGTCCACGCTCGAAGACACGCGGCAGTGGGTGCCGCTCAGCGACAATCGCATGCCCACTCTTATGGGCAAATACAAGGTGCCACACTTCGACGCCAAGGGTGAGGCCGACCACGTGTTTACGGGCCTCGACTTGCCCGTCACGATCTTGCTGACCTCGTTCTATTGGGACAATCTCATCTACTTCGGTATGGGCCCGAAGAAGGGACCGGACGGCAAGCTGGCCATCACGATGCCCATGGATGACAAGAAACTCCCGGGCATCGCCGCCGAGGACATCGGCAAGTGCGCCTCCGGCATTTTCAAGCGCGGCCAGGAATTCATCGGGAAGAAGGTGGGCATTGCGGGCGAGCATTTGACCGGCGCGGAGATGGCAGCCGCATTGAGCAAGGCGCTTGGGCAGGAAGTGCGTTACAACGCCGTGTCGCCCGAGGTCTTCCGAGGCTTTGGATTTCCGGGCGCCGACGACCTGGGAAACATGTTCCAGTTCAAACGGGATTTTCAGGAAGCATTCTGTGGCCCGCGCCAGCCTGCCTTCGCGCGAAGTCTCAATCCCGAACTGCAGAATTTCGAAACGTGGCTGGGCCGGAATAAGGAACGTATTCCCCTAGGGTAGCACCTCCCTGCCCTCGGGTGTAAGCCGACCCGGCAAGTTGAGTGTGACCGCGCAGGGCGAGATGTGCTTTAATATGCCGTGCCCGCGTGGACTGCTTGATAGACTCCAGTCCATCGAAAGCCCGTTCGAACCAACCCCTTGGCAATGCTTCAAATCCCTCGGGAGGTCCTCATGCGAAACGCGCGAATGGTATTGGTATCGGGGATCGGGTCTACCTTCGCCAAGCTCTTGCTGGCAGTGGTCTTGGCGTCTATCGGGAGCTCGCTCTGGGCACAATCGCCCCAATTGATCCCCCAGCCGCGCGAATTCCAGGCGACGTCTCAGCCCTTCCCCGTAACCACCCAGCTTGAGATCGTTTTGCTCATCCCCAGCGTGGCCGACGACCGCTTTGTCGCCGAAGCCCTTCAGACCGAATTGAAGCTGGACGCAGGGAAGGAGTTTCCGATCATCGCGGCTCAGGCCCCGCCCCCCGACAGGCCAGCGATTGTCTTGGGGTACGCTTCAAGTCCAGTCATGGGCGAGTGGCTAAAGCGGCAGAATATGGCCGTCCAACCCTTGGGCGACCAGGGATACGTGTTGGATGTGGAGCCGAACCTAATTCTCGTTGCAGGAAAAGACGCCGCAGGACTTTTCTACGGGGTTCAGACGCTTCGGCAGCTCACTGTGGGTGAGGGACAGGACGTAAAGATCCTCGGGGCACGCGTTCGGGATTGGCCGACCCTTCTTTACCGGGGGACGCAGGTGGACATGAGCCGTGGCCCCGTCCCCAAACTCAATTATTTGAAGCAGATAGTCCGCACCATCGCCGAGTTCAAGATGAACCAGCTTTACATGTACATCGAGGATTCTTTCCGGTTAGACGGCCAGCCGCTGGTCGGTCTGCTAAGCGACACGCTAACGCGGGACGATTGGAAGGACTTGGTTGCTTATGCCGCTCGCTATCATGTGGACATCATCCCCGCCACCGAGGACTGCGGCCACCTGCACAAGATTCTCCGCTTCGAGGAATACAGTGGTTTGTCCGAACGCCCCCACGGACACGTTCTAGCAGCGGGGGACCCTCAAGCACTCAAGTTTCTGGACGGCATGTATGCGCAGATGGCGCCAGTCTTCCCCGCTTCCATGTACCACATTGGCTGCGACGAGACGTTTGAGTTGGGCCAGGGTCGGACTGCGGGGCTCGTCCAGAAGTCAGGTTACGGTCGAGTCTATGTGGACAACCTCATCCAGGTCCACGACCTGGTTCGACGCTATAACAAGGACGTGATGTTCTGGGGTGACATCGCCGTGGAACACCCGGAAATGATTCCCAGCCTGCCGAAGGACCTTATCGTGGCAAGTTGGGTGTACGGTGCGCAGCCCAGTTATGACAAGTGGCTAAAACCGTTTGCCGGTACGGGGCTCAGGATATTCGTCTGCCCGTGGGTTGCCAACACCAGCCAAATTGTTCCCGACTATGAGGAGGCCGCCACCAACATCGAAGGCTTCCTGACCGACGGGAAAAGGGCCGGTGCCATCGGGACCAACATCACGGTCTGGAACGACGATGGCGAATCGCTCTACGGTCCCAACTGGTGGAGCATTGTCTATGGTGCCGCTTGTGCCTGGGAACACGGCATCACGGACGTGAGGAACTTCGACCAGAAGTTCGACTGGACGTTCTATCGCAACACCGACCACCGCTTTACAGAGGCACTTAAGAAGCTTGGCCACATGAATGAAGTAACGCGGGCTGGCGGACCTGTCGAGGTCTACGACCAGCGCTTCGGTGGGACCGACGACGCCTTGTTCTGGCAGGACCCGTTTTCTCCCAATGCGCAAAGGCAGATCCAGAAGGACCTTCCCGTGGCGGAGCTTGTCCGGCGTACGGCGGAGGAATCCTACACCGTCTTCGTCGACAGCGAGAGCCGCGCAAGGCGGAATTCCGATACCTTAGCCGACCTGGGCCTTGCCGCCCTGAGGCTTGACGCCCTCGCGATGAGGTATCAATTCGTCCAGGAAATCTCTCAGAGGTACTCAGACGCCTTGGCCCATGAACACGACAAGGACCAGGCTCTGGTAGGCAGCGATTTCAACGATATCACGTCGACGAATGGACGAATTGAAGACCTGCGCGACTACACGACTCGCTTGACCGAACTTTATAGACAACGATGGCTGGACGAGAACCTGCCGACTTGGCTCCCCAACATCCTGCTGCGCTACCGACTGAACAACGAGATGTGGCAGGCGCTCTCCATGAAGTTCGAGCAGATTGAACTCGACCATTGGCAGGGAAAGCCCTTGCCGCCCGCCGCGGCGCTTGGTTTGCTTCCGACATCTCCACCGCCAACCGGTGCGCCACCTTCCAACCCGTGACCAGCCAACGCAGGACCTTGACTCCTGCCCCGACGTCGCCCGCAGTGCGCCGTACTGTGTTAAAATGGATTGGTTTTTCTTGATGTTTGATCCTCAACAGAAGGCGGGTTCAATGAAGAGAAGAGAAGTTAGACAGAAGTGTCGAGTCCTGGGTGGACTCCTCCTGGCAGGAATGCTTGCCGGAGCAGCATACGGCCAAGGGCAGTCGGGTCAGAACCCGCCAGCACTCGTAAACGCAACGACACCAGCGTCATCCGACAAGGTTGTTCTGAAAGTCGGGAGCGAGCAAATCACTCAGGCTGACCTGGACTTCGTGATCAGCACGCTCAATCCTCAAGCGCAACAATCCCTGGCGCAGCAGGGCCGGCGCACCCTCGGCGATCAGTACGCGATGATGGTTCTGCTTTCGCAAGTAGGGCTGAGCCATCACTTGGACGCCGCCCCAGGCTTCCAGCGCGAATTGGCTTTGCAGAAGCGCCAGGCCTTGGCCCAAGCAGAATACCGGGAATTACTCCGTCAGGCAGCCCCGAGCACGGAAGAAGTGAACCAATACTTCTCCTCCCACCAAAGCGAGTTCGAAGAGGCCCAAATTCGGGAGGCCATCGTCATGAAGAAGCAGGCGGGTGGAAAAGATGATACGCCTGGTCTGCCTGCCGAGGAAGCCAAGGCGAAGGCCGATGCGATCCGGAAGGCCTTGGTCGCCGGAACGGATGCGGCGAAGGTTGGCGAGCAGTTTAACGCCCCGAACATGGTCCGCATAGATCCAGAGCCACGCGCCGTCCGCCGGGGCAATCTGCGGCCGGAAATGGAGAAGGCCGCATTCGAATTGAAACCCGGGGAAGTATCCGAGGTCTTCGACCTGCCCCAGGCACTCGTGATTCTCCAGGTTGTGGGACGACATGCTCCGGAATTGAAGGCGGCCACCCCGCAGATTGAGAATTCGCTTCGTCAGCAGAAAGTGGAAGCGGCTCTGGCGAACCTCAAGAAGAGCACCAATATCTGGCTTGACGAAAGCTACTTCACACGCCCGGCGCCAGCGGCCCCCGCAGCGGCTCCACCGGCTGCGAGCGCTCAACCTCCTGCAAAGAATCCTCCGCCGCAGCCATGACGAATTCGCGTTCTCAAGTAGCTATTCTCCTTGGGGCGCACGTGGCCGGTGCGTCCGATGGATGACCAATCGGAAATGCACCGGCCGCTCGCCTGAACCACGGAGGGCCGCCCTAGAAAAAAACCTTTTCAACAACTCTGTTGAAAAGCTTGTGGAAAAGCAGCCCTTAGGAGACCTTAAGGGTCGATTAAGAAATAGGTTCTGACTGTTTGCACCAACCTGGAGCATCCGCGAGGCGGATGGCCAGCCTGCACGACTAGGTGCTTGCGAATCAATCAGAAGCGTGGACTTCTCACAGGGAATCGCGCGAGGAAAGTTTGGAGTTCAGGTTGCTCTCCCGAGAGGACACTTTGTCTGAGAGGACTGCGGTTCGATGTTGGAGAGTGCTTTGAGACGTCCGGGGGCGATCACAGCAACGGCTGAGGCTTTCGCAACTTCACCTCGACAACTTGGTCTTCCTTTTCCAGCTCAATTTCCTTGCCGAAACTCTGCCGATGCTCGGCCGTGACAAGGAGGCGGATGGTACCCTTGGGAATATTCAAGAACCGATATCGCCCTTGCGAGTTGGTCTTGGCACTGTAGGAAATTGACTTGGACCGCTTGAGCCTCGCCGGGTTCCCCGGCTCACGGAAAGTTAGGGTCAAATGCGCTTGATTAATCGGCTGGCCTGTGTCTGCTTCCTTAACTTCCACGATGAAGTTGGTCCGTTCGACTTCTTCCTCTTCCTTGGCGAGCGCGCACAGGCATGCGGAGAGTAAAATGGCAATGAGACTCACCAGCAAGGCGACGCGTTTGCGGTTCATGGCAGGCTTGCCCCCTGTCCCGTTCACTTTGTGCTCGGGTTATTCCTTGTCTATGATAACTCACTTCAGGTGAAAACCGAGGCATGGAATACCTTGAGACGCCAGATTTCCTTCCGCATTGACTTCCACCGCCGAGTCCGATAACGTCGCGTATCCGGAACTTTTTGTCCACCGCGGGGAAAGGTCCTAAGGCGCAATGCACCCGGCTTGCCCGCCGCCACGCTCAACGTCTCGAATGATCAAGCTTGGTCCCGATATAGAACACAGGTGTCTGATTGAATAGCCGTCACCAGACGGAATCCTCTAAAGGATTGTTGGGAGGCTTATGGGCTTTGCAACCGATGCCATTCACGTGGGACAGGAACCCGACCCCGCCACCGGGGCGATTATCGTCCCCATCTACCAGACCTCGACGTTCGTGCAGGAGGAATTGGGGAAGCACAAGGGTTATGAGTACGCGCGTACCTCGAACCCCACGCGCGCGGCGTTAGAGCGCAACCTCGCCGCACTCGAGAGTGGCCGCTTCGGCTTTGCCTTTGCCTCCGGGATGGCGGCCATCAACGTTTTGATGACCCTGTTCAAATCCGGCGACCATATCATTGCGGGCCACAACCTCTACGGTGGCTCGTTCCGCCTTTTCGAAAATGTCCTGAAGGATTTTGGGCTTGCCTTCAGCTACGCTGACACCACACGCCTCGATGACGTAACCCGCGCCCTTCAGCCGAATACGCGCCTTCTTTTCATCGAGACGCCAACCAACCCCGTCATGGAGATCACCGACCTTGCCGCAGCGGCTCGCCTCGCCCACGCGCATGGCCTCCTTTTAGCGGTCGATAACACCTTCATGAGTCCCTACTTCCAACGCCCGCTCGAATACGGAGCGGATTTTGTCGTTCACAGCACCACTAAGTACCTGAACGGCCACAGCGACGGCGTAGGTGGGGCAATCGTTCTGAACGACCCATCCCTTGCCGAGCGCGTGAGATTTATCCAGAACGCCGCCGGAGCGGTGCTTGGGCCATTTGATAGCTGGTTAGTCCTGCGCGGAGTAAAGACCTTGGCGGTCCGCATGCGCCAGCACAACGAAAATGGCGTGGCCATTGCCGCGTTCCTCCAGGGCCACCCCAAAATTACGAAGGTCCATTACCCCGGACTTCCCTCCCATCCCCAGCATGAGCTCGCGAAAACGCAGATGACAGGGTTCGGCGGCATGCTCTCATTCGAAACAGGTTCACTGGACAACGCCCGCACCATACTCAATTCCGTCCGGCTTTGCTCTCTCGCCGAGAGTCTGGGAGGAGTGGAAACGCTCATCTCTCATCCCGGAACCATGACCCACGCCAGCGTGCCCCCGGAGGAAAGAGAGCGCCTGGGCATCACCGAGGGGCTCGTCCGAATCTCGGTGGGAATCGAGGACGTCGAGGACCTTATCTCCGACCTGAAACAGGCACTGGATAGAATCTGACCTCCCACGAGGTACCGGAGGTTCACCGGGATATCCGGCAATCGATGGTTTTCTCCCAATCGATCCAGAACCTTTCGACGGTAGTCCGAATTCTAACCTAGGCGGAAGCTGGATCTTGCCGCGAGGATGCCATCATTTTATTGCACTGTGGTGCCGGAATTTGCTGACGTTCGGCATGACGGAGAGAAGTTGAAAGCCTGCAAGCAAGCTGAATTTGGAATGGATTAGGCGCGAGTCTCAACCTTTTGATGAACGGAACCATTTGTGCTCGTTTAGATAGCGAGGGCAGCCCATAGCTATATCGACGACACGAAGGAGACCGTGATGAGACCCTTCCCTGCTGTTCTTTTCATGTTAATCGTTGGTGTTGCAGTGTGTCCAAGGAACCCCCTCCTTTCCGAAACCCTGCCGCTTGGCCGGACGCCAGCAAACCAGACGGTTGACCCAACCTCAAAGCGACTGAGCGCGCGCTTTGGCTATATCGACCAGCACGGGAACGTCGTCATCAAGCCACAATTTGACAACGCCATGGACTTCTCTGGGGGCATGGCGGGGGTGTTGCTCAATGGAAAGTGGGGTTACATCGACCGTGGGGGCACGATTGTGATTCGGCCGCAGTTCTCGGAGGCGGGTGATTTCTCAGAAGGCCTTGCGTCTGTCGCAATCGGCGGCAAGTGGGGATACATTGACAGGCACGGTGCAGTGGTAATTCCGCTGCAATTTGACAGCGCCCGGCCTTTCGCCGAAGACCGTGCCGTAGTCGAGGTGAACGAGAAGTGGGGCTATATCGATACTCGCGGCAAGTATATTGTCCAACCACAGTTCAAAGGAGGATTGGATTTCTCCGAGGGCTTAGCTGCTGTGTGCGCCGAGCAACCGGATGAGCAAGCTCTGCTGACTAGGTATTATTGGATGGCACAGCAATGCGCGTGGGGGTACCTTGACAAGGCAGGGAAATTCGCAATCAAGCCGCAGTTCAATAACGCGCAGAGTTTTTCCGAGGGACTTGCCGGGGTGCAAATCGGCTGGCGATGGGGTTACATCAATAAAGCCGGTGCGGTGGTCATCAAGCCCCAGTTCGACCGTGCGGAGCCATTCTCAGAGGGGTTGGCGTTTGCGCAGGGAGGGGGCATTAGTGCTGCATTTCTGCTCCAGGAGGGGAAGGTCTTTACTTCCTGGGGATACATCGACACGACTGGGAAATGGGTCATCCGCTCGCGGCTGCACTACTATTACGCGGGCCGATTTACAGAAGGGCTCACGCAGGCGCAGCGTGGTACCGGGGGACTGTGGGGCTACGTGAACCGCAAAGGCGAACTCGTGATTAAACCTCAGTACAAGTATGCAGGGCATTTTTCAGAAGGGCTAGCGCTTGCCTCCGCGGGCAGCGAATGTACCTATATCGATACCACCGGGAAGACTCGCATTCAATTGCACTCACGCTGGGGTCGGCCGTTTGCCGAAGGTCTTGCGGTCTATAGTTCTGGGCCAGACTACCAACCCGCTGAGCGTGCGGTCGACAAGGTGGCATTCGAGCGGAGTCTGCACCAGGCACAGGCCTTGCTTGAGCAAGGCCAATACTCTAAGGCAGTCGACGGATTCATGACAGCCGCCTCAGTGCATAGAGAAAATTGCCCGGAGTGTGCGCTCGGCCAGGCGGAGGCCTGGGCTGGACTGCACGCCTATGGGATGGCTTCAATGGAGTGTGATGAGTTCTTCAAGCTCACCTCGCCTGATAAAGACCTCAACGTTCGTGCGCATGCGTTGAAAGGCGAAGCCTTCATTAACACCGTAGAGCCAAAGGAGCACGGAAGGCTCCAAATGGGGGAATCTGAACTTCGGCTCGCCCTGGAGATGGACCCACAGCTCAAAGACCCTCACTACAATCTGGGCTTTGCACTGTTGAAGGAAGGGCGCGACGAAGAAGGGATAAAAGAACTCAAAGCATACTTGGTGGCTGAACAAAACGGTGCACGCGCAGAGCAGGCCAGGTGGTTCATTGCCAACCCAAGTCTAGCGCGTGAGCGATTCGCGCCCTATTTTTCGCTCACCACGCTTCAGGGTGAACACTTCACTACAATCAATCTTCGGGGAAAAGTCGTCCTGCTGGATTTTTGGGCCACGTGGTGCCCGCCGTGCGTGGAGTCGGTGCCCGCGCTGGTGAAGTTAAAAAAGGATTTTTCGGGCGAGGAGTTTGTCCTCATCGGCATCAGCAGCGACCGCAACAAAGCCCGGTTGGAACAGTTTATTCACACAAAGGGGATGGACTGGCCGGAGTATTGGGAGCCGGATGATGTGACCTTCCGCGGCTTCGCAACTAAGTCAAATTACGGCATCCCCAACTTCGTATTGATAGACCGGAATGGAATCATTCGCGACCAGCGTTCAAGCTGGGGCCCTTTCTATTATTCGTCCCTGAAATCGAAAATCCACCGGTTGTTGCGAGAAGGGGCAGGGCCTTCAGTCTCCGTCCCCCGCTGACTGGCACCAACCTTTCACAGAGAACTGCGCTTGCAGTATGCCAGACAAATAGCTAAGGGAAAAGTGAACAAGCCGAATTTTCACTGCAACTTTCGACAAGACGTCAACTGTGGCTTCCCCGAGCTTAATGTGGTATAAGGAGTTTCTGCTGAAGCAAATGACTTGCGCGTCCACTCGCGGGGGCGGGCGGGCCGCGGCAGGGCAGGACGCAATCTACAACTACCAAGGAGAACAAGCAATATGCTGAGATCAGCGTGGCGGTTTGCTCGCGTAGGGCCCGCATTCGTACTGGGGGCGATTCTGGTGCTTCCTTCCGGCCTGTTGGCCCAGACCCATGTTGTCAGTCCTGACGAAATGCAGAAAGAGGCAGTGGCCGCAACTCGTGCTCGTCAGAACCACCTGAAGACCGTAACTCAATTCTTTTCTTCGCCCAATGCGCAGAAAGCGCTGCGGTCCGCTCACTTGGATCCGACCCAGGTGAAGACCGCCGTGTCCAGCCTGAGCGATGAGGAACTCGCGCGACTGGCCTCACGTGCCGAGAAGGCGCAAGCCGACTTTGCAGCCGGCAATCTCTCAGACCGCGACCTGCTCGTCATCCTCGTGGGCATCGCGGCCTTGATTCTGATCATCGTGGCAGTCCGTTAGAACCATTGCATGCTTCGCTTTGTCGTACGACTCGCCCTGTGCACGCTTCTCGGCGCAGTGCTTTGTGCCGCTGAACTTCCTGGGGTTTGGCTGGACGTTCCATTCGTCAAACAGGAGAAAAACGGCTGCGGCGCGGCCAGCATTGCCATGGTGATGCAATACTGGCAACGCCAGCACGGTAGCGTGGCGAGCGATGAAGTGAAGCAGATACAGCAGGCGCTCTATTCCCGCCAGGCACACGGGGTCTATGCTTCTGCAATGGAAAGCTATTTACAGGAGCGGGGGTTCCGCACTTTCGCCTTCCGAGGCGAGTGGAAGGACCTGAGGGAGCACCTGGAGAAAGGACGCCCGCTCATCGTTGCCCTCAAAACCGGGCGCGACAACTTGCACTACGTGGTCGTGTCAGGCCTGGATTGGCAAGAGGGTGTGGTGCTCAAGAACGATCCGGCCGAGCGCAGGTTGCTCAAGCAGACTCGCTCCAGCTTTGAAAAAGAATGGAAGGCCGCGGGCAATTGGACGTTGCTGGCATTACCTCAGCAAAAAGAACGATCGTCTTCTCAGTAGCCTTGCTCCTCCTGCCTGGCTGTTTTCCCAGACAGGACTTCGCGCAAACCCCACCTCCAACCGATAGTACCGCCAAAATCAAAGAACTCTTCGATGGAGGACACTGGGATAGCCTGGTTAACGAAGTCGAGTCGACCCCTTCTCCCCGCGGAGCGGAGACCGATTTCTACTACGGCATCGCTCTCGCGAACCTGGGGCGCTGGGGCGAGGCGCGCGCCGCTTTCCTGGCGGGTCGGCGCCTGCGCCCCAGGGATGAACGGTTCCCGATTGAATTGGGTGGGATCGCCTTCAAGCAGAAGCGCTAT
>JAIQGA010000182.1 GCA_020072925.1 Terriglobia bacterium | reverse complement strand
TGCGGTATCACGGGTGAGGAGCGCGAGAAACAACGGCTGGTGTTTACCAAACGTTGCGGCGCCCACATCGAAGCGGGCGATCCGTACTACCCGTATAGTGCCTACCCTTACCTTGAATGGTATTCCGACAACGGCAGGGTGGTCTTGGAGCTTGATCCCTCGCAGGTGGAGATTGTGGAGCGTACTCCCCAAAAGCCGAAGACTCCGGCGGAGCTTCTCGAAGACAAAAAGAAACGTAACGCAGCCCTTGGTTCCTTCACGGCGGACATGGCCAAGAGTTTCTCCCGAAAGAACCGCAAGAAAGGCGGTGACGGCAACGTCACCGGCATTGTGGTTGGATGAGGTTTTCTTGCCGGGGTGTTCGCGCCCCGGCGGGTGGGCGGCCAGATTTGGACTCTCAAAATGGTGATGCTCGTGAATGAAAAGCTTTTGACCGTGGGAGAGGTCGCCGAACGACTCCAGGTGCCGAGAACCTGGATCTACAAGCACCTCCATAAGATTCCGCATATCAAGCTTGGCAAGTACCTTCGTTTTGAGCCCTCGCAAGTGGACGCCATGCTGCATGTTCTCCGCAAGAGGCCCCGAGAGGGTTGAATATGCGAGGGGCTCCAATTACACTGGGAACACAGCCAGGAGAGAGCCGACGAATCAACGAGAAATCCCAGACAAAGGAGAACTCGGTGATTCGAAGGCGGTATCAAGTTGGGAGTTTGGAAAAAAGGAATGGCGTCTACCGGCTGCGTTACCGGATCGACGTCATCGGTACAACCGGCAAGATCGAACGTCGCAAGCGGGAATCAATCACACTCGGGAAAATCAGCAAGCGGGCAGCTCATCGCAAGCGCGATGAGTTTCTCGCCGAGCACGGAATCGGCGACAAGCCGAAGGCGGAGATGGGGTTCAGGGATTTCTGGCACTTGCACTACTGGCCAAACGCCGTCGAAGAGAAGAAGGATATCAGTACCCAGAAGTTTTACACGAGCCTGTACGCCAATCACATTGAGCCCGTCTTTGGCGATATGGCCCTTTGCGAGATCAGGCGGTACAACATCGAAGCCTTCCTATCCCAAAAGCTCAAGGAAGGTTATGCAAGCCAGACGGTCCACCACTTGCGCAATGTCTTTAGCAAAGCTCTTCAGGCGGCGCGCCGGTGGGAGTGGATCGAAGAAAATCCAGCGCGCATGATCGAACTCGGCAAGGTCCGCAAAGTCAGGCCCGCTCGGGCCTTGTCGCTCGACGAGGTTCTTGTGATAGCCAAAAGCCTGCCTGAAGGACCGAGAACCGTGTTCGCGACCGGCGTCTTTTTCGGATTGCGGATCGGCGAAGTACTTGGCCTCAAGGTGGACGATGTTGACTTCGAGCGCCGCACCCTGAAGGTAGAACGCTCGGCGACTCGCGGCATCATCAAGGAAGCGAAGGGGCCGGAGGGAAAGCGTCAGTTCCGGCTGCCCAAGCTTGCGGTCGAGATCGTGCGGCACTGGCTTACGGTACGAAATAACGATTCGGAGTGGCTGTTTCCCACATGCACGGGACGCGTATACGATGACCGCACCTACTGGAACAAGTTTGTGAAACCGGTAGCTAAACGACTAGCTCTCCCGCATTGGAGCTGGCACTCGATGCGCCACACATTTCTCACTTTCAATGGACTGCGGGAAGACCTTTCACTTCCGGTCCTGCAATCCCTAGCCGGGCATGCGAGCCCGGAAACCACCATGCAATACATCGACAAATTCTGGCGCGAAAAGACCGACGCGCTGGAGGCGTGGGCCGAGAAGTTGGCCCCACTTGGACCCATGTTTGTCGTGAGTGAAATGACGCAGCGCCAAGTCGTTCAATAACAAGAGGTTTGGTCGGGGCGCGCGGATTCGAACCGCGGACCTCTTGCGCCCAAGGCAAGCGCGCTACCAGGCTGCGCCACGCCCCGAACCCGGAGGTTGGAGCACCGCCTTGGCTGGTTCGTGTCTATCCATCCACGGTGCCTCAAACCCTGCACACCATTTTGCCAAGCTTCGGCGAGACTGTCCAGCCCGGCGTGTCCCCCATTGGGAGTCTCGTCAAATTCGCCTGTTGCTGCAATATCTGCCGGCGCCGCGCGCTGCCCTGCTCCCGCGGCGCGGAATACCACGGGGTGACTTACGCATCCCAAAAGCCGACCAGGCGTCACCTGATTATTGTTGATCTCCGAGTCCGCGCCGCGCCCTTTCGGAGGTTGCCTGGGGCTATCGGGACGGGACACCAAGGGGTAAGGTTGCAAAACCGGGGTCTGGGTAGTACAGTCCCGGCGACACGGGATTCCACATGGAGATTCCGGAATTCACTTTTGAGATGGGTACCCATAAGGACCTGCAATACTCAGGAATGAGCAACCACGACGACTTTCCGGAATGCACAAATCCCAAGACCCTGCATTGATAAGCCCACTGTTTTCTCCGGCAAGAGGAGGTTATGTATGGACAACTGGAAAATGACGCGACGCGACTTCAACAAATCCGCCGCGCTGGGTGCGGTGAGTCTGGCGCTTTCCGCAGGCCCCGCGGTGCGGAATGTTTTGGGCGCAAACGACCGCATTGGCCTCGGCCTGATCGGCGCCGGGAACCAGGGGCGGTACAACTTCACGTCCATGCTCCGTACCGAGCAGGTGGACCCCGTTGCGGTCGCGGATGTTTACGATTTGTGTGTTGCCCTGACTTTGGATGCTCCTACGATGCCGCCGGGAAAAACCAAAGGCTACAAGGATTTTCGACGGCTCCTCGAGCACAAGGATATCGACGCCGTCATCGTCGCCACTCCCGAACACTGGCACGGCATTCCCACCATCTTGTCCTGTGAGGCCGGGAAGGACGTGTACGTCGAGAAGCCCACTTCCCATACCATTTACGAAGGGCGCAAGATGATCGAGGCGATGACCAAATACAACCGGGTGATTTCCTGCGGGACGCAGCAGCGCTCGGGCGAACATTTCCAGAAAGTGGTGGAGATGCTCCGTGGCGGGAAGATCGGGAAGGTCACGTTTGTCGAGGCCTGGCTCTATGGTGGATTCACGCGCGAGCAGCGTAGGCAGGCGGCTCCTCCGGACAGCGATCCTCCGCCCGGATTCGATTGGGATTTCTGGCTGGGGCCGGCGCCCTACCATGCCTATAACCGAAGCCGGCGGGGATTCACGGGCTTCTGGGAGACGGGAGGCGGCGAGATGACCAACTGGGGGCCGCATCTGATCGACGTGATCCATTGGGCGATGGGCGTTGACACACCCACCACGATTGCCACCTCCGGTGGCCGGTACGCCAGTCAAGGCATTTATGAGACCCCGGACACGATCGAAGTGATTTATGAATACCCGCCTTGTCCGCTCAACGACCGCGGGTTTGTGGCGAGGTTCACCAATCACCTGGGACGCGGGCCGGAGGGTCGAACCTACGGCACGCAGTTCTGCGGGACCGACGGGACCTTGTTCGTAAATCGCGAAGGCTATACCATTTGGCCGGCAAATCCGACGTCCGATGTGTGGGAGACTTTCGGCCGGACCGACGTGGAAAAGGGCGATGGCACGCCCCAGCACCAGCCCCACGTCGTCAATTTCCTGGAGTGCGTGAAGTCGCGCCAGAAACCCAATGCGGATTTGGAAACCACGCATCGCGCGACCAGCGCTTGCATCCTGGCGAATATTTCGCTTCGGCTCGGCCGGAAACTGCGCTGGGATGGCAAACAAGAGCAGTTTGTCGGCGACGCCGAGGCCAACAAGATGCTGAACGAAGAGCGTCGCAAACCGTGGAATATTCTCTGACACGTATGCGGGCGACGCCAATGATAGCGCAACGCCCTCTGAGGCTAGAAAAAGACTCAACACAGAGGTTACCGAGGCCGCACAGAGTTCACGGAGCTTGTGCCCGTTCATCTCCTCGGTGGTCTCAGATCTTCGCCTCTGTGCGCTCCGTGTTGAGTCTTTTTCTCATGAGCCGGGAAGAAACTCGCGATTAGTCCCTGCGCGAGACCCCGTGGGGCAGACGCGAACAGACCCGCGATACGGATCGTTTGATGACACATCGGCACAACTGCTGGGCAGGCTGCACTCATGCGCGGAAGGAGGACATCCTGAGATGAAGTTCGGCGTGAATACGATGGTTTGGACGACTCGCGTGGGCAAGGCGCAGGAATCGCTGTTCGAGCGCATTCAGGAGTGGGGATTTGACGGCGTGGAACTTTTCCTCTCACCTGAAGAGCCGGCCGATGTCGCTGCCGTCAAAGCCGTCTTGGACCGGCTGGAATTGGAGCGGACGACCTGCAGCGTGTTGCCGCGCGAGGCGAACCTTATTAGCTCTGAACCTGCAACCCGCGCGCGAGGGGTCGAGTTCCTGAAGAAATGCGTCGAGAGAACGGCGGAGTTGGGCGCGCAATTGATTTGCGGACCGCTGTACGCCGGCTTGGGAGTCATGACCGGCCGGCGGCGCACTCCGGATGAGTGGAAGTGGGCTGTGGAAGGTCTCCAGGCAGCGGCCGAGCAAGGGCGAGAATGCAACGTCACGCTTTGCCTGGAACCTCTCAATCGCTTCGAGACCTATTTCCTTAATACCCTCGAGGATGCCGCGCGACTGGTCCAGGATGTGGGCGCCCCCAATGTCAAGATCCATTTCGACACGTTCCACGCCAATATCGAAGAGCGCCATCCCGCGCAGGCGCTTCGCTCGGTCGCCAAGGACCTGGGGCATGTTCACATTTCCGAAAACGATCGCGGTGTTCCGGGAACTGGGCACAACGATTGGGCGGGAATTTTGAAGACGCTCAGGGAAATTGGATACGACGGCTGGCTCACGATCGAATCGTTCGCGCAGCCCGAACCCGATCTGGCGGCCGCCGCGGCCATCTGGCGCGACCTGGCGCCCTCGGGCGATGATTTGGCGCGCAGCGGGCTGCAATTCATAAAAGGTTTGACTCGCGAGATGGGCTCTTAGCGGTGATGTCCTCTTCACCACTGGCCACCCTTAAGGGCTTCCGGTAGGGGCACGCCATGGCGTGCCCCTACGAACCGTGGGGACACCGCCGCTACAGACGTCACGGTCCCCCCAGGAGGAATAATCATGGTTCGAATAGAAGGTCGCTCGCGGCGGCGGTTCCTGAAATCCCTGAGTGTTCCAGCAGCACTAGCCTTTGGCGCGGACGGCGCGCTAAGCAATGGGATGTCTGCAGAATCACCTCTTGAGGCGCGGAATACACAAAAGTCAGAGCCTTACATCGACCTCGGTAGCACGCTAGTCGGTGACGATGCGATCCCTTTTCTCAGACACACGCTCGACCTGGGCTTGAGTGAAACGGTCGCTGTGGCCGACATGAACGGTGACGGGCGGCTCGACATCGTGTGTGGAGAGAACTGGTTCGAGCAACTGCCGCCGCGGTCGGGCGATTCCCACCCGCGCTTTGTTAAACACAAGTTCCGCGACCTGCCCTACACGCCATTCTATCTTGAGGACCTGAGTGACCTGGTGCTGGACGTTAACGGCGATGGCTTTCCGGACGTGGTGAGCTGCTCGTATTGGTCGAAGCCGCTCACCTGGTGGGAGAATCCCGCGGGCCGGAACCGCCCGTGGCGCGAGCACCTCATTGACTCCCGCTCGCCGGTGGAATTTGCTTTTCTCGTGGACATCCTGAATACCGGCAAGCCCCTTCAACTTCTGCCGCAGTTTGGCGATCCAAAGGTCCCGCTGACGTGGTACGAACTAGCCGGGCCGGGCGCTGCCGACGCTTGGATAAAACATGAGATCAGCCCCAAGAGCTACGGTCATGGCATCGGCGCCGGCGACGTGAATGGTGACGGAAGAACCGACATCATCACGCCGAAAGGCTGGTTTGAAGCGCCGGCCGATCCTCGCCACGGCGAGTGGACCTTCCATCCCGAGTTCGACCTCGGCGCCACCGGCTTCATCTATGCCCTGGATGTGAACGGCGACGGCCTGCCGGACCTTGTCACGAGTCTCGGCCACGACTACGGGATTTTCTGGTACGCGCAGAAGAAGGACACCGCCGGAAACCGCACCTGGGAAAAGCACGTCATCGACAATGCCTGGTCGCAGGCGCATGCGGTGACCATTGCGGATTTGAATGGCGACGGACGGCCCGAGCTAATCACCGGGAAGCGCTACTACGCGCACGAGCACGACCCGGGCGCGAACGAACCGCTGGGCGTTTATTGGTACGAGATGCTCCGCGACGGCGAAAAGGTGCAATGGAAGCGGCACATCATCGACTATAGCTCGCGAGCCGGAGGAGGCATGCAAATCCCGGTCGCGGACATCGATGGCGACGGCGATTTGGATTTTGTCGTGGCCGGAAAATCCGGCTTGTTCCTTTTCGAAAACCTCGCACGCGCGCGGTGAAAGCTATAGTCGGTCCCGACTTTGCGGCTAGCCCGCGCGCCTGCAGCATGCTGAACGCCATCAGCGATGATCGCATCAAAGGCCCTTGGCCTTGGCGGGAGACGTGAGATGCCCTTTTCTGATCGGCGCGATTTCTTGAAAAACTCGGCCGCCATGCTGGCGGTAGGAGCGGAATCCACCTTGAAACCGAACCCGCCCATCAATTCTTCGAACACCGTGCCGGAGGATTTCTTCCGCCTTGCCTATCAAGGGAAGCGCCGGCAGGAACTCTGGAGCCTTCTGGGCGATTTGCCCTGGCAGCATCAGCTGGAACCGGCGAAGGTAGTCAAGACCGAAAGGCACGAGGGCTATACGCTCGAGCGCCTGGTGCTCGACCTGAACGGCGTCGAGCCCGTGCCCGCGTTGCTGCTGATTCCCGATAAGCGACAGCAACCCGCTCCCGGTCTGCTCTACATTCACTGGCACGGCGGCATGTACGATCTGGGGAAAGAGCAACTCCTCGTGGGCGCGGATGCTCAGCCAGCTTATGCGCCGGTCTGCGCCGAGAAGGGGCTGGTGACGCTGGCCATCGACAGTTGGTGCTTCGGCGAACGCAAGCACGAAGGCGACGGCCACTCCGGCGAGGAGGACACGTTCAAGCTGATGCTCTGGAAGGGGCAGGTGCTCTGGGGCATGATGATGTTTGACGAGTTCCGCGCCCTCGACTACCTGGCGCATCGGCCGGAGGTGGACCCGCAGCGACTGGGCGCCTTTGGGATGTCGATGGGCGCAACCAAGGCCTGGTGGCTGGCCGCGCTCGATCCCCGGGTTCGGCTGTGTCTCGATGTTTGCTGCCTCACGGATTACGAGGAGTTGATCAAGACTCACTTTCTCCAGGGGCACGGGATTTATTACTATGTGCCTTCACTCCTTAAGCATTTCGATACTTCGCAAATCAACGAATTGATTGTTCCCCGCCCTCGTCTAAGCGTCAACGGGCGCCGCGATCCTCTAACGCCTCCCTCGGGCGTCGAGCGCGTGCGGGATCACCTGCTGCCGCTGTACGAAAGGTACGGCCGCCGCGAGGATTGCCGCATCGAGCTCTTCGACTGCAAGCACGTCGAGTTGCCGGAAATGCGCAAGCTGATTTTGGAATGGATGGACCGCTACCTGGTCGCCCAATTGCCCGGTCAGCCTCACCCGCGCAGAGCGGCGCCCGCCGAGCCGGCCTGAGGAGCTACGTACTTGCTTGTACCAATTCAGATTGGGGTTGAGGGAGTTGTAACCGCAGCGGCGCGTGCCCTGACAAAACTCTCTGTGGCCTCAGTGCCTCAAAAGCTTGAACACAGAAGTCGCAGAGAATCTCTGTGGCCTCTGTGTTTGATCTTTTTCTGACCACTGAGGACACGGAGAAAGCACTCCACGAGTCAATACGTCGGCTCGAATATCACGCACACCGGCGCGGGAACGTCGAGCACCTGGCCCGTGGGAGTCAGGCCGCCGGTCTTGGGATCCACGCGGAAGACGACGATGTTGTTCGATTCCTGGTTCGCGGCAAACAGGAAATTGCCGCTCGGATCGAACGCGAAGTTGCGAGGAGTCTTCCCCTGCGTGGGCAAGTGACCGAGTACCGAGAGGGTGTGCTTGCTGGGATCGACGGCAAACACCGAGATGCTGTCGTGCCCCCGGTTCGACGTATAGAGGAATCTGCCGGAAGGATGGATCGCGATTTCCGCGGCGGTGCTTTCCCCTGCGAAGTCGCCGGGAAGGGCGTTGATCACCTGTATTTGATGCAACGTTCCACTCGCGGCATCGTAAGAGTACACCGTAACGGAGGATTGCATTTCGCTGACCAGATACACGTGCGTGCCGCTGGGATCGAAGACGAAGTGCCTGGGACCCGCTCCCGGATTGGCCTTGGCAAAGGGCGGCTGGTTCGGCGTGAGCGTCCCGCGCGTGGCGTCGAAGCGGTAGACCAGCAATTCGTCGAGCCCCAGGTCCGCCGCCAGAACGAAGCGGTTGTCGGGCGAGACCTCGATGGAGTGAGCGTGCGGGCCCTCCTGGCGCTGCGGATTCACGCTTGATCCCTTATGCTGCACAAAGGCCGTCCGCTCGCCCAGGCCGCCGTCGCCACGCAGCGAAAACACCGCCACGCTCCCGCTGCTGTAATTTGCCACCAACACAAATTTCCCGGTCCTATCGAGCGAGACGTAACACGGATCGGTTCCGCCGGACGCCCGCTCGTTCAAGAAGGTCAACTTGCCGGTCTTGTGATCAATCGAAAATGCGCTAACGCCGCCGCTCTTCTGGCCACGATAGTCTTGCGTCTCGTTCACCGCGTACAAGAATTTGTCGCGCCCGAGGGCTAGGAACGAAGGATTAACGGACTCTGCCGCGAGCCCGAGAGGCGTGACCCGCCCACCTTCAAAGCGGTAGACGTAGATTCCCTGGCTCTTTGATGCCGGCGTGGTGTAAGTGCCAACATACATAAAATAGGCTTTCTGCGTTCCAGGACCCTCGCCCGCCGCCGCGGAAGACGCCACCGCAAGTGTTATACCCAAAAGCGACAATCCAGATACAAGCTCCATAGTACCCTTCCCAAGTTTTCTCATGGCTCTATAAAAGCGCATTTCCTCACCTGAGCACAAGTGCTGCGTGGCCTGGCGCGGCCATCCTGGCCGTGCGCCTTTGCTACCCGCACGCACGGGTGAGGATCTCGCGCAATTCCTCTCCGGTCAGCGTTATGGGATTGCCTTTCATGCTGCTCGCGTGCGTGGCCTTTTCGACCAACACGGGAATATCCTGATCGCGCACCCCGTACACGCGCAGGGGAGGAATCTGCAATTCCCGGCAAATCGCGCTAGTCCACTCGATGGCGTCTTCCGCGCGGGCCTGGGGACGGCCCGTGAGCAGTCGCGCAATGGTTTCGTGCCGGCGCAGAATTTCGGAGGAAGGATCCCGCGCGCGCAGAGCGCGGATGTTCAGTTCGATGCCGTGTGGCAGGAGCGCCGCGCAGACGGCGCCGTGCGGCGCGGCAAACATCCCGCCCAGGGGGCCCGCGAATCCGTGCACCACGCCCAGCCCCGCGTTGGCGAGCGCCAGGCCGCCGAGCAGGCTGGCGACGGACATATCGAAGCGGGCGGCGCGGTCCTGCCCGTCGTGATAAGCGCGACGCAGCGAACGGCTCACGCGGTCGAGTCCTTCCACGCAAAAACCGTCGGTCATTGGGTTGGCACGCTTCGAGACGTAGGGTTCGATAAGCTGCGTTAACGCATCTAGGCCCGTGCGCGCGGTGACGTCAGGCGGAAGGCCAAGCGTCAGCTCCGGGTCAACGACCGCGAGGCGAGCCAACATCAGCGGGCTGCGCAGGCTCACCTTGACTCGGTGCGCGCTCGATGCCAGAACGGCGTTGCGCGTGACTTCCGTCCCGGTGCCCGCGGTTGTGGGGACGGCGATGAACGGCGCGGCGAGGGCGCGCAATGCTTCGCCGCGGCCGATCACCTCCAGGTAATCCAGCAGGTCGCCGTGGTTCGTGAGAAGGGCGGCAATCGCCTTGCCCGCATCGAGCGCGCTTCCACCTCCCATGGCGATAACCAGCTCGCAGCGCTCAGCGCGCGCCTGCTCGACGCCGCGTTGAATGAGCTCGACCGTGGGCTCGCCATCAACGCTGAGTCTGCAGCAGGCCATCCCCGCCGCCTGGAGTTCCGCACGCAGCGGTGCGGCACGTTCCGCAGAGCGCCCGGTGACCAGCAGCGCCCGTGCGCCCATGGCCTTGGCCGCGGACGCAACCTCGCGCACCGTGCCTTCACCGAAAAGAATGCGCGTGGCAGTGGCAAATTCAAAACGCATCACTCAGCCGTCCTTGTAAATGCGGAAGTCGCGCGGTATGCGCAATCGGCAATTGATCACAGAGCTTCGTCCGCGGGAAAGACGTTGTGATATTTCACGCTGGTGCGCGCCTCAGCCATCATCGGACTCACCGCGTCCCGCCACGCGGCATAGTGCGCAGTCTCCTTGTGCCGAGCAGGCGCTTCGTTGGTCCGATAAGCTTCCACCAGAATGAAGCGCGAAGGGTCTTCCGCATGCTGCATCACGTCAAATCGCGCGACCCCCGCCTCCTGAAGACTCGCACGCGCATTCTCGATCGAGGCCTGCTTGAATGCCTCGATGAATTCCGGCTTTACGTTCACGTGGACATGCACAACCAACATGGGTTTCTCCCTGGGCGGCGGGTCGCGCGATTTCGCGACCCGGCTGACACCTGGCGCTTCTTTTCAAGCCTGATTCCTGACTGGCCTTTCGTTCAAGGCCTTTGTCTTATCGCTCGCCGCCTTTCTCTTATTTGCTCGTCACTTGTCACTCCTCACTGTCCTTACGCCACTCCGACTTCTGCAAACGCTTTCCGAATCGCGGCCGCAGTCGCGGCGCAAGCCTGATCGATGGGCATGGCGCGCAGCGCCGCGTTGAACGGTTCGGCCTGAATGGGGCCCTCGTAACCAATTTTAAGCAAGGCAGACAGAAAATGCTTCACGGGAATGACGCCGGTGGCCGCAGGCAATTCGCGCGAACCGTCCAGCAACTTATCGCGCGAGACGCCCGCGGGCGCGTCGTTCAAGTCCACGGTGATCACGTCATGGCTGCGCAGGGTCAGCAAATCCTCTTCCGTCTCTTCGGCGTTGTACCAGTGGTAGCTGTCGAGTTGCACTCCCAAATTGTTTGTGCCGATAGCCACCAGCAATTCTTTCACTTCACTGAGCGTGTGCAGGAAGGAATGCCGGCCGCTTCGCCACAAGGTGCGGGGACCGACGTACTCGAGGCCAAGGTGTTGACCGTAATCGTTCAAAATCCGCGCGCAGGCCCGCAGGCGGCACGCATGCTCACGGAAATTCTGTGGATACCTCAGGTCATCGCTCATGGGCATTATCCAGGTACTAACCCGCCAGACGCCCGCGCGCTGAAGCACTTTGGCGGCGGCAGGCAGGTTTTTCAAGCCTTCGTTGAAAGTCGCTTCGTCTTTGCGGAACTCGACCGGCAGGCCCGCGGCGCCGAGTTTTAGATTCTTGGCACGGAGATCGTCGAGCATTTTTCTGAAGTCGTCATCCGACAGGCGCGCAAAATAATCTACGTCGGGATCGATGCCCTCAAATCCGTGCTTCACCGCCAGCTCGACGGACTCTTGGAAACTACCCTCGAACCCAATCCGCCCCAGACTTAGAACTTTATAGAATTTCCGCGGGGGCAATTCTTGTGCGGCCAGGGCACCCTGGGAAAGAGCACCTGAGGAAAGTCCCGCCACGGCGAGCCCGGCGGAGGAAATGAATCTTCGCCGGCTCGATTGATATGTGCTCATAGCGTCGCTCCTTTCACGCGGACTTCGGATGGCCCGTCGGGAATCGGCGCCATGGCCGCGTTTGCGATCCCGAGGTGAGCAACCTTACGTCCAGTCGCTGAAGGTTGCAAGCCTCTTGGAGCCAAGCCTTTCCTCCTGGCCGTAGGGGCACGCCATGGCGTGCCCCTACCGGCA
>JAIQGA010000181.1 GCA_020072925.1 Terriglobia bacterium | reverse complement strand
GCGGTGCTGGTGTCTTTTTCTCGCAGCACATGGGCGGCCGTTGGGGTTGCCTTGTTGCTTTTTGCCTGGCGTTCCGGTTATGTGAAACCCCGACGCGCTTTTGTTCTTTCCTTAGCGGTAGGGATTCCCCTCCTGCTGGTCTGGAAATCTTACGCCGACCTCTGGAACTACTTCCTTCAGGCGCGCCTGGGACGTCTCACCGAGATTCTTGCTGATCCGAACACGGCCACGAGCGGGCGCTTCGATACCTGGCTTCGAGTCCTGTCGATCATTTCCGACAATCCCCTGCACCTGTGGTTCGGGGTCGGCTATAAGACCCTGCCATCCACGCGGCTCTTCCACGGACAGATCATCACCGACAACGGGTACCTGAACCTTCTGCTTGAAACTGGCCTGATGGGTCTGGGCGGGTTCCTCATTTTCTCCGCCGCGATTCTGAAGACCTTTTCCAGGTTGGCGCGTGTCAGAGACGACGAACTCGCTTACTGGTCTAACGTGATGTTTTCGATCTGGTGCGGCGAATTGGTACAACTGCTGGCAGTCGACGCTTATACCTTCTGGAGAAATATCCTTGTAATGATTGCCGTAATGGGCCTCGCTCTGAATCGCGCGGAACGACTGGAGAGGTCTCTACCTCCCAACCGAGCCGGCGCATCCGGGGTGAGTTTGGGTGAGACGTCTTTATGAAAAAAAACCTTTTGCTCCTCGAACAGCAGAGTTGGCGGAGTGGTGCACAGCGGGTGCTTGAAGCCGTCATAGATTCCTTAGGCGACGACTTCGAACCCATCGTGGCATTCCCTGGCAATGGCCCCTTTCGCAGCGGGCTGGAAAGAAATAGAGTGGAAACGACGTCTTATCCCCTGGGCACCTACTCTTCCGGCAGCAAATCCTTCTCGGAGAAGCTGACCTTCGGATTTCGAAGCGTTGCGTGCGGGCTGAAAATGGCCGCCCTGATTCGAAGGCGAGGCATCCGATTGATATACATCAACGGGCCGCGGGCCATACTTGCGGGAGTGTTGGCCTCGCAGATCAGTGGTTGTCCGGCGGTCTTTCACTTACACCTGACGCTGACTCGCCGGTCAGATATTACTCTGGTCACACGTCTGGCGCCCTTTCTCGCAAAGATTATCGTTTGTTCGCACGCGACCGCCCGGCCCATACTCGACGCCGATCCGCGTGTGGCGGACAAGATCCACGTTCTCTACAATCCCGTTCCCAGTCTTCGGTGTGAAGCTGCTGCGCCCTCGGACGCGCCCGTCGAATCTCCTCATATAACCCTCGGGATGGTCGGACGCATCACCGAAGCCAAAGGGCAGGGTAAGCTTCTGGCGGCCGTAGGAGCATTGCGTCCCGAACAACGAGAGAACATCCACCTGATCTTCCTAGGGTCGCCCGCCCCCGGAAATGACAAGGACATCGCCTACGCGGAGCATCTCCGCGTCTTTGCCCAGGAACTGAACCTTCAGGACAAAGTCTACTGGGCGGGCTATCAATCGAGACCTGGCCCATATTTCTCGCAGATGGATGCGCTTGTTATCGCCTCATCGTCGCGGGCGGGGGAAGCGATGCCCATAGTGGTTCTGGAGGCACTTCAGAAAGGAGTGCCCGTCATCGCCTCACGCACAGGGGGCATCCCGGAAGTCATTCAGCATGGTTGGAATGGCCTGTTGGTTTCTCCTCAGGACGGAACCGAGCTTACGCGCGCGATCGAACGGTTTCTTGTTGACAAGGCGCTTCGTGGAACTTTGCGTTCCCGAGCACGCGCCGGATTGGATGGGCGGTTCTCAATGGCGCATTTCAAATTGGCCGTGCGTCGCC
This sequence comes from Terriglobia bacterium, assembly GCA_020072925.1. Taxonomy (GTDB): domain Bacteria; phylum Acidobacteriota; class Terriglobia; order UBA7540; family UBA7540; genus JAIQGA01. The sequence goes on along the minus strand of JAIQGA010000181.1, from coordinate 10,146 downwards.
TGGTAAATGAACTGTCTCCCTTACCTGAAACGGAACCCGTGCAGGCGACAGTTGGAGAGTTGGCAGCATGGAAGTAGGCGGACTTACAAACGTCGAGGCAGCGTAGGAAGTGGTACAGGGAAGCACTGACATCTGCCTTTGCATGCCCTGCTTTGCTGCGATCAAACGTTGACATACGGATTTACGGAGGCCCTTTTGCTTGAGCCGATCAAACGTCTTCAGGCGGTGGAGATCCTGATCGTCCTGTCCATTTTCATGTCGGGGTGCACAGCACACAAAAGACCGTCGGACGCCGAGAAGATACTGGCTAATGTCGCGAAGGACATTGTGATCCCCATCGAAGCCGAAGATTTGAGAAACCCCCTCCCGCTGACTCCGGCGGCTGTCGGAGAGGGCAGACAGACCTACATGCAGTCGTGCGCGGTGTGCCACGGAGCCGATGGGCATGGCCAAACAAGCCTGGGACAGGCAATGTACCCACCTGCCATGGATCTTACTTCCCCTCATGTCCAACATTGGGATGACGGCGAGCTGTACTGGATCATTCAAAACGGCGTCCGCCTGACCGGAATGCCGTCCTGGAAAGGAATCCTCTCCGAAGAAGAAATGTGGGGATTGGTTCACTTCATTCGTCAGCTTCCCAATCCTACTTTGGTGCACGTAACGAGAACGGAAGAAGAAGTCAAGGTGAAAACCAGGGATGAATCGATCGCGAAGGGAAGAACGCTTTACCGGCAGGAAGCGTGCTTTGTCTGCCACCGCCTCGACGGGGAGGGCGGCAAAGTGGGTCCGGACTTGACGGTCGAGGGGAATCGTGGACGTTCCGCCGAATGGCTGGTCGGCCACTTCAAGAATCCCGGAGCTTACGTCCCCGGTTCAATTATGCCCTCGTTCAAAAATCTCACCGACGAACAACTTAATTCCCTGACCGTGTTCCTTATGAACCAAAAGGGAGCAAAGGGTCAAAACGACACGCACAACTGAACGAGCGGTGCATCAAATTTCCCATAATTTGTGGGCACACACGCCCTTCGGGGGATTCGGAATCGCAGTCGCCAATCGATGCGGAACCTGATATGGAGAGTCCGGGACAATTTTCTGCGGGGAATCGCGAGACTTCGCCAGCAGAAGGTCCGAGGGATCAACTCATGAGGACAACCTTCTCGACCCGGCTCGCTTGCTCTCTCAAAGCGTTGGGGATTGGCTGGCTGGTTTCCGGAGTCATCTTCTGCCTCCTCGTCAACGGACCCAGTACAATCGCTGCGTGGTGTATCTGGGGCACTCCGTTTTTTGCGGTCGGTTGGGTACTCGTGGGGTTGCCACTTATTGCTCTTGGCGAGCGGGTCTTTCGCGTTCCGTACCCACTCCTCTTGATGGCGGGAGGACTGGGTGGCGCACTGGTAATGTTGTTGCCGACAATCTTCTTCGGATTCTACAATCCACCGGGAGTTCACTGGAAGTATTCCCTTAGCGACTTCAAGTGGGAAGGAATAGCGTTCGTAATCGCCGCGCCTACGAGCGCGCTCTATCGTCTGTTTTTGGATCAGAAGTGCAATGCGAACGAGGGCAGCCACCAATAAATAGAAATGGATCAGATCAGCCCTCCTGGGTTGAAAATCAGAAGTGGGAGATCAGGCGAATGATCCCCGGCTTGATCCCTGCTGCCAAAGCTGGGGAGCAGTCGCCCCCATCTGACACAGGGTTTACTGCTCAGAGGGTTCTACCGGTCCCGGGCGACGGATCACCACGAAACGTCGTGCCCCGTGTGGCGCCTGTGGACCTTGTGCATTCCATGTCATAACGCGCGTCTTGCATTCCTGTCCTTACTTCACGAGATTCCGACTTCTAAACAAGAGAATTACAGGGGGGTGTTAGCATCCATTTAGCGTCCAGTTTTTGGGGTTTCAAGTAGACTTTAGGGGAAAGTGGCGACAGAATAGATTTTGCGAGAACCCAGTGCGACGAAAGCAGTTCGTGTCATTCTATTGAGAATCAAGGAGTTGCATCTTGCGAGCGAGGAAGAATTCGGCTTAAAGGCTGGCCCGCTACAAGTCAGTCAACAGTCCACAGTTGACAGTCGACAGTCAGAGCTCTTGGCTCGTCACCATCATGTCGTTCCTCTCGACTCTCGACTTTCGACTTTCGACTCTTAACTTTTCTCGATGGGTCTATTCGGTTCCAAATCGAAAAAGGTCGCGCCCGCGAAGGGGCTAAAAGGCGCGATGCAAGTGCCCGGGGATAAATCCATCTCGCACCGCTACGCGATGCTGGGAGCGATCGCCGAAGGCACAACGGAGATTCATGTCTTCGCCACGAGCGCGGATTGCCAGTCGACTCTGGCGTGCCTCAAGAGGCTGGGCGCTAAGATCGAGCGCAGCGACAACGTGGTCACGATTCAGGGCGCGGGCCTGGCGGGGTTAAAGGCGCCCTCGGAGAAACTCGATGCCGGCAATTCCGGCACCACGATGCGCATGCTGGCGGGGATCCTGGCGGGGCAACCGTTTCGGGCCGTGATGGTCGGGGACGCTTCGCTCTCGCGGCGGCCGATGAAACGCGTCATCGATCCGCTCACGCAGATGGGGGCGCGCATCCGCTCCGCGGAAGGCGGGTTGCCGCCCCTCGAGATCGAAGGCGGAGCGCTGAAACCGATTCGCTATGAATTGCCGGTGCCGAGCGCGCAGGTCAAATCCTGCGTTCTGCTGGCGGGGTTGTTCGCGGAAGGCGTGACCGAGGTGGTGGAGAAAGTCTCGACGCGCGACCACACTGAACTAGCGCTCGAGCAGATGGGCGCGGAAGTCGGGCGCCACCAGCGAACTATCGCCGTCCAGGGACGCGCCAAACTGAAAGGCCAGAAGCTCTATGTGCCGGGTGATTTCTCCTCCGCGGCGTTCTTCATCGCCGCGGGGCTGGTGACCCCGGAGTCGAACCTGGTCCTCCAGAACGTGGGCCTGAACCCCACGCGCACGGCGCTGCTCGACGTGCTGGCGCCCATGGGCGGACGCGTCAGGGTCATCAACCTGGAAGTGCTGAACGGCGAACTACTCGGCGACGTGCACGTCGAGTCGAGCCGCTTGCAGGGCGGCGAGATTCATCCCGATCTTATTCCCGGCTTGATCGATGAGCTGCCGGTGCTGGCAGTGCTGGGAACGCAAACCGAGCGTGGGCTGACTTTCCACGGGGCTGCGGAGTTGCGCGTGAAGGAAAGCGACCGCCTGGCCGCGGTCGCCGAAAACCTTCGGCGCATGGGCGCGGAAGTGGAAGAATTCCCCGATGGGCTGCGCGTCTCGGGGCAGCAAAAATTGCGTGGGGCAGAAATCGATCCGCACGGCGACCACCGCATCGCCATGGCCTTCACGGTGGCAGGGTTAGTGGCGCAGGGAACTACGACGATCAGAGACCCTGCGTGCGTGGATATTTCTTATCCCGGATTTTTTGATACGCTGGCGCGGGTCGCGGAGTAATCTTCGAGGCGATCCTTAGATTGGCCCGAGGCACGCCCGACAGAGGGAAACACGCGGCAAATGGTCGGCCCGCAACCATGCCCAATGCGGGGCATGCGCACGCCGCCCCAGAGTCTGCGTGGTCTCGCTTTTCCCCGGCGCAGGCGGAGCGGGGGGCGCGGGTGGCTGGGCACCCTGCCGCAGCACGCGCACCGCGCCGTACTCCGTATTCAAACGAATTGTCGTCCCGCCTTTGCCGAAGGTCCCGGTGATCGAGGGTGAAGCGCCTTCCTTGCTCACTTTCAAACCTGGTCCCGAGAAATCGCAATCCACTTCGCCCTGGCGCGACTTGGCGTCAATCTGAAAATTCGACGCTGGTGGCAACGTGAGGCTGATCTCACCTTTCCTCAAATCCACATCAATCGGATGGGCGGGCGGCACGCCGGCGCGCAGTTGCACGTCGCCGTTGGTATCGGCAATCTTCACGCTGTGCTGGAAATCGCTGACGGTGATGTCTTTTTGCCGGGTGGTGACGTCGAGCGGGCCGGCGATGCCGGTCAGGTCGAGCGAGCCCACGTCCATATCCAGCCGTCCAGTGATGCGCTGCGCGGTGAGGTTGGTGCGCTGGGAATTGTAGCGCAGGGTCTGGGGAAGATTGCGGAACTGCACTTCCCCGCTGAATTCGCCGTTGACGGTGACCGCGCCGGTCACGCCCGCCACATCAATATCGCCGCCACGACCTTCCACGTCCAGGCTGCCATTCAGGTCGCGGACCTCGGTCAATCCCCCGCCCTTGTCCACGCGCACAAGCCCCTGGATGTTGGTGATGTGCGCGTCGCCGTGCCGGTTGGTGACGCTCTGCTCCCCGTGGAGTCCATCCAGAATGATGTCGCCGTGCTCCGCCGTGACTTCCGCGCTGGTCTGCTTGGGCACGCGCAGGGTGATATCCAGGCGCACGTTGCGCCCGCCTCCGGACAGAGAATCCAGGTTCGTCTGGAACAACGAACGCCCCGCCTGGTCCACAATTTCGATTTTCAGTTGATCGGAGATTTTGCGCGCATCGGCTTCGTTGTCCGCCCAGATGGTCTTCTTGACGATCGCGTCAAAGGTGGACTGGTCCGAGGCGCGAATTTCCACGTCGCCCCGCCGATCCACTACCAGCAGGTGAGGCTGCGCGGGGGCAGGGCGGGAAACCGTTTGAGTGTAGGTGTAGGAATTGAGAAAGAGCCGGGCGATGCCCTCGTCCCCCATGTCGATGCCCACGGCCTCCTGCCAGGGATGAAGAACGATCTTCGAGACCAAGGTCCCCAAGGCGAGAATCAAAAGCAAAAGAATGACTTCGCTGGCCGTAAACAGGGACCGCGGAGCCTGTTCCGGATGAGCGCGGGCGACCACGTAATCGATCAGCTTGGAGAGTCCCCAGAAAATAATGAGAATAGGCCAGAACTTGGCGATGATTTGCCAGGGGCGGACCCCGGGACTGAAATTCTGCCAGAGGAAGATCACGCCCACGGCAATCAGGGTGAGCGCCCAGAAGATGGACCCGCGACGATATCCATAAACACTCATGGTTCCCTGCCTTCTGCCAACTGGCCATCTGTAGCGGCGCTCTATGAGCGCCGAAATCTTGCGGCGGTCATAGACCGCCGCTACAGCCGAAGCCGCTACACGCGCGGCCCCTCGGGCGGGCGCGGCGGCCGTGTCGAGTCCAGCAGCTTGAGAACGCCCAGCACCACCAGGAGGACGGGCCAGGTCCGGCCGAATCCCCAGCCGGGTACAAACTGGTCCATCAGGAAGACGACACCCAGGGCGATCAAGAACACGGGGATCGTCAGGCTGGGACGATGGTGAGTCGGTGGTGTGATTGGCATTCCCATAGGCTTATCCTTTGCGAACCTTTGACTGAGGGCCAGGGCTACGCCCGGCCGCCCCGCTAACCTCCTTGCTTGACTCGTTCCAGTTGCTCTTCCAGTTCCTGCATCTTGCGCTGGTGCTCCAACTCTTCCGAATGCAGCTTCCAGTAAACTTCCCTCTCCTTGTCGTGAATCTTCGCCACGTGCACGATGGCCAGGACCAAGACCACCACAGCAAAAACCAGAATCGGAATCATCAAGGGCGAATCCACGGCATCACTTCCTTCTTCGCGCGCTCGTCCCCTTGCGCCATCGGCGGGTTTCACGGCACGCTACGCGGCCTGACGGGTCTTGAGTTTCTCCATATCGACTTCCAGTTCCTTCATCTTGAGCTGGTGCTCCATCTCGCGGAGCCGCATCTCCTGGTGGTACTCGAGTTGTTTCTCACGCGCCTTTTGCCACATAACGATAGCCACGATGATCACGGTCATCAAGAATGCCGCGATGGGGATCATCAGCGGATTAAACAGAATGCCCATTCTCAGCCTCCTCTAATCCTTTCCTCCTTGCGCCGCCGCAGCGATCGAGCTGCCCGCAGTACGTTCATCCGGCGCGAGGGCCACCAATTTCCACGCCTTATGGAGCCTGTCGCGCCTTGATTTTTTCCACTTCCACTTCCATCTCTTTCATTTTGCGCTGATGCTCCATTTCCCGGAGCCGCATGTCCTGGTGCGCCTGCAATTCCCGCTCGCGAGCCTTGTACCAGAAGACGATGGCCACGATGGCCACCACCATGCCCATCCCCGCGATGGGAATCAGGAAAGGTGAAATCGAGAAACCTTCCATTTCAACCTCCGCGTGTTTTGGCGCGCCTTGCCGTGCAACCCGCTCGCGCCGGTCAGGATGATTTTCCGGCCCGGGTTTTCTCGAGCTCGATCCGGGCTTTTTCGATTTCAAGTTCTTTCAGCTTGCGCTCGTGCTCCATCTCCTGGATCCGCAGGGCCTGATGCGCGTCCAGTTCCTTCTCGCGCATCTTGCGCATGTGGGCGATGGCCACAATAATCACCACCATCGCGAACGCCGCCAGGGGAACGATCAACCCACTGTGCCAGATGGACATGCCTAGCCTCCTCGAGATGTTCCCGGACCGCCGCTACTCTGGCGGGGTAAACCCGCCGCTACAATCCCTGGGAACCCGGGATATTCGTTGGCCCTCCCCCGCCCGTCCCGGCAGGAGGAGTGGGCCCAGACGGCGGGTTCGGCTTGCCGCCGCCCAGGCGCCGCTGGAGGATAAAGAGCCCCGCGGCGATCAGGAGCACGGGCCAGAACTTGTCAACGTGCTGAAAAACGTGGATGCCCAGGTTGTCGAGCAGGAAGAGCGCACCCAACACAATCAGGATGCCCGCTCCAATCGGCGGGGTCATCTTCAGCTCGCCCATGCCAAACCATTCCGGCGCGGGCTGGCCCGCGCACTTGGCCTTTGCCGTCTGGTAAGAATCAATGATGAGATAAATCCAGAACGCCGCCACGGCCCATCCCACGGCGTCGACGCGCTGCGCCAGCGCCCAGAGCGTAATGAAGATCACTACCTGGATCAATCCCTTGGCCACCTGGCCGTTGTACGCGGCGCCCACGCCCGGAATGAATCCCAGGGCCAGCGCCACGCCCGGGCTGGGACCGGGGCCCGTCCCCAGAATCGGGTTCTGGACACGCGCGGCCAGGCAGGCCTCGCAGTAAATCATGCCGCGAATTTCACGCTTGCAGTCATTGCAGAGCGAGCGACCACACTGCCCGCAGTACGCGGTGGAATCCACAAGGGGGTGATTGGCGCATTTCATTGGGTTGCACTCCTTCCCGCACCGGCTTTATGGAGTGAATCATGAGAAATCGTTTCAACCGGAGCAGACACAGCGAGGAACAGGGCGCGATTCATAGCCAGTTGCGGGCGAGCCAGGGTTTTCCCATCCGTCGAACCTCCCGTGGGCGCTTCCTGCCTGGGCGCGGGCGATGGAGATTGGTCAGGCTGCGATTTCAATTGCCGGAAGCGCGACTCGATTTCGTAAACCACCCGCAGGTCGTAGTAGAACTTCTCCGCGCGAGCATACAAGAGATGGCCGGCGCTGTTCGCCCGGCGGGCCCAGGTGTAGGGGTTCAGGTCCGCGACACGGAGGTTGCGGAGATTGATTCCCGCGGCGTTGACGATGATCGAGAACGAAAAGATCGCCATCGCCACGACGTAGGCCACGCGAGGCTGCGCGCTGGGCCGGAAGAACGCGGCCACTTGCTGGGCGAACGTCGGCTTGCGTTCGCCCACGGTCGCACGAACGATTTTCGAAACCAGCCAGGGCGCGGGCTCGAGTTCCTCCGCCGTCTGGCAGAGCTCCATCGCCCGCCGCACGTCGCCGATCAGCTCGCGGCACTCTGCGCACCCGGCCAGGTGCGTCTCCACGGCTGCCCGGCGGGCCGGCTCCAAGAGCCCTTCCAGGTAATCGCTCGCCAGGTTTTCCAGCTCTAAGTGCGTCATGGCTCGCTTCCCGCCTTTGCGGGGCCTCTCATTCCTTCCATACGCTTTAGGACCCGCGCTAGTTCCAATCTTCCGCGATTGATCCGGGATTTTACGGTCCCGGAGGGAACCCCCAGGACCTGGGCAATTTCCTGATAATCAAGGTCGTGGAGATCACGCAAAACCACAGCCTCGCGGAGGTCTGGAGATAATTTGTCCAGACCCAACTGCAATAATTCTTTGCGCTCCCTCAATTCTAGTTGGCCCACGGGCTCGACTTCCGGGCTAGGCTTCTCCTCGATCGTACCTAATTCGTCTTCAATGGACGACGTGACGCGATCGTGCCTGGTGCGGCGATAGTGGTCCACCAGGTGGTTGCGAGCCACTCGATTGAGCCAAGTTGTAAAGGCGCCCTGAGCTGCGTCAAAGGTCTTCAGAGTCTGGAAGATTTTGATAAAAATCTCTTGGGTCAAATCCTCGGCGTCCTGAGTGCGGCCCGTAAAACGATAGCACAGATTGTAGACTTTTCGAGTGTGTGTCCTGACTAAGGCTTCCCAGGCTGCGCCATCCCCGGCGAGGCAGCGCTTCAACAGTTCCAGATCTTGTTCCACTCCAGCTCACCTCAGCAAGGCGAGGAAGAAGATTCCCCCTCTGCTGGCCTATCTCTGGAAAACAGACCGTCCGGTTGCGGGGCGGTGACTGACCCAGTTCCCAAAACGCGGGCATTGTAACAGATGAGGAAAGCGCGCGGCAGAGGACGGAATGTCAGGCGAGGTGAAAATGTTCTCCGAAGCCCTTGAACGGCTCACTTTGCTAGCCCAGGCCGGGAAGTTCATGCGGTGTAGGGGAGCACCTTTATGGTGCTCCCGCCCTGGCGGATTGGCGGGAGGGCCATGAAGGCCCTCCCCTACGGCGGGAAATTCATGCGGCGCAGGAGGTCCTGGAAGCGCGGGTCGGAGCGCAGGGGATCGAACATTGGGTCGACTTTCAGGTATATAAGGCGGAAAGAGTGATCCTCATAAGCCTTTCCCAGCCATGCGATGACGAGATCTTTGTGGTCGAGACCCGCATGGACGACTGCGAAGTCATAAGGCGAGACATAACTTCGCCTGGAAAGATCCTCAAGGACGACCAGGTATCTCTGTGCAGCGGTTCTCCTGCCCGCAACCCCCAGGGCATGCCCAAGCGCTGAAACATATATCGGGCCTCCCCCGGAAAGTTGTAGGGCCTTCTCGAACTTCGCTATTGCTTCCTTATAGATCCCCTTGTGCTCATAGGGCAGTCCCAGGTAAAAGTAGGCTGGCGGAAAGTCTGGGTTCACTTCGAGCGTTTTGCGGAGTTGCGCTATTGCCTCGTCGTCGTGCCCTGCGAAATAGAGATGCCATCCGTAGATCGAATTCATAATGGGCGAAAGCGGGTCAAGGTCAAGGGCTCGTTGGTTCTCGGCAAGTGACTCTGCGGTCCGACCTCTTGCCATCAAGTACTGCGAATACCACTGGTGAGCGCTGGCATACCCGGGGTTTAGCTCGATCGCCCGCTGAAATTCCCGCTCGGCTTCCAGCCAATCATATTCATAGTCTATTTTGAGCATTGCCAGCGAGGCATGAGCTTCGGCCAGCGTCTCATCAATCGCCAACGCCTTCAACGCCGCTGCCTTCCCTTTTGGCATGACTTCCTGCGGCGAGCGAAAACCAAAGCTCCCAAGGACAACGTAAGAGTCGGCGAGACCGGCGTAAGCGAGAGCGTAGTCCGGTTCTTTCTGAATGGCCCGCTGGAAACACTCGATGCTTTTGCTGAACCCCTCTTCTGTCCGCTTATTCCAGAAATAGCGGCCCATGAGATACGCCTCATGCGCTTCAGGGTTGAGGGGGCGCGTGGTGGCCAAGTGCACCTGCTCCTGGGGCGTGAGCTTGACTCGAATCTCCTGCACAATGGCGCGCGCCACTTCGCCCTGCAAAGCAAGGACATCGCGCAGGTCGCGCTCATAGGTTTCGGCCCACAGATTCTTTTCGGGGTTGGCCTGGATCAATTGCGCGGTGATCCGCACCCGGCCTCCCGAACGCGCCACCGCGCCTTCCACCACCGCATCCACATTCAGCTCGCGCGCGATCTCCGGCAGGGGTTTCTCGCTCCGCTTGTACCGCATTACAGATTGCCGGGAAATGACTCGCAGCGCCCCGACCTTCCCCAGGTTGGCGATCAACTCCTCGGTCATGCCGTCGGCAAAGTATTCCTGCTCGGGGTCGCGCGAGAGGTTTTCAAGAGGTAGCACGGCGAGGGATTCGATCTTCGGTAGGGGCACGCCATGGCGTGCCCCTACAAGTGTCAACACACGCTCGCGCAGGCCTCC
>JAIQGA010000180.1 GCA_020072925.1 Terriglobia bacterium | reverse complement strand
CTTCGCACCGGCTTTGCGAAGCAATTCCGCCCATTCCTCCGGGTTGAACTTCTCGGCGCGAAACATCGGGATGAAATCCTTGTAACCGAATTTCGACGGAGGACCGTAGACCAGGTTGTGAAACTTGTTGGCGCGCGAGCCCTCGATGTACATGTTGCGGGAGTACCATTCGTTTTCGAAGGCCGGGACCGAATAGATTCCCCAGTGGAAGAAGATGCCGAACTTGGCGTCATCAAACCAGGCCGGGGCAGTATGCTTTGCCAAGGAATCCCAGGTGGGCGCGTAGGCTTGCCGGGCGCGCAACATGTGGGCCGAACCCAGCGCGGCGGCAGCCGCTCCGGTGGCTTGCAGGAACTCGCGGCGGGTGAAGTGTGGGCTCATAGGGCACCATCCTGAAGTCTTCGGTCTTCGTCAGTATCCGTAAGTCGCATGCGAACGCTGTCCTTGTATCCAGGCTCGAGAGTGAAGGGTTGAGCGATATTTCCATCTACTTCGGGACCGCCCAGGCGCGCGAAAGGCCCCAAGATAATTGGCCTCCTCGCAGTGTTTCCGCTTGGGCTCCCCTGGCAAGCGTCAACTCCCGCAACTAGTTTCGACGCTCCTAAAGCTAATCCCACGCCGGTCAGGAATTGGCGACGGTCAGTTGCTTTTCTCGTAATGCCTCCGTATCTCAGTCCGTTTTCACAACTCCCCGGTGGCGACGCTGTGCTTGACCAGGGCGCCGTCAATCGCCTGGGACACCAGGCTATCGTCTCCTGTGTCTTCCGCATAGTTGTCGCGGATGACGACATAGAGGCTCGGAAACCACCGAGTGCGATCGGCGTGGTAGCTTACGCCAAACAGGCCCGATCGGTCCACTTTCCATGAGGATATTCCGTTCGATCGTCAAGCCAGCAAATCGGAGCGGCTTTTCTCGCCCGTGGCGGGATAGGCGATCCCGCCGAATCTGGCGACCACGAAGCGGAAATGGGTGCCGCCGGCGGACCACCCGTGGCGACAGGCGGCGCGGCGGGGGTCGGAACGCAAAGCGGTGCGGGGACCGGAATCGCGCCGCCGCCGTCGTTGGCCTTGCCCTCCGGTTCCCCCAAAAAGCTCCGCTCCAGGCAAGGCCAACGACCATGACAAGAACCAAAACAGAAACAAAACCTGGAACAAAACCAAAACAAAAAGGGAACACTTCTAACGAGGTAAGCATGGGGACATTTCTAAAGAGCTTTGACAGAAGATCGAACACGCCTTGCTTCCGGGCGGGTCCGGTACTAACATAGCGCGCCACGGGCTTGGTGCAGTGGAAATCGGGGTCGCAATCGGCGTCAATCGCCCACCTCTTCGCACCGCAGGGATTGAATAACTGGGCAAGGTAATGCTCATGACGTCTCCGCATTTCGGCAAAGTCGTGCTGGGTTTGGCTGGGACCGTCCCTTACCGCAGAAATACGCGCCTGCTGCTGGGTCTGCCCATCACCCTGACCGGCAAAGACGAGTTGGGCCGGCCCCTGCAGGAAACCACCCGAACCGTGGATGTGGGCAAGCACGGCGCCAGAATTGAAACGCTCCGTCCGCCGCTCCCGAAGGCCGAAATCGGAATCAGGTGCGCCAGCGCGGCCAAGACGCACTCTGCTCGCGTGATCTGGGAAGGAGGCAGGAAGCGCCCCGATGGCCTTACGGAAATCGGGGTTGAGTTTCTACCGCCTTTCGACGCCGAAGCCATGTGGGCCGTTAAGCCTCCCGACGACTGGCGCGCCGGTCCGGTCGTCCTGACCGCCACTCAAAAGCTCGAATATTTCGCTGCGCGCGATCTGGAAGTTCCGATTCGCGCCCCAGAGCACCTCGCGGATGATGAATTCAAAATGCCCCCCCTGCCGAGGCCCCAAGACTCGCAACCTGCCCGCGACCGAACACTCGAGGGCGCCCCGGAGGAAGCCATACCACATTCGGAAGGGCTTGAGCCCCGTGGCGAGGAAGGTCCTCCGGATGTTGCTCTGCCTTCAGACCAGACAGGCGCGCGGGCCGCAAGTCATTCCAACCCTCCGCCAATGATTGCGGCTGAGCCGGCCGGGAAAGTTTCCGGCGGGAGCGGCGAGCGGCCGTCCTCACCTGTGAACGCGGTTGCAGAGAAGCTTTCGACGAGCGCGGTGCTGGAACTCATAAACCGCCTTGTGCAGACTCTAACCGAGCAGGCAGATGCCATTTCGAACGGCCAGGAAAAAGCCGTGAGCTCTGTTCAGTCCGCGGCCCAGGAAGCGGAAAGCAAACTGCAAGGGGTTCGGAAGCAGGTGGAGGAAAGTCTGCAAGCTGCTTCCGAGGAATATCAGAAGCAATTTGCTCAACTTGGCGCTGCGAGCACGGAAGAGCTTCGCCGCACTTCGCAAGAACTGATGGAAAGTTTTCGCGGTCAAGTTGAGAAGACATTTCCCGCTCACACCGGGTTGGATCAAGAAGAACTGCAACGCGAGCTCGTCGAGCTCGCCACCGGCATGAGGAACGAGTTCTTCAGGATGCTGAAAGATCAGGAAAGGAAATATGCCGCGAGCCTCAGCCAGATTGAGACCTTGGCGCGAGCAAACCTCGCCACGCGCCCGCCGGAGACTTCGGCTGCGAGGTCCACTTCCACGCGCCGGGCGCTGATGGGGGCGCTGGGAGTTTTGGCGGCCGCGGCGACCGCGTTCCTGGCTTTTGTTTACCTCTCCACGCAGCCTGTACTCCGGCTGCCCACGAACCCGCCCGCCGAGTTCCTGGAGCCTGACCCAAGTTGGAATGCCAATCGGAAAGCCGCGGAACTGGGATTGGCGCGCGCCTATTGGGACCTTGCGGTGCGCAAGCTGCAGCCAGCCTACTCCATGGAGGCGCAGCTACCCGACCAGCCGCCGCCGGAATTCAACCTTGATCCGCAAAGTGCTCCCGAAACTCTGACCAAAGCTAACCTGCAAGCCAGCCGGCAGCGGTACTGGCAGAAGCTTCGGACGATCTGGGGCAACCCTCAGATACGCGCAAAAATGTACGAGTGGAACACTTCCTGGCTGGGCTCCCAACTCCAGCCCCTAGGCGAAGAGTTGAGAAAGTTGATTCCGTGAGCGCGGACGCCGACGAAGTTGGCGAGCAAATCCCCGTAGGCGCAGGCCCCCGCTTAAACCAATCCGACGTTAATCATGGTGTTCTGATCCAACAAAATCGGGCCAAAAACTGAATGAGTCCCGGAGGCGGACGCGATCACCGGTAATGCCTCTGTGCCCTTTGTGGTCAGAAAAAGAATGAACGCAGAGGCCACGGAGAATCCTCCGTGATCTCTGTGTGAACGCTTGAAAGCCACGGAGGGCACAGAGAAACGCTGTTCCGGGCCGCACATCGCGATGCAATACTGCGACCTTGAAGACGAATCTGTATCAGGCTGCGAAGAGGTGAGCCTTGCTTCGATTCACTCAGGACGGCCTGCATCCGCTCGGGATGATTGTGACGGGGATTCTTCATCCGGCCGTAAGGAAATCAGCGAGAGCTGGCCGTGCACGCCGCCGAAACCTGTTCCTTCGAGGGCTAGCAGCGTGGCCTTGGTGGCGCGGCCGCCGAAAGCCGAAAATCCTCCCGGGCGTCTGCCGGCAGCCAGGACGCGATGGCACGGGATGATGAGCGCGATGGGATTCTTTCCTAACGCCTGCCCCACGGCCCGCGCCGCGCCAGGGCAGTGCAAGGCCTGCGCGAGTTCGCCATAGGTCCGGGTTTCGCCCGGCGGGATTTCGCGCGCGGCTGCGTACACCCGCCGCGCAAAGGGGGCGATTCCCTCCAGGTCAACGGCCACATCCCGAAAATCCTGGACCTCTCCCTGGAGGTGCTTGCACACCCTCCGCATGACCGCGGCGATTTCATGCGGCGCGCTCGCGGGGATCCCGCCGCACGACTGCGCGATCATCGATTCCGTCTGCTCGGCCGTGGCTTCGGGCAGTTTCAGGAAGGTCACCGCCATCTGATTCCCGCTCTGGTGCCAGGCAATCGCGCACCAGCCCAGCGGCGTTTCAAACATACTATAAGCGCATGGCTTCATCGGGACTACTCCACCTCGGCAGATGGCGTACGCTTCAATTATATCCCCGCTCGTCGGAGTCTGCAGTGCCGCGATGATTCGCGCGGCATTCCGTTGACCTGAACTTGATGAGGGCTCCAGAATATACCGACAACGGCTTTTGTAGCGGCACTCAATGAGCGCCGAAGAGACGGCGGGCGCAAGAATGGCCCGTACCGCTTGCGCGAATTTGCGCTCCCGTGCACAATCGTTCGCGGGGCTTAGAGGACTGACACGGGAGGTCGTGGGACGGACCATGCTCATCAGACCACGCGAGCCATTCAGCCTCGCGCACACGCTGGGATTCATTCTCAGCCCGCCGGCGCTGCTGAACGGTCGCGAATTCGCGCCGCTGCTCGATTACTGCGTCGATGGTGAATACCGCCGCGCTGCGGAAGTCCACGGGCAGCCCGTTCTCTATGGGGTGCGCGAGGAGCGAAGCAGGCTGGAAGTGCGCATTTTGGCCGGCCCGAACGACCCCGCCACCGAGCGCGCCGTGGTTGCGCAAGTCGAGCGGCAGTTCGCTACAAACCTCGACCTTAAGCCGTTTTATGCGCTGGCGGAATCCGACCCGATTCTAACACGGCTCGTGGCGCGCTTTCACGGCATGCGCATTCCGCAGGCGCCCAGCGTGTTCGAAACGGTGGTCTCGGCAATTATCGAGCAGCAGGTGAATCTGGCCTTCGCGCACCAAGTGAAGAAGGCGCTCATCGAAACCTACGGCGCGCACCTGGAATTCGAGGGGCGGCGCTACAACACCTTTCCCGAGCCGGCAGCGCTCGCCATTACCACGCCGCGCGAGCTGCGGCGCATACAGGTTTCCGGCCCGAAGGCGCGCTACATCATCGCGCTGGCGCGGCTCACCCTGGACGGGACGCTGGACCTGGAAGGATTACGCGACCTGGAGCCCGTCGTCGCCCACGCGAAGTTGCTCGAACAGAAGGGCGTCGGCCCCTGGACGGCCCAGTACGTGGGATTGCGGGCGCTAGGTCATCTCGATTGTCTGCCCGCCGCCGACGTGGGCTTGCAGAAGGCCATCCGTGATTTCTATGGCTTGCGGAAAATGCCCACCGCCAAGCGCGTGGAACGACTCGGCGCGCGCTGGGCAGGGTGGCGAAGCTATGCGACGTTCTATCTCTGGCTGACCTTCTGGGAAACTCGTGAATGGAAAGCGCAAGTGTGGCAGGAGCTTCGCGCGAAGAAAAAGCATGCCGGGGGTTTGCGCGTCAAAGCCCGGGAAGGTGCCAAGAAATCGCATGGGCGATCTTTAACGGCGCCCTATGAGCGCTGAGATCGCTGATTCCAAGTAGCGGCGACTTTACGTCGCCACGGCTGAACTGAATCTGCCGGAGTTATGGCGATGTAAACGCCGCTACCTCATGAAGGCGGCTTCTTCAGCGACCTGTTCGAGGTTCGAGACCCCGTCAGGAGAGCGGAATGCGAACTACGGAATTGCCACACCTTTTTCTTGCTCAGGCGCAATACATCCTGCGAGAAGTCGACCTGCCGCGGATCGAGGCCTGTGCGCGTCGGCTCTCCGAAGCGCAAATCTGGTGGCGCGCCAATTCCGAATCGAACAGCGTGGGCAACCTGATCCTGCATCTGGAAGGCAACGTCCGCCAGTGGGTGATCTCGGGTCTGGGGGGCGCGCCCGACACCCGCGTGCGCGACCGCGAGTTCCTCGAGCAGGGCCCGATCCCCCGGCGGGCACTGCTCGGGCGCCTGCATCGAACGGTGCTTGAGGCCTGCGGCGTGCTGCGTGGCCTCACGGGACGCGAGCTGGCGCGTGCCTATCCGATCCAGGGGTTTCGCGTCACCGGCTTACAGGCTGTGTTCCACGTCACCGAACACTTCTCCCTCCACACCGGGCAAATCATTCTGCTGACGAAGACGATGCAGGGCAAGAACCTGGGCTTCACGCACCTGCCGGGCGAGCGGAGCAGGCGGCGAGGCCTTCCGGCCGTATAAGGCTCCAGCACGATTACGT
Organism: Terriglobia bacterium; assembly: GCA_020072925.1. GTDB lineage: Bacteria > Acidobacteriota > Terriglobia > UBA7540 > UBA7540 > JAIQGA01. The sequence goes on along the minus strand of JAIQGA010000180.1, from coordinate 5,945 downwards.
CTGGAATGCCGAAGTCGTCGGCTCTCGACGGCTAGAGTTGGTGGACCTGACTGGCGAGGATGACCAGCGTTCCGGCAGGAATAGGAACGCCGTTGATGGACGTGGCATTCGGCTCGAAAAAGGGCATGCCCTTGACCAACAGTGTCGACTGAGGAGTCAATTCATTCAGGCCTGCCACATCCTGGAATTTCGTCTGAAACGTGAGTTTCGTGGTGGTTGAGGTAACGGCCCCTGTCGTCAGCACATAGATGGGCGCGCCTTGGAGCAGCGTGCAGCAGGGAGCCATCTGGAAAGCGCCCGTCCGGTTGTCAGGCGCCGCCTGGACGAGCCTGGTGAAGCTGCCCTGGATAGTCTGCATCTTCAGGTAGATCTGCGTGGCGGCCACAGTGACGGGCCCCTGAGTCTCACCACCGGACACCGGCGGAGGCGGCGTGAACGGACCATACACGATGACTTGCTGGCCTACCGCCAGTGAGGTGGAATCGAAGGCGAGAGGCGGCGACGTGAAATTGACTGTTCGGGACGAGTACTGATACGTCGTAGGCGCGGTCGTGGAGGTCGATATATTCACCACAGCTTCGGAATCAAAGGGAATGGAGAAGGTGTCGTCCGGCTGCTGGTCCTGGACCCACTGCGTAAACTGCGTGACGTTCCCGGTGGCATCCCTGGCGATCGAAATGATCGGCCCGATCAGGGCGACCTGGTTCAGATCGGGATCTTCCTGGCCTTCCGCCTCCACGGTATCGGCCACCAGGTTACCGCTCCTGTCGAGGTAGCCGTCCACTTCCACCACCGTACCCGTCAACAAGTCGCTGAGAGTTGTAGTTACGCCGAACATCTGTGTTGTGCTGGCGAAGTTGACGTTCACCACAGGACCCTGAGGCAACGACCCGGTAAGCAGTTGCATAGAGAAGTTGCCCACGAATGAAGTCCCCGGACTATAAGGAACCACGGACCGCACGAATCCTATGAGGTTCTCGAGTCTGCCGTAAGTTCCGTCGGGCTGGAGGGTGACGGGCGTCGCTGTGAACACGGGCTTGATGATTTTCGTGATCTGGCCATTCGAGTCGACCTCAATCGAGCGCAGCATGTCCATGTCAAAGCGCACCACGCTTAACTGCCCCGGGTTGACGACCAGCGGGGGAGAAACCGTGAAGGTCGGTTCGGTATTGCTCAACGATCCCGTTACCAGCGTGGGTGCGGGGGGGACCAGGGTGGGATCAAATACCCCGAGTTGACCCAACGACATCTGGAAGAAGCCCGTATCATAGGTGCCTTGCGCAAAGGCGCCAATGCTCAGAAAGGTTTCGGCGTCGCGTAAGCTGCCGAAATTGATCTTGAAGCTGTTCGTGCTAGGATTCAAAATGGCGACGTTATTGGTCGTCCCCTGCTGCGTAAGTTGCAGCCCTGATATCAAGAAATGCATGGACCCGACGTTGCAGACAGGCGTATCGCCGACAAGCGCAATCAGATTTCCAGTGCCCGGCTTGGTCGTATTGGTGGTCGAGGAATTACAACTCACGAGAATCGCGAAGCCCACGCTGATCGCCAGCCCCCCCACCAGCACACGTTTGAGCATCCCTCTCAAATCTCCCTTTGTCCCATTTTCAGATTCTGAACTGGGGCACGCTCCCCGCGAGCGGCCTGTCCCGAGGATTTCGTGCCTAGGCTTCCGTGCGGCTCGGTCTTACCTTTCAGTCAGATGAGGGAACTCCTCCGCGGGTTTTCTGTTTTCCTCTCAGCCGGAGGGCCCGTGGGATGGCTGCACAGGGTTCGCCGGGCTGAATCCCCAGTCAGCCTCACCCATTGAGTCCGTTACAGGAAGTCCAAATATTCATAAATACAGTGAATCGCGACTGGAAGGCAAGAACTATTCGCGGTAGAGCCGCCTTCGCGCGTCGGGAAAACCGAGCCGATTCATAGAATTACCCCTTGGCGTTGGGGATGAGCCTCATGCCCTCGCGGGCAGGCCGGAGTTGCGCGCAACCCCCATTCCACGCCCAACCGGTATTTCGATCCGGCCAGGTTGGTGGATGAGGCCGTATAATGCACATAGGGGCTGTTGAACCAGGGGGAGAAGGAGCACTACTTCCATGTTCAGGCGAGAGTTCGTGTATGGCGCGGCGTTGGCGGGACTCGGCGCGGGTTTGCCGGCTCGGTCTGCCCAGCAGAAGATCGTTCTGCCTCCTATCGTTTATGACGTGAGAGCATTCGGCGCCGTGGGAGATGGCGCTCGGCTCGATACCGCCGCAATTCAAGGCGCCGTAGATGCCTGCGCGCGGGCCGGGGGTGGAATCATATTCTTCTCGCCCGGCACCTACCTCTCCGGAACGATTTTCATGAGAAGTCACGTCGGCCTCCATCTCTCGGCTGGCGCCACCCTCCTGGGCAGCACGAATCTGGCCGATTATCACCCCACCACGCCGGCGTTTCAGGCCTACACCGCCCCCTATACGGATAAGTACCTGATTTACGGCGAGCGGCTCGAAAACATCTTCATCGAGGGTCATGGCGTCCTGGACGGGCAAGGCGCCGCCTTCGAACGGAAGCCCACCGGTCGCCCCTATCTGCTTCGATTCTCTGAATGCCGCAACGTCTCGGTGCGGGACATCACACTGCGGAACTCCGGGATGTGGGTGCAGCATTACCTGGCCTGCACGGGAGTCCAACTCCAGGGCCTCCAGGTGCACAGCCACGCCAATGCCAACAACGACGGAATCGATATCGATGGCTGCGAGCAGGTGTGCATCTCCGATTGCCTTATCGATTCCGGGGACGACGCGCTGGTGCTCAAGAGCGCGGGTAACCGCGTCTGCCGCGATGTCACTATTACCAATTGCGTCCTTCAGTCGGACTGCAATGCGATCAAAACCGGGACCGAATCCAACGGAGGCTTCGCCGATATCGCCATCAGCAACTGCGTGATTCACAACACGCGGCTGGCAGGGCTGGCACTGGAGGTCGTGGATGGCGGCACGCTCGACGGCGTGACCGTTTCCAACCTGACGATGCGCGGTGTGGGCGCGCCGATCTTCATTCGCCTCGGTAATCGCGCGCGGCCCATCTCGCCAGGGAAGGCCAATCCCGGCATGGGAAGCCTGCGCAATGTGTCGATTCGCGATGTCCAGTGCACCGGCGCGGACCGCATCGGCTGCGCGATTGCCGGCCTGCCGGGATACCCGATCCACGACTTGACCTTGAGCAACATCCACCTAGCCTTCGCGGGCGGCGGCCGTCGCGCCGATGCGGACCGCACCGTCTTGGAAAATCCCGAGGCCTATCCGGAATTCAATATGTTCGGTGCCCTGCCTGCCTATGCACTCTATTGCCGTCACATCGCCGGCTTGCGGCTGCACAATGTGCAAACCAGCTTCCAGCAGATCGACGAGCGCCCGGGCGTGATTTGCGAGGACGTCAACAATCTGGACGTTTTTGATGCGGACCTCGCGCAGGTCTCAGGCGGAGGGCCCGCCATCATCCTTCGCAACGTTCGCCAGGCGATGATCCACGGCTGCCATCTGGCTGCGAGCCTTGAGGCTTACCTCCGCGTCACCGGTCAAGGCTCCGAGGGCATCAACTTGGTTGCTAACGATTTGCGGCGGGCCAAGAAACCCGCGGATCTTGCCGCAGATGTCCCACACGATGCCGTGACGGTTTCATAGCCACCCGGCATTCCTGCCCGGGCAGTAGCCGGGAGGACGCGTAGGTGCCGCCTGAGTTTCTGCTGGGTGGGAATCAATTCATGGCAAGGTCATCGGCGGGGCAACGATTTCTTCAATTGCTCGAACCCCTCAAGGAATGGTTCACTCAAGCTCAGCTCAAACTCCCGGAGCCAGCGACGAATATATTGCAGGTCCAGATCCGGGTTCTTCAAAAGGACGGCCCGAACATCGTCCAGGTCACGCGGACGTCCTGAGACGATTTTCGAGATGATTAAGTCTTCAACGGAAGCGAAGGACACATCCACCTGACCAACCCGCACGCGGCGGATGCGGTCCATGGCCTGTTTCTCATACGGAGAAAAGGAAAAAACCAAATCAATACGAACGCCGCTGGCCACCTCTAGGACGGGCAGGACCATCGTCTTTTGGACAAACTCTGCCGGGGAATCAGTCAGGACCCGCCAGCCCAATTCCTCGGTTACACTCAGAACCTCGGGCAATCGATCCGGGCCGAGATCAATCGTCACATCAATATCCCGAGTGAGTCGCGGCTCGCCGTAGAGCAACACCGCTTGTCCGCCAATGACCATGTAGCGAATGCCACGGCGTTCAAAAGCTCCCGCGAGGCTCTCCAGGATCTGTTGGAACATTGAGGACCCTCGCCACTCGGATTATGCTTTCCAAGCCTTCCAGTGGATCGGCCGGGGGATACACGCCCAGATTGCGGGCGTGCTCGTACATGCCTTCCAGGAGCCGCAGGTTCTGGTAGTAATCGGGAGGCTGACTGAGAATCGTCGTTGCCTCCCAGTTCAGCCAGAAATCCTTGTCCTTAATCACTTCTCCTCCTGGCCTTCTCATGGCATTTTACCGCACGTGGAACACTCCTCGTGGCGAATTTACGGTGGGTCTCAAGGGTGCGAAGTGCGGACGCCGTCTCGACCTAACACTCGTGCGACCGGCCGTTGCGGGCGAAGACGCGCGTCGAGACGTTGTCCTTGAGGAGCGTCCAGAAGGACGCGTCGAGGTAGGACCGGATGGAAACGTAGCAGCCGCCGCAGTGATTCCCGGCGACAAATTTCTTCATGATTTCTTTTTGCGAGGAATAAGTCTGCTCGAACATCGAGCAGGGTCGCAAACCGCCGTCGGGCGTCACGACCAGGAAGCGGCGGCCGGCATTGCAGCCCGGCACCGTGCCATGCACGAAGAAATCGTGGATCCCCGTAAGCGTCCAGGGCGAGTTGGCGATGCGGCCATTCCCGGCTTTCAGCCTGACCAGTTCCGCCAATGTGCTTTGGAGTCGGTCGAGGTCATCCACGGAGCTGATGTAGTGCTCCATGCTGCGGGTGCGAAGCGGCGTATAGGCGCTGTAGGAGATCGATACTCCCCACTCCTTGGCGCGGTCGTAGATGCCACGCAGCGCGGGCAGGTTCTCGCGCGTAATGGCGGTGTTCAGCGCTACGTCATCATGGCCGTGCTTCGCCAGGGTGGGGACGAGTTTCGCCAGGTGCGCGTAGAGGCCGGGCAAGCGCCGGAATTCGTCGTGCCGCTTGTCGGGAAAGTCCATGGAAATCGAGAACTGGTTCACGCCCAGCGCGCGCAGGGACAGGTACTTCTCCTCCGTCAGCAGCCGCCCGTTGGTCACCAGGATGGTGTAAGGCAAGCCGCTGGGCTCTTTCACGGCCCGCACGATGTCCGGAAGGTCCTTGCGCAGCAGGGGCTCGCCGCCCGATAGCTGCACGGCCATGGGCTTCAGCTCAGCCCGCAGGCGACGGTAGTCGTCCGCGCGCAGAAGCCCCGGAGGCTCAGGCTTGATGCCACCCTTATCGCAATGGCGGCAGTCCGCAATGCAAGAGTGTGTCAACTCGAAGGAGACCACCAAGGGTCGGTCCTTCACAAAACTCCAGGTGCCGCGAGCGATCATCCGAGCGGCGCGACGGAAAGGTATGGCTCTCACGCTGAATGCTCCAAAGACAAATCAACCTTCCAGGGTGGTCGGACGAAGCGAGGAGTGAAACGGACTTCGGCTAAACCATACCGTAGGGGTGCGAGGTCCCTAGGAGGCGTAAGCATACTCCTAACGGCCGGGTGTCGGCAAGGAACAAGATTCCGGGGTTGCCAGTGCAGTTTGGATTGGCGGGGACTAACCCGAAGTTCCACGGCATTTGGACGGAATTCTACTGACTCGCTGAGAGATAGCGGCAAAATCAGTTTCCTGTTACTGGGAACGTCCGGATCAGTTCGTGCGCCCGCGTCTGGAGCGGCGTGGGCTCGGGCACCTGCTGG
>JAIQGA010000179.1 GCA_020072925.1 Terriglobia bacterium | reverse complement strand
GAAGTCGTCGGGCTCTTGGCGGACGTGATCGCGGCCAAGGGATTCGAGAAGGACACGTAAACGCCGCGCGAAAAGTTCTCGCCCTCAATCGTCAGGTTGATCTCCGCCCCCGGCGCGCCCTGGGCGGGTTGGACGGTTTGTATCTGAGGAGTGGCATCGGGAGCGGGTTCGTCGGTTGCCTGCAAGGCCGTGCTCACGCTCAGCAGCAGGACAAAGCACGCCACACGCCACCATGGCCGACCGGGTCTTCGCATGAAGTCACTCATTGCATCCTCGCGGGCGACGCACGCTTCGAACGAAGGGAATCTTAGGCGCCCGCCTCCGCCGTGTCAACCTGGGCCAATCAACGCGCCACCACGAGCCGCGGGACGGGTCGCGGTTCGAACAGGGCTTGGAGTGCGGGCAGAACCTGCCGCGCGGCGCGCTCGCCTGCGGCGATAAGCTCCTCGGCGCGCGCAAAGTCGTCCCAATCAAAATCCGTGGTGTCCGGCTCGATCACCAGGTGGCAGGCGTCGCGCCAAGGCGCCTGGTTCAGGCTCTGGGCGATTTGAAACGACTGCCCGATAACCTGAAAGATGTTCGTGGGGGTGTGGCGAGGTCCGTTGGTCTTCAGGAATACCGCGACGATGGTGTCCACTCCGAACTCCTGGAGCGCCGCCACGGGCATGGGGGCGGTAAGGGCGCCGTCCACAAGCAGCCGACCCTGGTATTCAATGGGGATGAAGAGACCCGGAAAGCTGCAACTGGCACGCAAGGGTGGAATCAATTCGCCCCGCCGGAAGGTCACTGCCTCGCCGGTGGAAAGATCGGTAGCGACGACCGCGAGGGGAATACTCAGGTCTTCGAACCTCTTCGCGTGCACGGCTTCCTGAAGCAGGCCCTCCATGCGCTCGTTGGTGGCAAGGCCCAGACGCCCCACCGTCCAGCGTGCGAAGCTCTTCCAGCGCACGGTGCGGGTCCGCGCCGCCATCTCCTCGACCGGCAACCCGCCGGCAAAGGCCGCGGCAATAATACTGCCCACACTCACGCCCGCCAGGGCATCGAATGAAATGTGGTTGTCGGTTAGAACCTTGAGGACGCCTATGTGGGCGAGGCCGCGCGCGAATCCTCCCCCCAGCGCCAGCCCAATCCGGCGCCGGGAAGGCGGCGGCTCCGGCTCGCGGGCTGCCGGGGGCCGGTTGTAGGCAAATTCCCTGATGCCCTTTACGGCCCGGCGCAGCCCGAGCCGCATCTTCTCCGAGATATCCGAGGCCATCAAGCTCCTTGGCCGGAAGCCAACCTTTCTCCTTGCAGTCTGAACACCCTTGTCAGTCGCCCTAACCCCATAAATTGGATGAATTTGCGCGCCCGGAGTTGCCACGGTTTAGAGATGGGATCACACCTATTGCCGGATATCAGGAATGGGAAAGATCCACCTGTGTTGAGGGGTGAACCGACAACCTAGCGGCTGGGAGCCTTGGGTGGAGAGGCAGCCTTGGCGGTAGCTTTCGAGGCTGGGGCGGCGGCCTTGGTGGGAGGCTTTGGCGTCGAGGCGCCCTGCGCCGGGGATTTCGCAGGCTTATCTTTCTTGATGATTCCCTCGCCTTCCTTGATCGTCAGAATCTGATTTGCCTCGACGTTCGTAAAGCGCTCGATCTTCTGAGTGGTAGGCCATTTCACTTCCAGCACGTCCACCTGCTTGGCCTCGCCCAGGCCAAAGTGCAGGCGAAGATCGCTCTGGGACATGACGCTGGTTCCGGTATGGACTTCATCGATCTGGGCGTGCTTGCCCGTCAGCACGCGCACGCGCGCGCCGATGGCGGTGCGATTGCATTTCGTGCCCAAGAGTTTGACCTTGATCCAATTCTGCTTGTTCCCCCCGTCGTTGCGGAGCAGCGAGGGCATGTCATTCATGTTCAGGATCACGACGTCGATATCGCCGTCGTTATCGTAGTCCCCGAAGGCGCAGCCGCGGCTTGCGTACAATTCGGTAACGCCGGGGCCCATGTCCTTGGAAACGTCCTTAAACTTCCCGTTGCGGAGGTTGCGGTACACCAGTCGCGGGGATTTGAAGTGGGCGTCCAGGTTGTAGCTCTCGATTTCTGGGTAGACGTGCCCGGTGACATGGAAGATATCGGACCAGCCGTCGTTATCATAATCCATGAAGCCCGCGCCCCAGCAGACGTACTGGGTATTCACGCCCAAACCCGAGACAAAGGTGACGTCGGTAAACGTGCCGTCGCCGTTGTTGTGGTAGAGGTCAGGCGTGTCATCCTGAAAGTTGGTCTTGAAGAGATCCAGCCAGCCGTCGCAGTCGTAGTCCGCGACCCCAACGCCCATGCCGGCCTGCTCCTGCCCGTCCTCGTTGTAGGCGCAGCCCGCCATCACGGCGATATCCGTGAAGGTGCCGTCGTGATTGTTGTGAAAGAGGATGCTTGGCTCGGAATCCACCGCGACATAAATATCCGGCCAGCCGTCATTATCAAAATCATAAGAGACCGCCGTGATGGAATAACGCGGGCCCGGCTTCAGGATGCCGGCTGGCTCGGAGACGTCCTTAAACGTTCCATCGCCGTTATTATGATAGAGGATATTCATTCCTCCGGGCAGGCCGCGCGGGCCGCACATCACCGGGATGCCCTTCCACTGGCAATAGCCCGTCTGTCCGGGAACCGGGACTTTCTTGAGGTCGAGGACAATGTAATTCGACACGAAGAGGTCCAGCAAGCCGTCACGATCGTAATCGATCCACGTGCAGCCGGAAGCCCATCGGACTTGGTCCTCCCAGAGGCCCGCCTGCTTGGTGACGTCCGTAAAGGTGCCGTCACCGTTGTTGCGCCAGAGAATGTTGTGGCCCCAGTAGCCGCAGAAGAGGTCGTCCCAGCCGTCGTTGTTGTAGTCGCCGACGCACACGCCCGTCCCCCAGCCGGTGCGAACGAGGCCGGCTTTTTCCGTGACGTCTGTGAACGTCCCGTCGCGATTATTCTTGAAGAGGTGCTGGATGGGTGGTTTGCCATCGGGCGTGGGCTCTTCGCCGGGGAGGCGCTCCCCGTTCGTGATGTAGATGTCCGGCCAGCCATCGTTGTCGTAATCAAAGAACGCGATCCCGCTGCCCTTCGCCTCGACGATGTAGCTCTTGCGTTTGACGCCGCCCCAGACGTTCCAGACGTTCAGCCCGGCTTCGCGGCCGACGTCCACAAAGGTGACCGGCGAACCGGTTTCAGGGCTCTGCGCCGTGGCGGCTTCAAGTGCCGGCGTTCCCGTCCAGCGCCAGAAGGGAGTAGTAAGAACTTCCAAAAGCTTGGAGCCCAGGATGACACCCGAAGAGCCCAGGAAATTGCGGCGGGAGAATTTCATCCTAAATGGGGCGCTCCGTTGTCCAGCGGACACGCCTTCGTGCCTCCTCCGGATTGGTCCTCGCTCATCTTCGACAGCAAACCCTAAAAATTCATTATACTACAGACTCCCGATTCTCTCGGGCGGCACATTCTCCCACATCATGTGCACGCGAAGGCTGACGCCGATGGCCGACCTGGCCTATAATCGACACCTCAGGCTTTGTTGCACATTCTCACCTTCGGAGGTCAGGCATGCGCCGTGTTTTCCTGCTGGCTTGCTGTGGTGCGCTCTTTTCATCGGCAGTTGCCCTCGCTGCGCCGGTCAAAACCCAGACGGTGAAGTTCTCGAGCGGCGGGGATACCATTGAGGGTTATCTCGCGCTGCCCGCGTCCGCGGGGCGTCATCCGGCACTCGTAGTGATCCACGAATGGTGGGGGCTGAACGACTGGGTCAAAGAGCAGGCTCAGAAATTCGCTGAGCAAGGTTACGTCGCGCTGGCCGTGGACCTCTATCGCCGTAAAGTGGCCTACGATCCCAGTCTCGCTCACGAACTGATGCGCGGGATGCCGCAGGATCGTGCCGTGCGCGATTTGAAGGCGGCCTTCGATTTCCTGGCGGCGCGGCCCGACGTGGAGAAGGATAAGATCGGCTCGGTGGGATGGTGCATGGGCGGCGGCCTTTCACTGCAACTCGCAGTCAACGAGCCGCGCCTCGCCGCCTGCGCCATGAATTACGGCGCCTTGCCCACAGATCCCCAGGCCATCGCGAAGATTCAAGCGCCGGTACTCGGCAACTTCGGCGAGGAGGACCGCGGCATCACCCCCAGCGACGTCGAAGCGTTCCAAAAGGCCATGGAAGCGGCGCACAAGTCCATCGATGTGAAGGAATATCCCGGCGCCGGCCACGCCTTCGAGAATCCCAGTAACAAGCTCGGCTATCGCGAGGGCGACGCCCAGGACGCCTGGAACCGCATGCTGGAGTTCTTCAACCACACGCTGAAATAGTCGGGCCAAGCACGGCAACGCGGAAGCCCGGAACGGAAGACACCTCACCTGCAACGCGAGTCTGCAAGAAACTGCCTATCTTGCGGGTCTGGTCTTGCCCTGTGTTTTGACTGTTGACTGTCAACTGTCGACTGTTAACTCTGAAGGGGCCGCAGGGAATTCGAAGCCTCCCCCTACACCTTCTGCATCAAGATCGCCTTTTTGACCTCGCCGATGGCGCGGGTCACATTGATCTCGCGCGGGCAAGCTTCCACGCAGTTGAAAATGGTGCGGCAGCGCCAGACGCCATCGACCGTATTGAGAAGCTCGATCCGCTCCACGGTGCCTTCGTCGCGGCTGTCGAAGAGGAAGCGGTGGGCATTGACAATGGCCGCGGGTCCCACGTACTCGCCGTTCGCCCAGAACGACGGGCAGCCGCTGGTGCAGCACCCGCACAGAATGCACTTGGTGGTGTCGTCGAAGCGCTCGCGGTCCTCGGGCGATTGCAGTCGCTCCTTCTCGGGCTGCGGCGAATGCGTAATCAGGAACGGCTTCATGCTCCGGTACCTGGCCAGGAAGGCGTCCATATCTACCAGCAGATCTTTGATGACCTTATAGCCGCGGAGGGGCTCGACAGTAATGACCTGCCCGAGGTTTCGGAGCAGCACCTTGCAGGCCAGGCGGTTCGCGCCGTTGATTTGCATGGCGTCGGAGCCGCAGATGCCGTGCGCGCAGGAGCGCCGATACGTCAGCGTGCCGTCGAGGTGCCACTTGACGTAATTGAGCGCGTCGAGCAGGCGGTCGGTGGGCTCCGCCTCAATCTTGTATTCACCCCACCAGGGGGCCTTGTCCTTTTCGGGATTGTATCGCTGGATCTTGAGCGTGACCTGCATTGTTCACTCCTGGGTGCTAAGAGCAGGGTGCTGGGGGCTAGGGGCTGGGGAAGGAAGTTGTTTTCTACTAATCCCTAATCCCTGACCCCTAATCCCTGCCCTTCAGTATTTTCTCTCCTGCGGCTGAAACTTCGTAATCGTCACGGGCTTGTACCGGAACGTGACGCCCTTCTCCCCGCGATAGGCGAGGGTATGTTTCAGCCAGTTGGCGTCGTCGCGCGTGGGGAAATCCTCGCGGAAATGCGCGCCCCGGCTCTCCTGGCGGACCAGCGCGCCTTCCACAAGCACTTCCGCGAGGTCCAGCAAGTTCTCGAGCTCGACGGCTTCCAGGAGCTCGGTGTTATAGCGCGTGCCTTTGTCTTCCACTTTGACGTTCGCGAAGCGCTGGCGCAGTTCCTTCAGCTTCTCGCTCATGGCGGTCAGGCTGGCCGCGTCGCGAAACACCGAAGCCTTTTCCATCATTTCATCCTGGAGAACGTCGCGGATATCGACGGCGCGTTCCTGGCCGATCGAATTCCGCAGGCGATTGATCTGTCCGCTTGCCCACTCGTCCGGGTTGGGCGGAAGCGGCGCCCAATCGCTCTCCTGAACGAAGCGGGCCGCGTGGCGTCCGCTGCGCCGCCCGAAAACCAGAATATCCACCAGCGAGTTGGTGCCCAGGCGGTTTGCGCCGTGCACCGAAACGCACGCCACTTCCCCTGCCGCATAGAGCCCCGGCATCGGCGTGTTCCGCTCGTCCATGATGACGCGCCCGTCGAGGTCGGTGGGAATCCCGCCCATCGCGTAATGCGCCGTCGGCTGGATGGGTACGGGCTCCGTCCGGGGATCGATGCCGAGATAGGTCCGTACGAACTCCGTAATGTCCGGAAGTTTCTTGTCCAGAACCTCCGCGCCCAAGTGGGTCATATCCAGGTGGAGGTAGTTCTTTCCGCCAATACCTCGCCCTTCGCGAATTTCGCGGTACATGGCGCGAGAGGTCAAATCGCGCGGCGCCAGATCCAGCAGCGATGGCGCGTAGCGCTCCATGAAGCGCTCGCCGTCCTTATTGCGTAGGATGGCGCCTTCGCCGCGCGCCGCCTCGCTCAGCAGGATGCCCATCTTGTAAATGCCCGTGGGATGGAACTGGAAGAATTCCATATCCTCAATCGGAACCCCATTGCGCAGCACCACGGCCATGCCGTCGCCCGTGAGCGAATGCGCGTTCGAGGTGACGCGGAACATCCGCCCGCAGCCGCCCGCGGCGAAAATCACCGCCTTGGCATGAAACGTGTGAATTTCTCCCGTCGCCAGGCATATCGCCACCACGCCCGCGCAACGCCCGTCGGAGACCAGCAGGTCGAGCACGTGATACTCATCGTAGAAGTGCACCTGGTTCTTGATGCACTGCTGGTAGCAGGTCTGCAGGATCATGTGCCCGGTGCGGTCCGCGGCGTAGCACGCCCGCCGCACCGGAGACTTGCCGTACTCCTTGGTGTGCCCGCCGAAGGGCCGCTGGGCGATCTTCCCCTCGGGCGTGCGGCTGAAGGGCAAGCCCCAGTGCTCGAGGTCGTACACGGTTTCGACGGCTTCGCGGCAGAGGATCTCCGCGGCGTCCTGGTCCACCAGATAATCGCCGCCTTTGATGGTATCGAACATGTGCCATTCCCAGTGGTCCTCGCCCTCGTTGCCGAGCGCGGCGCCGATGCCGCCCTGCGCCGTGCCCGTGTGGGAGCGCGTAGGATAGAGCTTGCTCAGCACCGCCACGTTGGCGTGTCCGGCCAGTTGCAGGGCCGCCATCAGCCCGGCGCCACCCGCGCCGACAATCACCGCATCATAACGTTGCACCATGGAATCAGGCCTCGAATGGAATTCTCCGCGCCGCGCGGTTGCCCGGCGAATTTCGTTCCTCGCCTCTGGCGGCCGCGCGCGTCACCACGTCGGCGCGCTTCAGGGACCCATCAGCGGCGGCTGGAACGTCAGGATGGCCAGCGAACCGAGCGTCAGCAGGATGAAGCTCACCACGTACAGCGACGCGAGCGACGCCGCGCGCCAGCCCCGCGGGCTGATGTAGTCCACCAGCACCATCCGCACCCCGTTCGTCCCGTGAATCAGCGCCAGCCACAGCATCACCAGGTCGTACGTGCGCCAGAAAGGCGTCGCGTAGCGCTGCGCTACAAATTGGAAATCGATGTGGTCGACGTTGTTGATAAGATGCATGATTAAGAGATGTCCTAAGGCCAGGAAAAGCAATACTACTCCTGAAACCCTCATAAACATCCAGGCCCAGAGTTCGATCCCGCTTTCCGGCCTCGGACTGCCCGCTGCGCCCATGCGCTCCTCCCTCTTACAAAATGAAGCTCAACATGTAAATCGCCGTGGGGATAAACACCACCAGAAAGGCGATCCCCACCGCATAGGACATCTTGCGGTGCGCCGCCATCGTCTCCGGCCAGAAGTCGATGATGCAGATGCGAATGCCGTTGATGGCGTGATACACCACCGCGCCCACCAGCGCCACTTCGCCGAAGCGGAAGGCTGGGTAACGATAAAGGAACAACAGCTTGTTGAAGATGTTCGGTCCCCAGCCGATCAGCGAGATGTCCACGATATGAATCAGCAGGAATAGAAACACGCCTATTCCCGTCACGCGATGGAGAATCCACGACCAGTGGCCAGGCCCGCCGCGGTAGGTCAGGTAATCACGGTATCGCACTTTGAACATGGGGTTGACACTGCTCCTCGTCTCTTGGATTCGTTACTCAAGAGGCGTGCAAACTTGCGGAAATGGGGACATTCGGGTGGCGCCTTGGCAATGGCCGCGCCAACGCGCTTTGTGCCACTCCGGCTTGTTGAGGTTCTCTATTCCCCGATGGTCTTGCCTGCCATCGGGTTGACGCGGACGCATCAAGGAAAGCCGGATCGGCACCGGACGAACACGCCATCCTACTCCAATCGCCAAATGCAATGCAAGACAAGCTTTCAGTGGGTTCCCGTCAAGGCAGTCAGTGTGGTACGCTCCCCCTCCATGGACGGACTCGAGGGAGCCGAAGTTGCGAGCGCCTTGGCGCGCATCAGATCGCAGGCTGCAGCCGGGATGTACAGGGTCACGCAACACGCGCACCAGGAAATGGTCCACGAGCAGATCGGCCTCAATGATGTCCTGGCAGCACCCCAACGTGGCGAGATTCTGGAGCATTATCCTCAACATCGGCGCGGGGCTTGTTGTCTGGTCGTCGGCGAGACCGATAAAGGTCGCCCGCTTCACATCTTTTGCACAACCGCGCAGCCGCTGCTAATCTTGATTACGGTGTATGAACCCGGGCCACCCAAGTGGGTGACGTCCCGGAAAAGGAGAAGCCTGCCATGAAGTGTACGATTCAGGGGTGCCCCGGCGAATATGAAGCCCGGACGGTGGTCCACACGGTCAAACACCGCGGTGACGTAATCGTAATCGATCACGTTCCCGCCGAGGTCTGTAGCGTCTGCGGCGATGTTCTCCTGACCCCGGAAACCGTCCGTCGCATTGAAGCCCTGCTTCAAGCTACTCCCCCGCCAAGCCGGAACGTCCCGCTCTACGAATTCGCTTGAACCCTCTGGCCCCTGCTCATTTTTCTTTCAACTCCCAACTCCCTGGTCCCCACTTCTCTTGCGGTTTTGCCATCCCGGGTGTATACAGGCCTCATCCGAATTCTACGGCCATCGGTTGGCAACTGGGATTGCTGCAAAGTCGTTGTCCCGATTCTTAACCCAAGTCGGCTCAGAATGCGATGATTGACAGGAAAGCCCGAGACGAAGTGGCAGCGGCAATTCGAAACTATATTGCGATAATTCCGTTCCCTTCGGTGGCCAGCCTGCTCTTCATCCGCCGGGGGGTGGTACGATTCACTCGAAGGCGCTATCCTCGAGAACTTGCCCGAAGACTGATTAGACACTGGGTCGCCGACAAGATGATGTGGGTTCCTTGGCGAATAGTGTTGCTGGTGTGCTCACCAATGGTGCTTTTCTTCCAGATGCTGCCGGATAGGGTGTTTGATACAAAAATTAAGATGCCCGAGCAACGGGGGGACCTAGAGAGCGGCGTTCCGTCACTCTCAAGCTTTTAGGAAAGCTCACGGTTTATCCCCCATGAGGGATGAATCCGGGCTCTCCGCCTGGCGAACCAATTCCTCGGGAACCAGAAGGATGAAGCTAGCAGCTGTCGGTATTCGAATGCATTCGGGCTGGGGAGCGCTGGTGGCGGTGTGCGGGGACGCGGACGAAGTGGAGGTCATTGACCGGAGGAACATCGTCGTCGCGGATGCGGGAATTGCCGGCGCCAAGCAACCGTACCACCATGCCGTGAACCTGGGCCTGCCCAAGGCAGAACTCTATATTGAGAACTGCGCCGCGGTTTCGGAACGTCTCGCTTCCGCGGCTGTCCGCGAGGTCATCGGCGAACTCCAAAGTCGCCATTATCGAGTTGCGGGCGCCGGCATCCTTATGGCTTCGGGCCGCCCGTTGCCGTCGCTCGCGGAAATCCTCGTCTCCCACGCCCTGATCCATACCGCGGAAGGCGAATTCTTCCGCAGAGCCGTCCGGGACGCTTGCGAACATATGGGGATTACGGTTTCGGGATTTCCAGAGCGCGACCTTGCAGAGCGCGCCAAGGCGGTCTTTGGGGATGCAGCGGACCGAGTGCAGCGAAAGATCTCAAGCCTGGGAAAATCTCTCGGACCGCCCTGGACGACGGATCAGAAAACTTCGGCGCTTGCCGCCATGATAGTTCTAGCAACCACGTAGCACAACACCCACAACATGCTGCTGCGACGATTGGCTTCTGGGTTCCCGCTTGATTCCGGCGACGCCCCGTCAGGACCCGCTCAAATCGAACTGCGGAGGGGTCACAGGAGTCTCGGAGGCCGCCGCGCGGCTCTGGGCTCGCTCCAATCGTCGCGCCGCGCGCTTTTCGGCTTTCAATTTCGCCTTCTCGAGACGCTTGACTTCTTTCTGTCGCTTTTGAAAAGTCGTCCGCTGTCGACCTGCCATGCAGGCTCCTTTCGCCGATCCACAAGAGTCAGAATCCGAGTGGAAGCTCCGCCCGGGGAACACATCCTACCAGCGGGGCTCGCGCGGCGCGCGCGGTCCGCGAGAATCGTCGCGTCCCCCTCGGCGCTTTCCGCCGAAGCCCCCGCCGCCCGGACGAAATCCACCGCTGCGCTCCGGCCGCGGGCGCGCCTCATTAATGGTGAGCGCGCGTCCTCCGAATTCCTTGCCATTCAGCGTGGCGATCGCTTTCGCTGCCGCGTCGTCCTGGACCATTTCCACGAAGGCGAAGCCGCGCGACTTGCCGGTGTCGCGGTCGGTCATGATCCGGATCTGCTGCACTTCTCCGAAAGGGCTGAAGAGCTCACGGAGTGCATCTTCGGTTGTCGAGAAAGCCAGGTTTCCTACAAAAAGGTTCTTCACTTGTCCACCTCAGAAGGTCAATGCCCCGCGCATCGCGGGGTTCGAGTCATCGGGGATCGATGCGATCCCCGAAGAGAAGTGCCGGTCCGATCAGTTTGTGACATGGGGAAGAAAGACCCCGCGGCTCCAAATGAAGAAAAACTGGCACACCATCCGAATATATTATCTCACACTTTTTGCCAATTGCGCCGAAAAGCGCAACCGACGGGAATGAGGTAGCACGGCCATCCCCGGCTCCAAGACCGGGGCAAGCTTGGCCGTGTCCTCCCCGCTTCCGCGGGGAAGCGCGACGCCCGTGAGGCGGGCTATCCGTGTGTGGGAATGGCTTATCTGTGAAATCTGCGCAATCTGCGGATCTTGGTGGATTCCCGTCTCCGCGGGAATGACCGGTTGGGGGCAGCTCAGGCGGGCAGGTTGCGGCTCTTGGCGCCGCGATTATCCGCGGCGAGCACGCGCGCCTCCGCCTGAACGCCGTGCCGGGCGAGGATCTGTCGAATCGCCTCGCCGATGGCCGCGCCGTTGGCGCGCGCCAGAGCGAGGATAGACGGTCCGGCGCCGCTCAGGCAGACGCCGACAAGATCCGGATGCTCGAAGGCCAGCGCCTCGGCCAAACCCGGCACCAGCGGCGCGCGGTACGGCTGATGCCAGCGGTCGGCGAAGAAGCCCGCGTGAAATTCCGCCTTGCCGGAAAAAAGCTGCGCCACCACAACCGCCGCGCGCTGCAGGTTGTAAACCGCGTCGGCGCGCGAGTATTGCGGCGGCAGGGCCGAGCGCGCCTTCTCTGTGGGCAGCGCGTAGTCTGGAATGACCAGCACCAGTTCGAGCGTCGCGGGCACCGGACAGGAATACGCCAGCACGCGCCCGTCCTGCTCGACAGCCACGGTGAATCCGCCGTGCCAGGCGGCGGCAACGTTGTCGGGATGTCCCTCGCGCCGCGCCGCCAGCGTGACCAGGTCCTCATCGAAGAGCGCGCGGTCGGCGAGCCAGTGGCAGGCGGCGAGGCCGCCCACAATCGCCGCAGCGCTCGAGCCCAGCCCACAGCCGACCGGAATTTGATTGATGATCTCGACCTCAAAGCCGTGCGGCGCGCCCCAGTTCGTCAATGTTTCGCAAATGGTGCGCGCGACAAGATTGGTGGAATCGGTGGGAATGCGCTCCGGATTCACGCCCGAGTAGCGCACGGAGACTTCGCCGCGCGGGCGGGGCGTGACGTGGAGATCGAGATAGAGTTGCAGGGCGAGCGCGGCGCAGTCGAACAGGCAGCCCAGGTTCGCGCTTGTGGCCGGAACACGTATCGAGATTCGCTCAGGCAAGCTCACCCCTGCAGCATGGCCGTCTCGGCCGTGCGCTCCCCGGTTTCGCGAGGATGCGGGACGCCCGAGCTACGGCGGTCATCCCCGCGGAAGCGGGGACCC
>JAIQGA010000178.1:2687-14722 GCA_020072925.1 Terriglobia bacterium | reverse complement strand
AGGCCAGGGCGCGATTTCGATAAAGATGCTGTAAATGAGCGACGCAATGTGAATCGCCCGCAGCGCCCGCCGGCGCCGCGTCAGAAGCGCGCCGAACACCACCCAGCCAATCCACATCAGGTGGACTGCGAGGGCGGCAACCGCGAGTGCATGGTAAACCTGCATGGCGCCAGGCACAATTGTAGAACGTGGTTGAGCCAATGAAAAACCGAGGACGATACCCGATGGGAATGCGCACTTAAAGCGTCCCGAGATCAGCCTTGACAAGGCCGTGGCACAATGATAGGCTATCCGGTTGGTATTAAGGGTCCAGCCCGGCTACTCTTCCCCTCACCTCTGGAAACCCTTTTTCAGAATCCAATTATCCCGAGGAATACGGGATCCCTTTCTAGAGACGCTGGAAAATGTGATGTCCTTTAGAATCATTTGGGTAGCATCAGGGGAGCCCAAAAACGAACCTAACTCATATAACCTATTTAGAATGAGTCAGTTAAGTCGTCTTTTCGGACTTCAAGTCACCATTACCTATGCGCTCCCGGGCGTTCCGAACGTGCACAACGTCGTGGCCTGTGGGCCAGGCCCAGGAGGGCTACAGCGCATTCCTCCGATCCGTCCTTTGAGGGCTGAAGTGAAGTCGGAGAGGCTAGAGGCAAGGCCGGAGAGCTTGAAGGTGGTCCTCTCGAAATGAAAGGTCCAGAAGGGCGATTTGATATTCGAAACCAGGCAGGGTGTGCGAGTTTCGAGCCTCTAATTTCGAGTTTCGATTCCATGACGACGGCGTATGCTATCTTAGACGCCGCGTTCCGGGAGAACCTGCCGTCATGGCGCGGGAGTGAGCACCAAATACATGGCTAACGTCCGAGTCCGCTTCGCCCCCAGTCCCACGGGGTACGTGCATGTGGGCAACGCGCGCACCGCGCTTTTCAACTGGCTTTTCGCTCGCCATCAAGGCGGCGCGTTCGTGCTGCGTATCGAGGATACGGACGTGGAGCGCTCCAAGGAAGAGTACGAGCGGCAACTGCTCGAGGACTTGCGGTGGTTCGGACTCGACTGGGACGAAGGGCCGGACAAGGGCGGGCCATTTGCGCCGTACCGGCAGTCGGAGCGGCTGGAGGTTTACGCGCGGTTCGCGGCGCAACTGGTCGAGCGGGGCCACGCCTATTACTGTTTCTGCTCGGCGGAACAACTGGAAGCGGAACGCGCCGAGGCATTGAAAGCGGGCCGGCAACCGCGCTACTCGGGGCGGTGTCGCAAGCTCGCGCCCGAAGAGGCGGCGCGCCGCCGCACCGCTGGCGAGCCCGCCGCGACCCGCCTGAAGATCGTCGCGAGCGCGTTTACCTGGCACGATCTGGTTCATGGCCCGACGAGTTTTTCGAGCGAAGTCATCGGTGATCCCATTCTGGTGCGCTCCGACGGCCATCCCGCGTACAATTACGCGGTGGTGATCGACGATCACTTGATGGAGATCACACACGTGATTCGCGGCGACGATCACATCTCAAACACGCCGCGCCAGCTTGCCGTCTATCGCGCCTTGGGCTGGGAGCCGCCGGCGTTCGCGCATCTCTCGACGATCCTGGGCGCGGACCGCACACGGCTATCGAAGCGCCACGGCGCGACCTCGCTGGAGAGTTTTCGCGGGCTGGGAATTCTCCCCGAAGCGTTGCGAAATTACCTGGCGCTGCTCGGCTGGTCTCCGGCGGACGGCAAGACGGAAATCCTCAGCCCCTCGGAGCTCATAGAACAGTTTTCGCTCGACCGCGTGATCAAAAGCCCCGCAGTTTTCGACGCGGAGAAACTCCACTGGCTCAACCGGCACTACATGAAAGTAGCGCTGCCTTCGCGCCGCGCGGAATTAGCCGCGCCGTTTCTGGTGGACGCGGGTTATATCGCGCCGGCGGATGCGGAAGACGCCGCGGTGCGCACGTGGCTCGAGCGGGTGGTGGACGCGGTGCTCAAAAACCTGGATCACCTGAGTCAAATTCCCGCGGCAGCGCGGCTGATCTTCGAGTACGACGCGGCGGCGACCGCGGCGGGCGAGGAGACGCGACACGTGGTTGAGGACGCGGGCGCGCGCGAGGTGCTCAAGGCGTTTGTCCCGAAAGTCCTCGCGGAAACCCAGCTCACTTACGAGCGTTTCCGCGAGATCGCGAAGGCCGTGCAGAAAGAAACAGGGAAGAAGGGCAAGGACCTCTTCCACCCGATCCGCGTGGCGGTGACGGGAGCAGTATCGGGTCCGGAGCTGGAAAAGCTGATTCCGATTTTCGAGGAAGGCGCCCGGCTGCCGCTGGTTCGTCACGTGAAGGGCGTGGCGGAACGTCTGCGCGAATTCGCGCCAGCGGCGAAGTTGTATTTGTAGGGGAGAGCCTTCACGGCCCTCCCGAGCTGTGGAGGAATCGAATTCGCAATCTGTAGCGGCGCTCTATGAGCGCGGGAATGTTAGAAAAGTGAGAACCGGCGGTCATAGACCGCCGCTACAGCGCGATCTCACCAATGTCGCAGCGTGGCAGCGGCGAAAAACTCGATGTGGTCTACGGCATTCATGCCGTGCGGGAGGCGGTGGGCTCGCGCCCGGTCGACTATGTGATGGTGGCGCAAGGCCAGCACAATCCGCGCGTGCAGGAGATCATCGACGCCTGCCGGGCAGCGGGTATCTCGTTGCGTTTTGCGCCGCGCCCGGCGCTGGAGCGTGTGGCGGGGGACGTACAGCACCAGAACGTGGTGGCGGTGTGCACGCCGAAGGCCTACGACACGCTGGAGACGCTGGTGGCCGCGGCGGAATCGCCCTTGCTCGTGGTGCTGGACGGCGTGGAAGACCCCGCGAACCTGGGCGCCGTCGTGCGCACGGCGGTGGCGGCGGGCGCGACGGGCATCGTGATTCCCGAGCGGCGCGCGGCCGGGCTTTCGCCCGCCGTCGCGCGCGCCGCGGCAGGAGCGCTCGAGCACGTGCGGATCGCGCGTGTCACTAACCTGGTGCGCGCGCTGGTGGAACTGAAATCGCACAACGTGTGGGTTTACGGCTTCGACGCGCAGGCGCCGAAGTCCTACCGGGAGCTCGACTACGCGCGGGCGTGCGCGCTGGTGCTAGGCGGCGAAGGACACGGCCTGCATCGCCTGGTGCGCGAGGCGTGCGACGAGCTGGCGCACATCCCCCTGCGAGGCCCCGTGCCCTCTTTGAACGTCTCGGTGGCTGCAGCAGTGGCGCTTTATGAGGCGGACCGGCAGCGGGCGGGGTAGTAAGGGCATCTCGACCGGTTTCCGGTGGAGAAGGCGTTGCAACGCCGGAGAGATTGGCCTCATCGTATTAGGGTGGAAGTCCGGCGCGGAGGTGTGTCATGGGAATCCAAACCGCACGCGGGTGGACCGCTCGCCTCATCTCCCTGATGGTGGTGGCGGGAGTTGTGTGGCCCGGAAATGCCGCGCGCGCGCAGCAAGGCGTCGCCGGAGACAACCCGGTTGTCTCTTCGCCAAACAAAACTCCGCCGCCCGATGACGAAGGGCTGAAACAGGCGCCGAAGGTTCGAGTCACCACGACGCTGGTCAACGCGCCGGTTACGGTGCTCGATTCCTCCGGGAATTACATCTTCGACTTGCAGGAAGGCGACTTCAGCGTTCTGGACAATGGTGAGCCGCAGCGCATCCAGAGCTTCGGCCTGGAGCAACAACCGCTGGCCGCGGTGATTGTGGTCGAGACCAACGAGACCGTGGGCCAGTTGCTTGGTGAGGTCCATCCCCTGGGCTCGATTTTTTCCAGCCTGTTGCTGGGTCCGAGTGGCGAAGCGGCGGTGGTCACGTACGGCAACGGCGTGCAGGACGCGCTCGACTTCACGAGCGACAGCGATGAATTGGAGACGACGCTGCGCGAGCTTAAACCCTTCGGCCACTCCGCGCACTTGAACGATGCGCTGGCGCAGGCGCTTTCCCTGCTCGAGAAGCGTCCGAAGGGAGAGCGGCGCGTTATCGTAGCGTTCTCCGACGGCATGGATCTGGGAAGCCAAACCAGCAAGGAGGACGTGGTCCGCCGGGCCACGAACGACGAGGTGACGATCTACGGCCTGGGTTTCAAACCGGCGCGGGAACTCTGGGAGCAGCAGCCGAAGGCGCCGCCTCCCGATCCTCTGGATACCAACATTGCGCGGCCTCTGCCGCCCAACACCGCGCCCACGCCGTCGGCCTCCGGGCAAGTCTATCAAACGCCCATTCCCATCGTCCCCATCATCCTGGCAAGCGGCGAAATGATCCGTTCTGCGATGACGAAGACGCTGCTGGAGTTCTACGCCGGATACACGGGGGGCGTGTATTACTCCCGCTGGTCGAAGAAAAACCTGCAGGATGATCTCAACCGCATCGCTTCGGAAATTCACAGCCAGTACGAACTGGCCTACGTTCCTGACACGCTTAACCAGTTGGGATTCCACCGCATCCAGATCCAGGTGCGACGGCCGGGCGTGCGGGTGAGAACCCGAGCCGGATATTTCAACCAGGGCCCGAATCAGTAAGGCGCGCCGCCGGAGCGCCCTTCGATGTGCGCGGCGCACGTGCGAGCGCCATACCAGGTCTGTGGCCGTCCGCTCCTACTCGTACTGCTCGTAGCCAAAAACTTCGACGCGCTTCCCGGATTTCAGTTCGATCTCTGCCAGGTAGGGCCGCATGACCAGCGGCTCGACGCGCAGGACTACGGCGCGAGGCTGGCCTTGCTCTTTGTAGAGGATGGTGAAGTAGCGGTTCTTCTTGCCGCCACCGCGATGGGGCTGCACCTTCCACTGGAGCTTGAGTCGCCGCACCGCGCGGCTGAGGTCGGGCCGGTATTCCATAGTGGTGATGTCGGCGAACGGAATCTCAAGAGTGGTGGACGGGCACTTGAACGTGAGCGCATCGGTGGAGACTTCGAGCTTCCCCCCGCAGTCCTGCTGGATCTGCTCGGTTCCCCCCGCGTACTGGAAGGGCGGAGTTTCGGTTTTCTTTTTTCCGCTTGCCACGCTCACGACGAGCAACAGCGCCAGCAGCATGCCGGTTCGCGTTCGATTCTTCCCTGTGGGCCAGTGCATTCTTCAGTTCCTCGTTGCGCACCTGAACGCGCGCACTCCAAGTTTACCGCGAGATGCGGCGCGCGGAAACCCCTTTGAGATGGGGAGGATGGTTCGCGATTATCGCCCGGCGGGGTCCGCGACGACGTCGTTGGTCGACGGGATGATGACGGGAACTTCCACCACGATATACGACGGGAGGTGGATCGTGCCCCAGCGCGCGGGCCGGAAGGTCCAGTGGGCCAGGGACTTCAACGCCGCCCCGAGTTCGCCGACGCTGCCGCGCAGGGGTTCGGAGTCAATGACTTCGCCCTCATCATTCAGGAGCAAACGCAAACGCACCACATCTCGACCGCGGTCCGGTGAGGACTTCGAGGTCACTTCCGGCGGGGTCACTTGGCGATCGAAGTCGCGTTCGGGTTCAGGCGGGAGAAATACATGCTTGCCGTTCCGCAGCTTGAAATTCATGTTGATCGTGGTGAGGAAGGCATGCGGGCCCGCGGGAGTCTGGTAGGGACGGTAGCGCCAACTGCGCACCGCCTCGAGCGCCGCGGCCGCCAGCACGGGATTGCCGTACATCACATGCGCCCGGTTGACCTTTCCATCGCTTCCCACTTCCAGCACCAGGCGGACCTGCCCCTGAATGAAATTGACCTTGGCGACGGAGGGATAATCGGGGACAACCTCGTGCTCGACGAGGCGCAAAGCCTCGCTACGATCCAGAACGATCGGCGGCTGCACGGGTGCGCTGCTCTGTCCCGAAGCATAGGGCGTTCCACCGGCACACACCAGCAGCAGGGCGAGAAGGCCCGAGCCAAGCCTGCCGTGGGGGAAGAGCCTAGTCATCAGATTCGAAGATGACCTGCGCCACCACATACCGATCAGAGTGCGAAATCGAGACCGCGGTCCGGGTCACGCCCAGTTCCCGCGCCAACTCTTTCGCACGCCCGGTAAGAACCAGTTCAGGTTTCCCGCTGGGTTGGTGGGTGATCTCCACGTCCAGCCAGCGAACGCCCTCGCGCCAACCGGTTCCCAGGGCCTTGAACGCCGCTTCTTTCGCGGCGAAGCGTGCCGCGTAACGCTCCGCTCGGTTTTTGAACTTCTCGCAATAAGCGATTTCGTTGGGCGTGAAGACGCGCTTCGCAAAGCGCTCGCCGTGCTTGGTAAGGCTCTGCTCGATACGCGACGCCTCGGCGATATCCACGCCGGTCCCGACGATCATGCTGGAGTAACACCCTTCAGGGCGTCCGCGAACGTTCTCAGCGTTCCTGGGCATCTACCGCAAGTTCGGTAGAAGCGTCCATCGGTTTGCCCGCGCGTTCGTACTCCCTGGCGGTGAAGTAAATCGCTTTGTCGAAGAAATTGCCCACGAGTCGGTTGAGCTCTTGTTGTTGATAAAGCTCGATCGCGGAATTCGCGAGTCCTGCAGTCCGAATATACTCCCGTAAGTGGTTCTTGGTCAAAATCAGTGCGCATATGACTTCGCTGAGAGGAATGCGATCTGTGATTCGCGCCCTGGCAAGGCCGGTATAATGCGCTTCGATGATGGCGTCGTTTTCGTGGCCCAGCCACTCACCCAGATTATGGTAAATCTCATACATGCGGCGGTGGATCACCGAGCGAGGCAGCTTGTGGTATTCCGGAGTGCGAGGATTAGTATGCAGGTCTTCAATAAGTCCGTGCGTTAGTTCGTCGGCGTGATCTTCGATCAACGCAACTAAACGTCTAGAGAGCATTTCGCCTCTCTTTGATTGTTCGTGCAAGCCCTGAGCTTGCAAGACCATTGTATCACCTCGAAACGGATTTTCAACGGGACAGATGCAGGGTGCGCGAGACGCGCGTGATATATTGGAAACTTGGTACACGACGAGTTCAAACTTGTGGCCGGTCGTGGTTTGACGTGGCTCAATTGCGCCGGACTCAGCCGGCTGCCCTGGCTGCTTCATGCTTTCAGCACGCGCCTCGGCGGAACGGCCGGGGGATACGCGCCGGGGCTGAATCTCGGGTTTACAGCGAACGAACCGCGGGCGCGCGTCGAGCGTCACCGGCGGCGGTTCTTCGCGGCCCTTGGCGCCGGCGAGTTTGCCCTGGCCTCGCTTCGCCAGATCCACTCCGCTCACGTCTACCTTGTCGAGCGCGACTCAGGCGGCGGCCTGGAATATCATCCGGCCGGCTGCGCGTTCCCAGACCGACCGAGCCAGCCATTGCTTCCGGGCGATTCTCTGGTCACGGCGCAGCCCGGAATTCTTCTTTCGATCCGGACGGCGGATTGTCTGCCGGTGCTCCTCGTCGACCCGGAACACCGTGCCGTCGCCGCCGTGCATGCAGGATGGCGAGGCGCGCTGGCGCGTGTGATCGAGAAAACGGTGGGCGAAATGCGCCGGCTCATGGGCTCTCGCCCATTGCAATTGATTGCCGCGCTCGGGCCTTCGATCCGCGCCTGTTGCTATGAGGTCGGCGATGAAGTTGTGGAGGCGTTCACCAGTCGTTACCCACAGGGGGATAAGTTTTTCGTTCATTCGCCGCGTGCATCCAGGACGTTCATACGCCTCCACGCCGCAGCGTTCTTATCTGCGCATACTCCGGGGCACGAGCCGCCTGATCCTCCTCGCGCGCGCCTGGACCTGGTCGCCGTGGCGCGCGAGCAACTCCTGAGCGGCGGGCTGACGCCGCGTCACATTCACGTGGCAGAGTACTGCACGGCATGTCGCACCGACCTGTTCTATTCCTATCGCCGGGAGGGAAGCCGCGCCGGGCGCATGATGGCAGTGATCGGAATTCGCCCGGAGACTCTCGCGGCAACGAAACGCCGCAGCACCTAAAGGCCGGCTTCACGCGCCGCAGTGGCGTCCGCGCCCTCCAGGCTGAGTTGGCCGCACGCCGCGCGAATGTCCTGGCCCCGCGAGATGCGAATGAACGCGGGAATGCCGCGCTCGGTGAGGATTTGCTGAAACGCCAGCACGCGCTCGAGCGGCGAGGCACGATAGGGCAGTGCCGGGCCGCCGTTGTACGGAATCAGGTTGACTTTGGCGCGCATGCCCCGGAGGAGCGCCGCGACGCGCTGCGCATCCGCGTCGGAATCGTTGACGCCCTCGAGCAATACGTACTCGAATGTCAAACGCTCGCGAGGACGCAGCGGGTAGGCGCGGCAGACGCGCAGCAGTTCGGCTAGCGGGTATTTCTTATTTAGCGGCATCAGGGCTGTGCGCTGCTCCTCGTCCGAGGCATTCAGGGAAATCGCCAGCTTGGGGCGCATCGGCTCGCGCGCCAGGTCAGGTATGCGCGGGGTGATGCCGGCGGTCGAAACGGTGATGCGGCGCAGGGGTATTCCCAAGCCTTGTGGGTCAGCGAGAATTCGAACGGCTTTCATCACCGCGGGCAGGTTCAGCAGCGGCTCGCCCATGCCCATGAACACCAGGTTGAGTCGCGCGCCATGCGGGATGCGACGTGCGGCGGCCACGGCCAGAACCTGTCCCAGCATTTCTCCCGCGCTGAGGTTGCGCTGCATTCCGAGCAGCGCCGTGAAGCAAAAGCGGCAATCCACCGCGCAACCGACCTGGCTCGAAAGGCAGAGCGTCACGCGGTCTTCTTCCGGCATGTAAACTGTCTCGATTGATTTTCCGTCGCTCAGGCCGAGCAAATAGCGTATCGTGCCGTCGCAGGACTCGAAGGCGCGTTGAATTTCGGGGTAAGTGATTTCGTTTTCCGCGGCCAGGATGGCGCGGAACTGGCGGTCCAGGTTTGTCAGGGCGGCAAGGTTGCGCTCCCGCCGCGCGTAAAGTGCATGGTAGAGTTGCCGGCCACGATAACGAGGCTGCGCATGAGCTTCCGCCAGGTCCTCTAATTCCTGGCGGCTCAGTCCCAGTAGGTTGGTTTTTCGTGTTACCACGCGCATTCCAAGCTCCTTCGAGCATCGTAGCATCGGGCTTTTGGAGCGGCAAGCAATCGCCTGCGGTCAATCAACCGGAGTTGATAGGGATGAGCGAGATGCCCGGCCATTCCACCCTGGTCTTGACAAAATCCGCCGGATACAAATAATCCGTCTGAGCAGCCTTTTAATGAGAATATTGAACGATGAGCCCCCGCCGCGCTGACCCCAAGCTCGCTGACCGCCGCAAAGAAGCCCTGGAAAGGGCCGGTTACGCCGAAATCCTCGAAAAGGGGATTCAAGGCACGACGCTGGATTCCGTCGTGGCGCGCGCGGGCTCGAGCAAGGGCGGCGCGCTCTACTATTTCCCCACCAAGGAAGACTTGCTCTACGGCGTGCTGGAATGGCTGCTGAAGCAATTGCATCGGACCTTGGACGAAGTGGTCCACTCCGGAGAACCGCCGCGGGCGCGCCTGGCCGCAGAACTGGAAGTGCTCTTCCACAGCACGGAGATCAACCGCAAGCTCTACCTGGTGCTTTTCGACTTCGCCGGCCTGGGCGCGCGCATCGAGCGCTTCCAGCGCTTGTTCGTCGACTTCTTCGAGAGGTGCCGCCGGCGCGACGTGGATATCGTGGCCGACGGCATCAAACAACAGCAGTTCCGGCGGGTCAATCCGGAGGAAGCGGCCGCCACGATTCGCGCGCTGGTGGATGGTTATTGTTTCCAGTGGCTGCTGGGAGCGGAAAATATCCCTATCGAAACCTACCGCGATCGCTGCCGCGCCGTGCTGGGCGCCTACCTCCTGCGTTGACTTCGAGCGCGACACACCGCCGGCGGTGCAGTCTGCCCTGGCATTCATCGCGCAAAGCACAGCGTTTTCCTGACAGGCATTTATCCTTCGCACGCACGACTTAAGCGACACCAGGCCGGTTATTGACGCTCGCGGCGAGTGGTGAGACACTACGCGCAATTGTCGCCGGATTTTTGCCATGGAGAACAATGCGGCCGCCGAGTGCGACTCGGGGGGCGGCGGATTGCAGGGCGGAGGTTTTCATGGAACCGGAGTCCGAGAGGGTTTTTGCCGGAGAACGCCGAAGGGCTGATCGCCGGCTTCGCGCCTTCCTGCTGGCGTTAGGATTGGCCATGCTCGTTGGTTTGGGTCTCGCGGTTTCTCCCGCCGGGGCTGCCCAGGTCCGCGTCCGAGAGGGACAGAGGGTCCGGCTCAAACTTCGCAACGTGCTCACCACGGAAAACGTGCAAAAGGACGACTGGATCGATTTTGATGTTGTCGACGACGTGGTCGTGCTCAACCGCTTGGTTGTCGCTAGGGGGTCAACGGCCAAGGGGAAGATCGTGAAAGTGAAGGGAGCGGGGAAGAGAAAGGCGAAAGACGCGTCCGTCACCTTCGAGTTCGTTTCCGTGCGAGCGGTGGACAACCAGGAAATTCCAATCCGGGCGGTACTGACGAAGTCAAAGAAGAGGGAATCGATGGAGGTCGAGGAAGACTCGCCCATTCCGGGGTACACGGAGCGCGTTGTGGGAGCGGAAAAAGGCAAAGAGTATTCCGCTTTCGTAGACGCGACCATCATGGTCAACGCCCCTGACACCACTCCGGCCATGGTTGGGGCGCCGGCGCCAATCACGCCGGCCCAGACTGCTCCCCAGCCCGCCGCGGCGACAGCGCCCGTGAGGGCGTCGGCGCTGACGCTGGCCCCGGAACCCGCCGCCGTGGAATTCAGCAGTACTCCCACGGGTGCAGACATCCTCATCGACGGCAACTTCGTGGGGAACACCCCCTCCACCTTGCGGGTCACGCCGGGCCGCCATACCGTGGAGGTTCGCCTGAGTGGATACCACGCCTGGACGCGAACCATGGTCGTGGACCCGGACTCGCATCCGACCGTACGGGCGACTCTGGTCAGAGAGTAAGCGAGGAGCGGCGCCGCGGCGGACGCGCTGGGATCGTCGACAAGCTTCGCAAGCCGGAGGACGGAATGAACGGGAAGCGCGCGATTGCCGTTCTGCCATTGATGCTGGCCTGCGCCAGCCCGCAACTTCTCGCGGAGCGCGTGCGCCTCGCGGAAGGCACGCCGGTCCATTTGCGATTGAAGGCCGACCTCGCGGCCGACCAAGTTATGGAGGGAAGCCGCGTGGATTACGTTGTGGCGCGGCCTGTGACCGTAAACGGAGTGGCAGTCATCCCGGAAGGCGCCGCGGCGTGGGGAGCCGTGCAGAGCGTTAAGGGCAAGACCCTCCGCATTGACATCGAGCGTGTGCGATTGCCGAACCTCACGGTTATCGGACTGCGCACGCTGCCCGAAAAGCCGAGCCGCTCGGCGGAAGGTGAAATCATAGTCGAGGTGCAAGGCAGCGGCAACATCGTCGAGCCGGCGGGGAGCGAGTTTACTGGCTTTGTCGACGAGGACGTTTGGGTGGACGTGCCCTCGGCGCCAGCCACGATGGAGCCGGCCTCGGCGGTCCCTCCCGCGCCGAGCGCAGCCCCGCTGCAACCCGCGAGGGCAATCGCCGCGCCAGCCACTCCTCCCGCGCCCGCGATTGCGGGCGCCACGGTTACTGCCCCCGCCACCACGCCGGCGCCACCCCCCGCGCCCATCGCAAGTTCTGCTCCTGCCTCCGCCGCGGCATCTACGTCGGCGGTAGCAAGCGGCACGACAGGAGAGCGCGTCACCGTCGAGTGCTTTTCGGACCCCCTGGGCGCCGACATTGTTGTCGACGGGGATTTTTACGGTAGCACCCCTTCGATTTTGAAATTGCTCGTGGGTAACCACAGGTTGGAATATTTCCTCGCGGGTTATGTGAGCTATTCTCAGCAGTTGAATTTGACGCCTGGGACCGGGCTCAGAACGATTCGAGCAATACTGGAAAAGAAATAGACCGGGGCGTCAATCTCCTCAAGACGCGGCATGGGCATGATGGCGAACCTGGCGGCGATCGCGTATGTGTTCCTCCTGCTTGCGGGCGTTCCCGCGCTCGCATTCCACACGGCGCGCCGTGGCCGGCTCCGGGAAGTCCCCCGCTTGGCGCTGTATTTCTCCGCGGTCGTTTCCCAGTGGGTGCTCGCGCTGCTGGGCCTGCCGATCGTTCTCGTGACCGCGCGTGACCGGGTAGCTGCGACCTT
>JAIQGA010000178.1:0-2678 GCA_020072925.1 Terriglobia bacterium | reverse complement strand
CCTTTCGATCCTGGTCGTGTGGACCACCCTGCTGGCGGCGATTTCGCTCGCGGGCCTGGGCTTCTGCCTGCTCCTTGAACGGCGCGGCTGGTGGCCCAAGGAGCCCGAACTTGTCGAACTGCTCATTCCCCAGACGCCGCGTGAAAAACTATGGGCGCTTTGCATCGTGACGCCGACCGCCGCCTTGTGCGAGGAATTTCTCTACCGGGGCTATCTGCTAACGCAGTTGGGCCACTGGTTTCATTCGGCTTCCTGGGCGTGGGGGATCACCTCGCTGGCGTTCGGCCTGGCGCACATGTACCAGGGCTGGAGCGGCGTACTGCGCGCCGCCCTGCTCGGAGCGCTCCTGGCCCTGCCGGTGATGCGTCTGGGGAGCCTTTATCCGGCCATTTTCGCTCATGCGCTAATTGACGCTCTGGCATTGGTGTGGCTGGGCCCGAAGTTCTTGCGGCAGGAATCGACTTAAGCGGCGGCACAATTCGCCCGAAATGTTGCAGGTCTTTCTTCCTAATCCCTAACCCCTAATTCCTAATCCCTGATCTTTCCCCCGCATTTCCGGCACTGTCGCCGCCGCCGGGCATTGAGCGTGTGGCAGGCGGGGCAGGTAATGTACATGGCGCGGGCGAACAGGTGAGTGAGCAACGCGCTCAGGCCCAGAATCCCGACCACCAGGCCGATGCTCAGCAGCGTTTCCACCGCTATTTTCCAGGCGTGGCGCGCGCCGCGCGCACTGCCTCGAGGAAGGCGCGGGCGTTGGCCGTGATTTGGTCCAACCTACCCGCGCGCAGCGCTTTCAAATCCACCAGTTCGCTGCCCACGGCGACGGCGGCCGCGCCCGCGTGAATGAACTCGGGAGTGGTCTCGAGCGTGACGCCGCCGGTGGGGACGAAGTCGATGTGCGGGAACGGCCCGCGCAAGGCCTTAATGTATTTCGCTCCACCCACCGGACCGCAGGGAAAAATCTTCACCATGTCCGCGCCCGCTTGCCATGCGGTGACGACTTCAGTGGGCGTGAGCGCACCTGGAATGCAGGGTTTGCTGTAGCGGTGTGCCATCTCGATCACGCGCACGTCCAGCGAGGGCGTCACGATGAATTCGGCGCCCGCCAAGAGCGCCGCGCGGCAACTTTCCGGATCGAGGATCGTGCCCGCGCCGAGCAAGACGCGCTCGCCGAACCTTTCCGCCACGCGCTCCATCACTCGGATGGCGTTCGGCACGGTCATGGTGATTTCGGCGATGTCCAGGCCGCCCGCGATGATCGCTTCGGCGGCGTGCAGCGCGTCTTCCGGCGAGGGCGCGCGCACGATGGGAACCAGTCCCACGGCGCGCAGGTGAGCGGTCGTTCTATCTCTGGACCACATGTTTTTCTCCAATTGGGCTAGTCCACCTGATTCCGTATTTGCAGGTGGCGGAATTAAGTGATTTGGTGATTGTGTGATTGAGTGATTGAAAGGCCGCCAGGTAACCTAACCGCGTTTCTTCAATCACCCGATCACCCAATCACTCAATCGGTAAATCCGGCTAACTTGCCGAGACTGCTAGCGAGCCACTCGTAAGCTCGCTCCCTTTAACAGGCTCTCGACCTCCTGGAGCGTCGCCCAGTTGAAGTCGCCGGGCATGGTGTGCTTGAGGGCGCTGAAGGCGTTGCCGTAGCGCACCGCGGCGTCGTAGGAATTCTTCACCAGCCGGCCGTAGATGAAGCCCGCGCTGAATGAGTCGCCGCCGCCGATGCGATCCACAATTTCCAGGTCGTACTTCACGTCGTCGTAAAACTTGCCGTCCGCGTAGGCGATGGCCGTCCAGGTGTTCCGCCACACCAGGGGATTCTCGCGCAGCGTGATGGCCACCGCCGTGAACTTGAATTTTTCCTGCAAACGCCGCGCTACTTCCTTGTAGGATTCGGCGGAAGCCGCGATAATTCAAGTCGTAGCTCACTGTGAGCCCGGCGTGCTTCGCGGCCTGGAGCGCCTCGAGTGTGGCCGCCGCCGCCGAATCGCTCAACGCCGGCGTGATACCGCTGGTGTGAAACCAGCGCGCGCCCTCGCAGACCTTGGCCCAGTTTACCTCGCCGGGTTTGATGGCGCTGATGGCGGAATTCGTGCGGTCGTAGAGCACCGAGCTCGCGCGCGGCGCCGCGCCAAACTCGACGAAATACAGGCCCATGCGGCCGTCGCCGGCCCAGAGCAGGTTCGAGGGATCCACGCCGGCCTGGCGTACGCGGTTCTCCATCAGCCGCCCCAGCGAGTTCTTAGGCAATCGCGAGACCCACGTGCTTTTCAGCCCCAGCCGCGCCACACCCACGGCCACATTCAACTCGCCGCCGCCGATCTGAACATCCAGCGAATGCGTCTGCTCTAATCGCTGGAAATGCGGGGGGGCAAGACGGATCATCGCTTCGCCAAACGTCACCACATCGGCCATAACTCTCCTCCCTGGACTTTTCGGGGCACAAAGCAACCGCCCAATATAAAACTTCTCGCCGGAAATTGCAGCCCATTTCATGGGGCGCTGCCTTCATGCGTCTTCGTTTTTCAGATCGTGCGAATGGCCGAGCCTGCTGGGGCACCGGATCGCAAATCTGCGGCGCAAACGTTGACTAAGGAGTATACTGTGTATACCAGCCCGGATTCTCCATGAGGTTTCGCAAGATCACCGGAGGAGTAACGCAGTCATAGTAT
>JAIQGA010000177.1 GCA_020072925.1 Terriglobia bacterium | reverse complement strand
GCCACCGGCCACGGCGTTTTGCGCGCCCAGCGCGCCACTGGTAATTTCGAAGGTCGTCCGGGTGTAGTAATCGAGCCCACGCACCAGCCGCGGCGCAATCTGGTAGGCAATGCCGCGTTGCTGGAGATCCGCTGTGACCGCATCAAAATGTTGGCGGCACGCGGGGTCCAGATAATCCAGTATGTGCGGCAACTGGTCGATAATGGGCTGATCCGCTTCTACCTTGCAGTCCAAAACGCGCAGCGGATTGGTTTCCGAGCGCCGCTGGCAATCCGCGCACAATTGGGTCTTGACGCCCTCAATCGCCTGGCGAAGATGCTTCACGTATTCCGGCCGGCAAACCGGGCAGCCCACGGAATTGATCAGCAGCGCGTATTCCCGCACACCCACGCGCGTGAAGAACAGCGTGAGCATCTCGAGGACTTCCGCATCCAGCGCAGGGTGGTCTGAGCCAAGCACCTCCGCGCCGATCTGGTAAAACTGTCGATAGCGCCCTTTCTGCGGCCGCTCGCGGCGGAACATGGGGCCGACATAGTAAAGCTTGTGAAGACCGCCCTGGTTGAACAACCCGTGCTCGATGTAGGCGCGTACCACTGACGCCGTCGCCTCGGGGCGTAGGGTGAGGGATTCCTCGTCGCGGTCGCGGAAGGTATACATCTCCTTCATGACGATGTCCGTATCTTCGCCCACACTGCGCGAAAACAGTCCTGTCTGTTCCAGCACCGGCGTTCGGATCTCCCGAAAGCCGTAGGCGCGGAAGACGCGGTGTACTTCGGCCTCGACGCGCTGCCACAGATCCGTCTCGGGCGGCAGCAGATCGCGCGTCCCCTTCACAGAACGGATTGGTTCGACTCGATTCGCCATATTCCCCGGTGCTGTAGCGGCAGGTCCCCGCGTACGCGGGGATGACCGCCGAACGTCTTGCGGAGTGACCGCTTGCCCTTGTCCCCCTTTCGAAAGCGGCAGCAAGCCGCCGCAGTCCAAAGCGGCGCTCATAGAGCGCCGCTACAGCTAAGTCCGGTCGCCCTAGCGCGCAGCCTTCTTTCCCAGCTCGGCTAGATAACTCTCCTTGTGCTGCAAGTAATGCGTGGCATGGATATCGATAAAGCCACGGTCCGCCTCCGTGAGTTGGCGCTGGAGACGCGCAGGCACGCCCACGAAAAGGCTGCCCGGAGGTATCTCGGTATTCTCAAGGACCAGCGCGCCAGCCGCCACAATCGAGCCTTCGCCCACGCGGACGTTGTTCAACAGAACTGCGCCCATGCCGATCAGGCAGTGGTCTCCGACGGTACAGCCGTGCAGAATCGCGCGGTGCCCGACGGTCACCCAATCGCCCACCGTCACCGGCCAGGTCACCATGGTGTGGACGATCGTGCCATCCTGGATATTCGAGTTCGCGCCAATGCGAATGGGCTCGATGTCCCCGCGTAACACGGTCTGGAACCAGATGCTGGAATTCTCGCCAATCTCCACGTCTCCAATAACATCGGCGCTGTCCGCCACGAATGCCGAGGCCGCCACGCGCGGCGTGCGGCCCGCCAGGCTCAAAATCATCGCGCGCCCCACTCAGAGGGAATTTCTGCAAATCCTTAAACCTATTGAAATTAACACAAAGGCGCGAAAAGTCGCAAGGCGCGCTGGTTTCCCAATTCGACGGCGAATTGCCGCGAACAGATCTACGCTACTCACGCGGCTGCACAAGCTCCGAAGGCTTACCCTCAGTCCAAGGCCTGTACGTGGCGGCGAAACGGATGCGCTCGTCGAGCGGCGGGTGAGTGTACAGCCAAAATTTGATGAAGGAATTGGGATCGGGATCAGCGAGGTCTACCTCTCCCAGCACTTGCAGGGAGCGCACTTCTGCGCCGTTTGGGTCCGGCACAACGCCATAGGCCACCTCGAGGCCGAACTGATCGGCCTGATGCTCGTAGTGGCGGGAAATCCCATTAATCGCCGGCGAGCCGAGGAACACCATCACAGTGAGCACCAGCAGCACCACAGGCAGCGATGCCAGGTCGCCGACGCCTTCGATGCCGGTGCGCGCGCCACTGCGCTCCACGATGCGGTTCACGGCGATGAACCCAAAATATGTCAAGAAGAAGAAGACCAGTTCATCGAGCGCGATCTGCTTGGGAATATGATGCAGGACGTAATGGCCAGTCTCGTGCCCCAGAACGAGCAGCGTTTCGTCGGGGGTCATTTTCTTGAGCGTCGTGTCCCACACTACCACGCGCTTGCTGGCTCCAAGACCTGAAACGTAGGCATTCAGAGTCTTGGTCTTCGTGCTGGCGTCCATCTCGAAGATCCGCGACCGCGGGATCGAGAGTCCAGAGTGTCTCAGCATGGCTTCGATACGATTGGTGAGCGCGGGTTCGGTCGCCTCCAGGGGCGTGAATTTGAAGAAGAGGGGTTCGACCACGTAGGGCTCGACCATGGTCACGAAAACCGTAAGGGGAATGGAAATGAGCCAGAAATACAGCCACCAGCGACGCGGGCTGCGCCGCACGAATGCGTAGAAAGCCCAGACCAGGAATACGCCAAAAACCACGCCGATGGCAACGCTCTTTCCCCAGTCGCCCAACCAGGAGGCGAAGCCCTGCGTCGAGAGGCCGAAGCGGCGCTCGAGTACGAAGTCCGAGTACCAATCGACGGGAAAGCTGAGGACGCTCGCGGCAACAACGAAGAGCGGAGCAAAAATCAAGGATTGAATGAAGTGCCTTCGGGAAGCACGGCGTGCCCAGTCGCGAAAATGCTCCGCAATCCTGGCGCGCCAGAGAAAAAAATAGATCAGGATCGAAACCGCAAGTCCGACAAAGTAGAGAACGTAGCGGGCGCGCGAATAGGCGATGGCCTGCGCGCGCTTTTCCGGCGTGAGCCTGTATTGCGCGGCAGGGGGCGGTTGGCTCTGCGCTGTGGCCGCACCGGACCGGGGCGTTTGTTGGGCACCGGCGGCAGGCGCGGGATTCTGCGACGTCGCCCGGGCCGCAGCAACGAGGGCCAGGCAAAACGCCAGGAAGATGGCGCGCTTCATCCCTGATCTCCCTCTAACCAAGCTGGCGTCGCGTGCTCCACAAGAGCTAAACCCTCGGCAGAACAATGCCTTGTTGCGCCTGGTACTTCCCCTTCTTGTCCCGATAAGAAGTCTCGCAGAGTTCGTCGGATTCCAGGAAAATAATCTGGCAAAGCCCTTCGTTGGAATAGACTCGCGCGGGGAGGGGCGTGGTGTTGGATATTTCGAGGGTGACAAAACCTTCCCATTCGGGCTCCAGAGGCGTGACGTTCACAATGATCCCGCAACGCGCGTACGTGGATTTCCCCAGGCAGACCGTAATCACGTTGCGGGGAATCTTGAAGTATTCCACCGACCTCGATAGCGCGAAAGAGTTCGGCGGGACGATGCACACCGGTCCCTCGAATTCCACAAAGGAGCGCGCATCGAACTGCTTGGGGTCCACGATCGTGCTATTCACATTGGTAAAGATTTTGAACTCATCGGCCACTCGTAAGTCGTAGCCATAGGAGGAGAGCCCGAAGGAAATCACGCCTTCGCGCACCTGACTTTCCACAAAGGGTTTGATCATTTCGTGCTCAATTGCCATCTTGCGAATCCAGCGGTCATTTTTGACGGGCATGCGGCATTAACCTCAAGTGAATTTAACAGATGCAGCGTGCAGACGAGTATCCAGACACTCAGTTTCCGAACGAAGTGGACGGCCATCATAGTCCAGGAAAAAAAGGTTGACAATGCGTCAGGCAGTCCTTAGGATTAAAGCCTGTATTTTCAGGAGGTTCGCTTGATAAAGCTGGATATCATCAATGAAGTGGTCAACCGCACGGGCATCACAAAGACAAAGGCCGAGATTGCGGTGGAAACGGTTTTCGAATCCATGAAAAAAGCCCTAACGTTGGGCGATCGCATTGAACTGCGCGGCTTTGGCGTTTTCAATGTGAAGCCCCGCAAGACGGGCATCGGCCGAAACCCAAGAACCGGTGCGGAAGTCAGTATCCCGCCGGGAAAGGCCGTGCGCTTCAAGCCGGGGAAAGAACTACAGGGCCTCCCATAAGCTATTTACAGACTGACGCGACCGGGCGAAAATAGAGTTCTGCGCGCTTTCGTTATGGGCGATGGATTCTATCTCGGCCGTCCCGTTGAGCCCGTACTCTCGGAGTTCCCAGGGGCGGCAGTCCGGCGCGCGCCACGCTGGCGGGATTGGCTTACCTCGTTTCCCTTCCATCTCCTGCTCTTCCTGCTCACGGTGCTGACCACGCTGATTGTGGGCTCGCACATCGCCCTGAATTATCGGCGGGATTTGCCGGTCTTTGACTGGGACTCCACATTGGCTTTCTTTTCAAGCCTCTGGAGACATCCCTCGCTGCTGGGTGCAGGCGTGCCGTTTTCCGTGACGCTCCTGGGCATCTTGCTGGCGCACGAACTGGGCCACTACATCACCTGCCGGCGTTACGGAATTCAGGCGACTTATCCATACTTCATTCCCGCGCCCACGCTGATCGGGACCCTGGGCGCGTTCATCCGCATCAAGTCGCCAATCGTGACGCGTCGGGCGCTCTTTGACGTGGGCATCTCCGGCCCGTTGGTGGGCTTTGTGGTAGCGATCCCTGCCTTGGCGCTGGCCATCCTGCATTCGCGCGCGGGGACGCCGCCCACATCGCCTGAAAGCATCACCCTGGGCAATCCGCTTAGCGTCATTTTGCTTACGAAACTCCTTCGGCCGGGAATTGACCCCTCCGGAATTTCTCTGCACCCTATAGGTTGCGCCGCCTGGGTGGGCCTGTTTGCCACCGCACTCAATCTGCTCCCCGCAGGCCAGTTGGATGGCGGGCACATCCTCTATGCTGTCCTGGGCGAGAAGCATCGCGCGGTCTCGCGCGGCTTGTTTGTGGCATTAGTGCCGCTGGGCATTTTCTGCTGGGCGGGGTGGATGGTCTGGGCGGTCATCCTGCTGGCTATCGGCCTGCGTCACCCTGTCCTCTTAGCCTCCGACGAAGTCCTCGGTCCCGGCCGCAAACTCCTCGCGCTCGTCGCGTTCCTGGTGCTTATCCTGACGTTCATTCCCACCCCGTTTGCGGTACATTGACTGAGAAGACAGAAGTCAGAAGGCAGTAGTCAGTCGTCAGTTGTCAGTAGTTAGTATTTCGTCGCCCTCAATCGCCACTGACGTTAACCCCTTTCAATCTCCCCAAAGGCCCCTCGAAGGTGGATGCATTCAGCATTCAGCATTCAGCATTCAGCATAGCATTCTGACTTCTGCCTCCTGACTCCTGCCTTCTGCTTTTCACATCACACTCATCGGATCCATGTCGATCATCACCGAGCGCGGCAGGATGCCCTGTTGCTCGCAATAGTCGACGAGTTGGCGGAGGACTTCGTGGAGGCGGGAGCGTGAGGCCGACTTCAGCAGGAATTGAATGCGGTAGCGTCCCTCGACGCGCGCGAGGGGTGCGGGCGCAGGGCCTATTATCTTCAGCCCCGTGTATCGCTTTTCCACGGCTGTAAAGAAATCGCCAATCCGTTTCGCGACCTGAGCGGCGCGCTCAAGCTTTGTGTCCTGCGCAACAACATTGGCCAGAGCGGTGATCGGCGGATAGTGCATCATGCGGCGGAAACCAATTTCCTTGCTGAAGAACCCCGCGTAGTTTTGCTCCGCCGCCAGGCGAATCGCGTAGTGTTCAGGATAGAAGGTTTGCACCAGGACGCGTCCAGGCGATTCCCCGCGACCGGCGCGGCCCGCGGCTTGGGTGAGCAATTGGAAGGTGCGCTCAGCGGAACGAAAATCCGGCAAGGCCAGGCCGATATCTGCCGAAACCACTCCAACCAGCGTGACTCCAGGAAAATCGTGCCCTTTGGCGATCAGTTGGGTGCCCACCAGAATGTGGATTTTCCCCGCGCGAAACTCCTCCAGCACATGTTGAAACTGGCCGGCCCGGCGCGCCACGTCGCGATCGAGTCGAGCCACGCGCGCGCCGGGGAAAAGCTCCCCGAATTTGTCCTCGATCTTCTCGGTTCCTTCACCAACATAGTGCAGGTACTCGCTGCCACATGCAGGGCAGCGCGTAGGAACCTGCGCGGAATATCCGCAATAGTGGCAGATCAAGCGCTGTTCGCGCCGATGATAGGTCAACGAAATGGAACAGTTCACGCAACGTTGCGATTCGCCGCAGCTCCGGCAAAGCAAGTACCAGGAATAACCGCGGCGGTTGAGCAGGATCATGGTCTGCGCGCCGGTGCGCAACTGGGCTTCGATTTCCTCCTTCAAGCGGCGTGAAATCGGCACCTTCGTGTGAGTCTCGCGAAACTCCTCGCGCATATCCACGATTTCCACGGCTGCCAGGCGACGCCCGCCGACGCGCTCCTCCAGTTGGGCAAGCTGGTATTTTCCCTGCCGCGCGTTCCAGTACGATTCGAGCGAAGGCGTGGCGGAGCCGAGCACGGCCAACGCATTCGCAAACTGCGCCCGCACCACTGCCACGTCGCGGCCGTGGTAGCGGGGCGTCTCCTCCTGCTTGTAGCTCGCGTCGTGCTCCTCATCCACAATCACCAAGCCCAG
Source organism: Terriglobia bacterium (assembly GCA_020072925.1). Taxonomy (GTDB): domain Bacteria; phylum Acidobacteriota; class Terriglobia; order UBA7540; family UBA7540; genus JAIQGA01. The sequence continues at coordinate 5,530 of JAIQGA010000177.1, read as the reverse complement.
GTTAGCGAGCGGCGCAAAAACCGCCGAGCGCGTGCCCAGCACGATCCGCGACTCACCCCGACGGGCGCGCCACCACGCTTCGTGGCGCTCGGCCTCCGTCAGGCCGCTGTGGAGTACCGCCACCTGCTTTCCGAAACGCGCGAAAAACTGCGCCTGCATGGCGGGCGTGAGCGCGATCTCCGGCACCAGCATCAATGCTGAACGGCCCCGCTCCAGGCACGTGGCCATCAAGCGGAGGTAAATCTCGGTCTTACCGCTGGCCGTAACGCCATGCAGCAACGTCACCTGAAACTTCGCGTCGGCAAGTTGCTGCGTGAGTCGCTCCAGAACCGCTGCTTGCCCCGCGGTCAATTCCGGAAACGTGGTATCCTCCGCCAACGGCTGGCCCGGCGTGCGAGCGGCTTCGTGCAGCTTGATGAATCCTGCGTCGCCGAGTTTCTTCAAGGCCGCGAGACTGGCACGCGTGGCCCCAAGAAGTTCGCGGTGATCGTCCACGGGGCCCTGGCGTTCGAGCGCTTCGACGATCCTGCGCGCCACGGGCGAAAGCGCGGGAGAGCGTTCCGGAATTGGACCCACCAAATGCACCGCAAAGATCGGCCGGCGACCCCGCGCGCGCTCCACAGTATCCAACGTCACCCACCTCTCTTCGAGCGCGCGAGCGAGGGCCGCGGGGAATTTTGCGCGGACATTCTCCAGGGAAGCGCCGGCATGTGCCGCCAGGTATCTCAAGACTTCCGCCTCGGCGCCTTCGCGCACTTCTGCAAACATGCTGTCGCTAAAATCCTGGAGCTGTTGCTTGCCCGACTCGGTCAGTTGCAGGACTTTGGCACGGCGAGTCTCCGGCCGCAGTGGCAGCATGGCGCGGAAGACCTCGCCCACGGGCGCAAGATAGTAGTCCGCGATCCAGAGGCCCAACTTCAAAAGCTCAGGCGTGAGGACGGGTTCGGGGTCGAGCACCCGCAGGATGTCGCGGATTTCGAATCCCGGCGCCGCGCGCGCCACGCCATGAAGCACAATGCCCGTCGCTCGCCGCGCGGCCAGGGGCACGATCACGCGCTGGCCGGGACGAATCAGCCCCGCCTCGGGAAAGCGATACGTCAAGGGATGGCGTATCGTCGCCATCACCGCCACTTCCGCCAGGGCGCCTTGAGGTGCTTTCTTGCGAGCCACGGCGGCATTCTATGCTTTGGGAAGAAGAGTGACCAGCGGGAAGTGCGCGAGAATCCAAAAGGGAAAAAAGATACGCAAAGACTAGGCCAAACTGGCGCGCGCGCGCGCAGCGACAAGGTTCGAATAGAGATTTCCCAACTGATCGAGCATCTTGATCGCCCCGCGATAATTGCGCTGGTTGATATGCTCGATATTCAGTCCCAGCGCCGGGGGGTCCGGAGGAAGGTTATCGAAGACGTCCATCAGAATGCGTTGGGCCAGGTTCAGGGAGCGCTCGAAACATGTTTCGGCGGAAACCCCGGAGCCGTTGTTCCCTTCCAGGAGAAACCGGTCGAGATCGTTGGGAATATCCGCGCCTAGCCAGCGCAGGAACTTCAGGTCCCCGGGATGGCTCACCGGACAGAAGCTGAGGAAGACCCTCGCGGCCACACCATTCAGCCGCTGAACCAGCCAGACCACATCGTTGGAATCAAAGAGGATCTGACTCGTAAAGAACTGCAACCCCGCTGCGTTCTTGGCGCGGATGCGGTCGGCCTCGTGATCCCGGCTGGGAATGGTGATGCCTCCCAGGCAAACTGCCATGCCGGCAGCCTGCGCCTGAAGTGCGGTCTCCGTGACATTGGGCCCTGGATAAGAAACCTGGGACGACTCACCGCCGACCAAGACCACATGCCGCACGCCGTATTCCGCGTAGCTCTGGCGAAGCCAGTCAAGCTGGTCAGGCGAATGCACCACCACGCGGTTAATCACCACTTCGGTATTCAGCTCGCGGGCAATCCTCGCGCCGAGAATGCGCGGCTCGACCCGCGGAACGAACTTGTAAGTCCGGTCTCCCTTACGTTCTTCATCGTGGATCTCAGGGATATTGATGGCGTCCACGAGGCCTCGAACCTTTCCCAGTTCCTCCAGGGTCGATTGCAGGGATTCCGGCCGGTCCGCAGGGGGCGGGACCTGCTCGAAAAACACGATCGGGTTAGAGGGGTCCAGTAGCTGTTCTTTCAAGCCCATATTTCAATTCCTGTGCGGATAATCCCTGAAGCCAGCGCGCATCGCCGCTTTCCACTTTAGGCGGGAGACCGCTGAACCGCAAGCCTGTTTTCGAAACGGGCGCCCAATGACGACTGAAGGTCCCGGGGAAATTCCAGGAGGCCAATCACCCTGAAGTCTTGAGAAAATCCCGGATCTTCTCGAAATCTTCGCGCAGAATCTTCTCCTCGCGAGGATTGCGGAGGACGTAAGCGGGATGAAAAGCCACGATCGCCTTGGCGTCCCCGTAATCGAAGAAACGGCCGCGCACCCGCGTGATGCCTTCCTTCACTCCCAGCACGGTGCGCATGGCCGGGGCGCCGAGGCAGCAAATCAGGCGCGGTTTGATGGCGGCAACCTGACGGAATAGGAACGGCGAGCACGCTTCCACCTCATCCTTTTCCGGTGGGCGGTTACCGGGCGGGCGACACTTGACAACGTTGCAGATATAAACCTCTTCGCGCTTCAAGCCCACCGCCTGCAACATGCGATTCAGAAGCTGCCCCGCGCGCCCTACAAATGGCCTTCCCTGTTCGTCTTCGTCTGCGCCCGGCCCTTCGCCGATGAAAACCACGGCGGCGTGGGGATTGCCTTCACCAAAAACGATGTGCTTGCGGGTCTTGGCGAGCTTGCACCGCTGGCAATCTCCCAGATCCGTGCGGATCTCTTCCAGGGTTTCGGTGGCGCGGCGGGGCGGAGGAGGAGCTTCGAAAAGATTCAACGCCTGCGCAGAAGTGGGCGGAACGAGGGTGACCGGAACGTTTGTTACCGCCGCGGCCATGATTGTCGGGGCTGGTGTGGGGGCCGACGGAGCAGGCTTGGCAGCTTCGCTAGCCGCCGGTCGCGGCGCGGCCGCGGTCGAAGTCATTGGGGCCGTTGCGGAGTGAATCCCGCCGCTACCCGGCTTTCGGCGATAGAAATCCTCGATGCCAAGCTCGCGGTAGAACTCCAGCCACGCGGTCAGTTCTTGTTTGAGGCGATTGTCCATGGAAGAGCAGGTTTTAGGTTACAGGGAACAGGTACAAAGCTGCAATTGCACAAAGCGAGTTCCCAATCCCGGAGCCGCTGGGATTAACCAGCGGTCCTGGCTCTGGCGTCATTCTGGGCATCATCGCGACGCGCCGCCTGGCGAATCTTGACAACTTCGTCCAGGACGCGGTTGGCCACATCGAGCTTGCTCATCTTCTCGAGCGGTAAGGCGCGCCCATCCGGAAACAACAGCGTCACGATATTCGTATCCGCCTCGAAACCGGCGCCCTCCTGAGTCACGTCGTTGGCCACGATGAGGTCCAGGCGCTTCTTGCGCAACTTTGCCGCGGCATTTTCCATCACGTTGTCCGTTTCGGCGGCAAAACCCACGACGATTTGCTCCGACCGCCGACGGCGCACGATCTCGCCCAGGATGTCCTGCGTGGGGGTCAGCTTCAAAACCGGCGTGGCGTCCTGCCTTTTGATTTTCCGAGGCTGGACCTGCGCAGGACGGAAGTCCGCGACCGCTGCCACCATCAAGATGAGGCTGGCTTCGTCGAGGTGGCGGAGAACTGCTTGCGCGAGTTCTTCAGTGGTGCGGACGCGCTCGAGCACCTGAGCCGCAGGGGGATCGAGGCGCGTCGGCCCACTCACCAGAATAACCCGAGCGCCACGCCGCCGGCTGGCCTCCGCCAGGGCGTAACCCATTCTTCCCGACGACCGATTACTCAAAACACGGACCGCGTCCAGCGCTTCTTCGGTGGGCCCCGCAGTCACCAGGACGGTCTCACCCTGCAAATCCTCGCGCAAGCCCAGCGTCTCGAACACCGCCTGCGCGATCGCCGCGATCGAGGCCAGGCGGCCCGCGCCCGTCATGCCGCAAGCCAGGTAACCTTCCCCCGGTTCAAGGACCTTGACGCCGCGTTCCCGCAATGTCTCGACGTTTTGCTGCGTGGCAGCGTGTTCCCACATATTGACATTCATAGCGGGCGCTACGATGACGGGCGCGCGCGTCGCCAGGCAGAGCGTCGTGAGGAAGTCGTCGGCGATGCCCTGCGCCATCTTGGCGAGGACGTTGGCCGTCGCGGGGGCGATCACCAGCGCTTCAATCGACTGCGCCACCGCAATGTGTTCGATGGCGCTCTCCACGTTCGGCTCGCCCTGGGCGTCGCCGAACATTTCCGTGATGACCTTGTGGCCGGATAGGGCGGCGAAGGTCAGCGGCGTTACGAACTCCCGCGCGCTGCGAGTCATGATGACCTGCACATCGACGCCGCGGTCCTGAAGCAGGCGCAGGAGTTCCGCGGCCTTGTATGCGGCAATGCCGCCCGTGACTCCCAGTGCAACGCGCATGGGCTGAAACCAGGATCGAGGATTCAGGGTCTAGGACTTAGGATTCAGGATCCGGGGCGCTGGTCCGCTGGATTTGGCCCCCCGGCCGGCGACATTTTGAAATTCCCTCATACAGCCCGAGTTCTAGCTCCTAAATCCTAGACCCTAAATCCTAAATCCTTTTCGTTCACTTCCCCGACTTCGCCTTCTTGTTCTTGTCGTTGTGATTCGAATTCGCGCTCATAACCTCAACGGGCACGAGTCCCGCCCCGACTTCCTGCTGTGCAACTCTCGTCGGCCGCTTTGAGGCGGATTGAATCAACGGCTTTGCGCCCGCCTGTAACTGTCGGGCGCGCTTGGCGGCCACGAGGATAAAGCGAAACTTACTGTCCAAGTTGGTCGGTAATTCCATTCGGTCTAACCTCCAAAAGTCGTGCAAATTGCCCGCGCGCGCTTCGCCTGATTCGAGCGGCGAAGTCGCGCCACCATGACTACAGCCCGCAGCGCCTGAAGGGCTTCGGGCAATCGATCATTCACCACCAGGTAGTCGTACTCGGGCCAGCGTCTGATTTCTCGCCGCGCCGTCTTCAGCCGGCGGGCGATGACCTCCGGCGCGTCCGAGTGGCGATGGCGCAGCCGGCGCGCCAGTTCCCGGTACGACGGCGGCAGCACGAACACGCTGACGGCTTCGCGCAACTGCCGCCGAACCTGCTGGTGCCCTTGCACATCGATGTCGAGAAGGATATCCCCTCCGGCCCGTTGCGCGGCGCGCAGTTGCTTCCGGGCCGTGCCATAGAAATGGCCGAACACTTCCGCCCACTCGACAAACTCCTTGCGCGCCACCATGCGCTCGAAGCGGGAACGGGAAACAAAGAAATATTCCCGCCCGTTCTTTTCCCCCGCGCGGGGCAGCCGCGTCGTGTACGAGACGGAAAAACCCAGGCGAGGCGTCGAAGCCAGCAGCCGCCTCACCAGCGTTGATTTGCCCGCGCCGGAGGGCGCCGAAATCACGATGATGCTGCCCCGGCTGCCC
>JAIQGA010000176.1 GCA_020072925.1 Terriglobia bacterium | reverse complement strand
ACTGCGGTCGAGGTGGGGCACGATCTTGACGCCCGGCGGAAGGACGCGCTCGTTCAGATACTTTACCTTCGCATGGAGCGCCTCGAGGGTGGTGTGTGGGTCGGCATCTTTGCGCATCTGCACGATCCCTTCGATCACATCATCATCGTCGATCACGCTTCCGTCTTCACGATGAATCGCTTTGCCCAGCTTACCGAGACGGATTTTCGGACCCTGGGTCACCTCGGCCACGTCGCGCACCCGCACCGGTGTACCGTTCTTTGCGGTGAGGACTGTTGATCCAACATCCTCAACGTCCTGCATCAGGCCCACGACACGGACGTTAAATGCCTGCTGGCCCTTCTCGATGAAACTGCCGCCAGCATTGACGTTATTGGCCGCGATTGCCTGTTCAACCTGACCGATGCTCAGGTCGTAGGAGACCAGCTTGTTCGGATCCACCCGGACCTGGTATTCGCGGGTCGCACCGCCAAAAATCGAAACTTGAGCGATGTCCGGGACGGACATCAGATTCTTGAAAACCACCCAATCCTGCAAGGCCTTTAGCTCCATAACGTCATATTGTGGATTAACGCTCTGAAGCGTATAAAAGTAAATTTGCCCTGCCGGACTGAAGTCCGGCCCGATTTGCGGGCTCAGGTTGGCCGGTAGGTTCACGAGGGAAAGCTTCTCGAGAACCTGCTGGCGATTGACCAGATTGACGGAATCATCGTCGAAGAGGATGGTCACAAAAGAAAGACCGGCGAGAGAGAGGGACCGGAAGTGCGTGCGGTGCGCCACGCCGTTCATCTGGGTCTCGATGGGGATGGTGACTTGCTGTTCAACCTCTTCGGCGGCTCGGCCTGGCCACTGGGTAATGACCCAGACGTATTTGTCGCCCACATCCGGGTAGGCTTCAACCGGAAGCCTGTGGAACGAAATGATGCCCCAGATCAGCAGGAGCACGCCGAGGCTCAGCACGAGAAACTTCTCGCGCAGGGCGAAGTCAACAAGGTAACGGATCATGTGTTTTCGCGCCGAATCCTCATCGAACGATTCACTGCAATGCCGGGATCCTTCGGCGCGTGCGGCGCCTCAGGATGACAAACCCCTGCGCGTCTCATCACGGGGATAAATCGCTAAATCACAATATCACCCAATCACTCAATGGCCTCATTCCATGGCCGCGGCGCTTGCAAACTGCAGCGCATTGGCGACCACCTGCTGGCCGGGTGCGAGGCCGCTCAAGACTTCCTGCCAGTGATCCTTCAGAACCGGGCCGGTCTGCACGGCGATACGACGAAACACGTTCCCGCCCTCCGGAACAAATACCCAATCCTGGTCGTGAAGCCGGAGCACGGCCGTGGCGGGCACGGCGGGGACTGAATCTACTTCCTGCGCACGGAAGGTGGCCGTGACGAACATCCCCACGCGCATCAGGCCACCCGGATTACTCAGCTCCAGGCGGACTTTGGCCGTGCGTGTGGCCGGGTCGAGGACGCGGCTAATGTTGCCCACGCGGGCTCGAAAGACTTTGCCCGGGTAAGCGTCCAGCCGTACCTCAGCAAGGTCGCCAAGGCGCACCCGCGGCAAATCGTTCTCATAAACGTCACAGAGAACCCAGACGCGCGAGAGGTCGGCGACGGTGAACAGATTGGGAGAATTGTCGAGCGACCGCACGCCGGTCCCGCTGGTAACGTTTTGCTCGACGATGGTGCCGGAAATGGGCGCGCCGACGGCGACGATGGGCGAGGGGTCGCTCAGGTTTCCTCCCAAGGCCCGGGCTCGATCGGCCGCTGCGATCACGTCCAACTGGGTCTTCCTCGCCGCGTCCTGGGCGGCATCCAGGTCACGTTGTGCGATTGCGCCCTTGGCGTAGAGTTCTTGGGAACGTGTGAGTTCCTTCTGCGCCAGCACCTCATCAGCCTGTGCCTTCTGGTAATCGGAGAAGGTCTGCGCGACGTCCGGACTGTTGATCAGCATCAAGACCTGCCCTTTTTTCACATCGTCGCCGAGCTTTGAGTAAACCGCGGTCGCCCGTCCCCCGGCCAGCGACAGTACCGGCACGGAGCGAGCCACGTCCGGCGCGACGACTCCGGTCACACGCAGTTCCGAAACCGCATGGCGCTGCTCGACGGTGACGAGCGGGAATTGCTCAGGACGCTCGATCTCGACTTGGCTGTCGCCGCGAATTTCTACAACCTTTACCTGCGATGTGTCTGTGGCCTGCGCACTCACCCTCGATCCGCGCCCGCAACCGGTCGAGAGCAGAGCCGTGAGGGCCGTGAACAGAAAAACCGAACAGGTTCTGAAGTGAACCGTATTGTTATCCTTCGTCATATCTCACTTCCTTGTGTACACTCTGAATGCTGAAAGGGTTAGCGAGCCGATTCTCCGTGAGGCCCGTGCGTCCGCGGCTGCCAGGAACTTGCGGGCAGGGATATTGCGAAAATCGATCTTGAAAAAGGAAAAAAGGCCTAGTTGGCGAGTTCGGGCGGGGAGCGACCTTGCGAGGGGCGGGCCAGGCACAAACAGAGAAGCCGGGCCTCCGGGGTACACGTTCGGCCCATCACGACGGCCACGAGCCCCGAAAAGCCTCGAGCGACTAGGAGACGCGCCGGCATGGGTGAATTCCTGGCACTCAAAAGCGCCTGACCAGCCTGCCGCGCTTTCATGATGGGGCGGGAAGAATCCTCCATGACGGCTTGCTGGGAGTGGAGGTCATCAGTGAGTGAGATGACAGGAAAGAGAAGGAGCAATGCACATCCCAGCGCCAGGAGTTGGGCGGGTAGCGCGCCGCAGCGTTGGCGGGACGTTTGTGGCCGCTTTTCTTGTATACCCCAGACGGCTAAAGCCGCTGCCGCAATGAGCATCCAAAAGGCATTCAGGAGTACTTCCATAAACGAACCCTACGTCCCGAAGGTTTCTGTGAATGGCGTTCAGGAGGCTTGCCGAAGGGCCGTCGTCTCCAGCCCACGCCCCTTCACTCCTCCGATGCCGGCGACAAGCCTTTCGTTGCCACAGTCAGGCGCTCAGAGACCTTGTGGCAGCTAGAGTTGCAGGTAAGTCCGCATCCGAGCGCACCTTCCAGATGTGGCCGTCAATCCAGTAGTGGAGCAGGCCCGGCGCGGCGAAGAACGAGAAAATGAGTTGATTGCGCGTGCCCACGTCCATCATCCCGACGTCGCCTTTCAGGACGAAGCGGGGAATTACATCAAAAATAATTGCATAGGCCGCCGCGCAGGCCACATACGTCAACCAGCGCGCGTTCAAAAGTGTCGCCAGGCCGAACCGGCGCGCCTTCTCAGCAGGCTGAGCGTATTTGTTCTGATTATAGAACCACACCAGCCGGTGGTACTGGACGTTGTGAAAGATCGTCGCCGCTGCGTAAACGCCCAGGAGCGGCATGGCGCTGCGGAAAAGCAGAAAGTTGACGGGAATGGCCGCGACGAAGAGCAGTTGCTTCGGCCAGTTGAGCGGCAGCCCCTGACGCCACTTGCTCCATTGCCGCGTTAGGTAGGCGAGCGCGATGATGATCAACGCAAGCAGGAGTGTATTTTCGAAAAAGACTCCCGCGCGCGCCGGGATGGGGAAGGGAAGCAAGGCTGCCGCCTCCTTGTCGTGCAAGGGATAAGTGAGGAACGGGTAATAAAATGCGGCCGTAAAGAAGAGCTTATCCAGCTTCATGTCCTGGGGCGCGAAGTCCCGGTTCTTCTTCTTGTACATCATCATGAAACCATAGTGTTGCTTGAAGATGTGGTAGTAGCCCCACAGTTCGGTGGCCAGCTCGAGCCAGTCGCCCAGGCGCAGCAAAATGAGAATCGGCCCGATGGCGAAGAAAAAGGCCAGGCTGCCCCAGAGCCAGCGCCCGCGGCGACGGCGCTCTTCCGCGTCAAGATAAGTGCGGGAGATGGTGGCGTAACCGTGCGTCTCGTCAAAAGCTATGGCCCAGATGGCGACGAGGAGGATCAGCGGGACATGCGCAAACCGCCACAGCGCCCAGAAAATGTAGGCCGCTGCGGCGCCGCCGACAGTGAACCAGAGGACGTCGGTGCTTCCGGAGATGATCCAACCCGTGCGGGCGGGAGCCTGCACGGGTACAGTCGCAGTCGCCATAGGCTGTCTCCCAAGGTAATTCGCCCGCGCGAGACCGGCGGCGGCACCTTGTTACTGCTCTTTGCAGCACTTCACGAATCAAGCCCTGCCTACAAATTCTATTTTCCCCAAATGCGGCCGACCGCGCAAGACCTCTGCGCCGGGGCAGATTCCACCGGCGAGAATCCTCCCACCGCTGACGCAGGCGAGCATCCATGGAGCGCTTTGCGAATGGAATTGAAAAGCCCCGGGCTCAAAATTGTTACAGGGACGAGCTGGGATGGAAGTGTAAGGTAAGCTGGTACACTCGCAGGTCGACGGTCACGTCATATTGTGCGCTCACTCGTGTGCCGGTCGAATCCATTTCAACCACGATGTCCTCGCGACGCAGCGGGATGCCGTCTTGCTGGGCCTCTTTGTAAATGATGTCGCGCACCTGCTCGGGCGTTAGCCGGTTAGCCTGGGCGTACTTCGCCTCTTCGTACATCTTATCTTTCAACTGGGAATCGGCGAAGTAAGGGGGGACAACCCTGAAAGCGACGAAACAGGCCGACACCAAAACCAGCATCACCAGCAGCGTCTTCACCCTGCTTGATCCCAACTCAGTGCTGTGACGCATCGGGTTCTCGTGCCGCCGACTCGCGGACTTTCTTGGTTCACATTGTAGGCTCAATTGCAGGTTTTTGGTAGGGCAGGGAATTATGCACAAACTCCCGTGGAAAGCCACTATTCGTTAGCTCCTCAGGCCTGTCAAATGCCTTGTGTCGCGCGTCGCGGCTCATTGGTCCGAGGTGGGTCGTGACTACTGCAAACAGGCAGTGCTCCGCAAATCCCGCGGTGGTACGCGAATCACGCTACCCCTTCATTATCGTCCACATCAGCCTCGTGCCCTCGAGCTTCTTGCCGCCTTTCAAACTCTTCTTCGTCGACGTCTTGGACTTCGCCTTGGCGCCGCTCTTCTTTTCCGGCATGTTGTCCTCCGCATTCTGGGGATATGTTTTCTTGGTGACTAACCCTTCTGAAAACTGCCTATCCCCCCACTGCGTCGCATTATGACGTTTTGCCCGAGCCCTAGCAAGCCCTTTTTGTGCATGGTGAATTCCCCCCAAGGGAGGATATTCCCCCTCATGTGACCCGCTCGCCCCAGCAAGACACCCCGAAAACCAGTTGCGGGATGAGTTGTGCCGTGGTAGCTTAATCCTGAGGAATACCTGGGTCCCGGGCTTTGACGTTCGAAAAGTTGAGCAACACTCGCCATAATCGAAAGGAGTTGTGTCATGAAACGTCGCGATTTCATCAAGACGACTGCGCTCGGAGCGGGAGCGCTGTGGCTCGGAACGAAACCCCTCGCGCGGGCGCTGGCCGCGCCGGCGGCAGGGAAGTTCTCCGCCAGCGACATGGTAACGCTCGGGAAGACGGGCATCAAAACCTCTCGCTTGGCCTGCGGCACGGGGACTGTGGGCTCGGGCCACCACTCGAACCAGTCGGCGCTGGGCGTTCAAGGGTTGGCGGACCTGCTGGTGCATGGCTATGACCAGGGGTTGCGCTTTTTTGACACCGCCGACTCCTACGGCACGCATCCGCACGTGGCGGCGGCGCTCAAGCGCGTCCCGCGCGATAAGGTCACCGTCATGACGAAATCCTGGGCGCGCGACCCCGAGAAGATGCGCGCCGACATCGATCGCTTCCGCAAAGAACTCAACGCCGATTACATCGATATCCTGATGATGCATTGCCTCCAGGAGGCGGACTGGACCACGCGCTACCAGGCGACCATGGATGTGATTTCCGAGGCGCAGCAGAAGGGAATTGTGCGCGCTCACGGCTGCTCCTGCCACACCATCGAGGCGCTGCGCCAGGCGGCCAAGTCCTCCTGGGTGCAGGTCATGCTTTCGCGCATCAATCCCATCGGCTCGCACATGGACGCCGATCCCGAGACAGTCCTTGCCACACTGCGGGAGGGCAAGCAGAGCGGCAAGGTGATTCTCGGCATGAAGATCTTGGGCCAGGGTGACATGCGCAACCGCCAGGACGAGGCGCTCAAGTATGCGCTCTCGCTGGGCATTCTCGACGCCTTCACGATCGGCGCCGAAAGCATCGCCGAACAAAAGGACCTTGTCCATCGCATCGCCGCCGTCGCTGTGTAGGGGCGAGCGGCGGCTTGAATTAGCCGGCAGCACAGACAAAAGTGAAAGGCGTCATAAATTGGCACAAGCCGCTGTACTCTGCGGGTCGCCAGGGAATTGCGAGCAAAAGCTCAAGTCTTACTTCAGACCTGATCATTGACCCGCAGAGGTGACATCACCGGCCGCTGCCGCATCCAAATAGTGCAAGTGTACGGCGCGCGCTTTCTGGCCGCAAGCAGCGTCGCGCTCACCCGAGTTGGCGGAGAATTGCAGATGTACACCGTCGCGTCGTACTTGACATATGTTGCCGCCGCCGTAGTCATTTCGGCATTCCTATTTGCCGCCTGGCTGATATTCATGTTGCTCGACATGGGCATCCGTAGCTTGACCCTCGCCACCCGGCAAGCTGCACGCCATGCACGCCGTTTCATCGCTGACCGGCCACTCTTGCCCGCCTTGCACCGCACCATTCATCTGCTCACCGCACGGCCGCGCCTGCACTCTTTGCAGCACGCCGTTCAATTGGTGGTCGATCGGTCGGTATTGCGCTCATTGCTGCACCGCGGCGCCACCGAACAAACCCACTAACGCGAATCGTTAACCCCGCCTCACCAAACAATGCAAGAATCCCGGAACTGTCATCCTGAGGCGCCGCAGGCGCCGAAGGATCCCGGTAGTTGCTTGACTCCACAACTGCGGGGATTCTTCGCTGCACTTAGGATGACATGACCCAACGGAACTTTCAGCTCTAACGCCAGAGTCTAAGGCGCCGACCTCGGAAGGGCATCGGTCCTACTGGGGCTATGCAATGGTGGATTGGCCTCATTCATTACGTCTGATAAGGGATATTATGTTAACTCAAGGTTTCCACGCCAAGAGCCGCTCTGTTGGAACCTCATTGTTCAGAATCGCTTGGCGTACTGCGGGGCTCTGAGAGCGCCTCAATTCCCTCCCGGACGATAAAGCCGGTCATGAGGAGGGCGGCGGTGGGGTCGGCCCACCACCAGCCTAGTATGCCATTCAGCGCCAGGCCCAGAAGCAATGCTCCGGAGAGATACGCGCACAGGAAGGTCTCAAGGCTGTCGGCTTCCAAGGCGCGGCTTCCGAGTTGCCGCGCGGTGCGCCGCTTGGCCAGGGCCAAGGCAGGCATCACCAGGAGCGAGAGAACCGCCAGGACGAACCCTGGCAGGCTGAACCTCGGCGGCCGGCGGAACCAGAGGTCCGTGCCCGCCTCGTAGGCAACGTAGGCCGCCAAGGCGAGGAACGTCAGCCCGACAACTTGCACGGCCCGGCGCTCGGCGCGCTCGTCCTCAGCATGTGGGCGGCGGAAGCGCCAGAGGACCGCCAAGCCTGAGATCGTCTCGATGACACTATCCAGGCCGAATCCTTCCAACGCGATGCTGGCAGCCAGCCACCCGGCCACCAGCGCCACGACGGCCTCAAGGCAATTCCAGCCCACCGTGAAGTACTCCAGGCGAACAGCCCGGAGGCGGAGGGCCTCCGCGCCGGCCAGGGAGCCGAATAACGCGGCAGGCGATTGCCCTACTGGGTCTTTTCGGCCTGCTTCTTGCCTTCCCACATGCCCTTCTCGTTATCGCTGGACCACTCGCCCGTGAGCTGGCCTTTCTTCAGCTTCCCCGAGATCTTGTAATTGGTCTCGGGCGTATCGATTTCGATTTCCAGAAGGTTCTTCTTGAAAGACCCGGAGCTGATTTGCGTTCCGCCGATGGGCGAGGAAACCGACCCGGTGACGACATCTTTGCTTTGCTCCAGGTAAAGCGTGAAGGGCATGTCGCCCTGCGAACTGCCGTGCGAGGTGCACTCCCAGGTCCCCGTTATGGGTCCCGCCTTCGCCTTCTTCTCTTTAGCCAGCGCTACGTTGCACAAGCACAACACTGCCAGGCATGCCACAACCGAAATGATCTGCCGCTTCATTCTTCGCTCCTTGTAGCGGCGGTCTATGACCGCCGGTCTCAGGTTTTCCAGTAGGTCGGCGCTCATAGAGCGCCGCTACAGAACGCCGGTCCCATTTCTTGACAGCTCCTTTTGGATGTCGGCGCGGTCAATCCAGCACCGTGAGGATGGGGTGCCTGGCCCGGCTGACTGGGCGTGCATTCTACAGAGATTGTGGCGCGGCGTCCAGCCCATCCTGACCTATTTGCTGATTCCCTCCTTTCCAAACTCGCCGCCCGAATCTCGGCGGTTATGGCTTTGGAGGGGCGGGTGCACCCTCCTGATCATGTCGTACGCGCGGTTCGCGAACCGCCCCTGCGGTCGTTTTCCCGACAGACGAGTTCCCTGCCGGTCGGCCCTTGGTTTTCCGCGGCATCGTTGGCAAGGCATCGACGGTATTTCAAAACCTTGCGCGGGGGTGTACACTCAGAGCAGCACAGGGCTCAAAGCAGGAGATTCCGGCAGGCACCCAGGCACAAACACGCTTTTTGGGAGGCGTTATGAAGGTGAAGGATTTGATTCTTTCCCGGCAGGAAATCTACTCGATTGCCGAATCCACGACGGTCCACGAGGCGGCCCGCTTTTTGCGCGACAAGGAGGTGCGCTCGGTAGGCGTTTGCGACGAAAACGGGAAGCTGATCGGAGTCGTCTCGCAGAGCGATATCTCGGACAAGGTTGCGGCGGAAAACAAATGCCCCGCCTGGATGCGCGTCTCGGAGATCATGACCGCCAATCCCACCACCGTCTCGCCGGAGGTGCCGCTCGACGAGTGCCTGCGCGTGATGGAAAAGCTCGGGGTTTTCCATCTGCCGGTCATCGATCCGAATGGGGACTACCGCGGAATGATTTCCGTGAAAGACCTGCTCAAGGTGATGGTCATGGATGAGAAGGCGCGCGCGGATATGCTCGAGGCGTTCCTGTTCCCGCAACGGTGACCGGTCGTCATTCTGAGCGCTTCGCTGTCATCCTGAGCGTAGCGAAGGATCACCGTAGTTTCTCAGTATTGGAAATGCCGGGATTCTTCGCTTCGCTCAGAATGACATGCTGGGGGAGGCGCAGAATGGCATCGAGAGGGATGTCCCTCAGAACCAGAACCGCCAGACGGTATCGACGAGCGCGTGGGTGAGCGCGGAGGCGCAGAGGCGCTGGCGAACGCGATAGGTATTCCCGTAAAAAATACCGGCCAACGTGGCCAGGATCGCGTACCGCCAATTGGGCACGGGGGCGTGATGAAGGTGTGACAGCCCGAAGACGACCGAGGCGATGAGCAGGCCGTACCATCCGCGCGGCCCGCGCTGGATGCTTCGCACCAGGAAATTCTGCAGGATGCCCCGGAAGAGCAATTCCTCGGGGATGGCGATGGTCACGTAGATGCCGATGAACTGGAGCGGCACGTTCCAGAGGGATTCGTTGGTGAAATGAGGGTGGATGAAATTCAGGGCCAGTCCCAGCGGAATTCCCAGCAGCGAAAAGGCTGCAAAGTTGGTGGCGCCTTCCACGGCGTCGCCCTTCCGCCACACCAGGCGATAGCCGACCCCATCCAAATTGCGGATCACGATGAAGGCATATGCGCCCGCGCACACGCAGAATAGCGGCTGAAAAATGTAAAGATCGTGGATGCCAAAGAGAATGTGGAAGACGTTCAGCCCGGGAGGCAGCACCCAGACGTTGCTCAGCCAGTGTGCGGGCACGGGAAATGCCAGCGCCAGCATGGCGGCGAAGTCGCGCCAGCCCGCGTGATCCGCTTTGCGCAAGCGGTCGGGAAACAGCAGAAGGCTGGGGACGGCAATGTAACCGACCAATTTCGCCGCCTCGAGGGCTGAGAAGGTGCCGGTGGGCAGAGCATAGAGCAGATACAGCAATACCAGAACGAAAGGCATGCCCAGCGCGAGCGTTGCGGACTGCACCGCCCATTGGCGCAACTTCCGAACCACTCCGGGATGCGAGAACCCAACGAAGATTCCCAGTACCAGCGCGAAGTTTTCGAGCAGGGCGGCGAGGTGCCAGGGGTTCAGCGGAACGTGGCTGAGCATTCCCCCGAAGCCCAGGCGCACCTGCACGAGGATCAGGGCCTCCGCCAGCGCGGCCAGGGCCGTCAGCGCCACCACCAGGAGAACGGCTTTTTTCATCTCGGAAATCTCAAACCTCAACGGGTTTCCGGAATCACGACTTCGCCGCTCGATGCTGCCGGAAGGCACGCCTCTCCTCTCCTCGATTGCCGGGCGTCGAGATTTCCCTTCCCGCAAACTTCCCGTAGTCACGGCTTCCCTGCCTCGCTCGACGGTCGCGCGAGATTGGGCGAGGCGAAGTCTACATCTGAAAGTGGAATGATTTCCACCTGCCCCAGTTTCCTCAAATCTTTCTGGAGCCCGGCCACATTGCCGACCAGAACGATCACGTTGTGGTCGGGATCGAGATAACGACGCGTCACGTCCCAAACTTCATCCGCCGTCAGCGCTCGAATGTGGTCGGGAAAATGATTCCAGGTATCCAGAGGGAGGTCGTCAATCAGCAGTTCCAGAAAGCGGGCGGCGAGGTCCTCGGAGGTTTCGAAGTCCAACGCCATATGCCCGATCAGGTATCCCTGGGCGGTTTCAAGTTCCAGCTCGCTGATGCGATGTTCGCGCATCTGTTTTATCAGGTCGAGGGAGATGTCGAGGCTCTTGACGGTCTCCGCAGTGCGGGTGAACGTCTTGGCTTCCCAATCGCCGAACCGGCGGTAGCACACCAGGTCGCTCGAGGCGCCATAGGTCAGTCCCTGGCGAGTCCGCAGCGCACGAAACAGGCGGTTGGCCGCGGGGCCGCCCAGCACCTGGTTGGCGATGCTCAGCGCGTCGTAGTCGGGGCTGTTCCGCGCTGGCGCCAGATTGCCGATGCGGATTTCCGTTTGCACGGCGTCCGGCTTATCGATCGCCACCACGCGCCGGGCCGTCGCTGAGGGCGTGGTCTGGGGCTGCGCAGCCGGCACCGGGCCATTGGCCCAATCGCCGAAGAATCTTTCCGCCTGCGTGAAAGCCTCACCGGCGGCAATGTCACCGACCACCGCCAGGATGCAATTCGCAGGGCGGTAATATTGGGCATGGTAAGCGCGCAGGTCTTCTTCGCGGATCCGCCGCACGCTCTCCAGCGTCCCGTCTTCCGGGTGGCTGTAGGGAGTTCCCGCGAAGATGACTCCCTGGAAGGCCGTGTTGGCGACGTACGACGGGTCATCGCGCTCGACTTCGATGGCGGAAAGCAACTGCTTCCGCTGGCGCTCGATTTCGGAGTGAGCGAAAGCCGGGTGCGCGATGACGTCCGCCACCAGATCGAAGGCGCGGTCTTCGTGATCGCTCAAGACGCTCAGGGTCAGATAGGAGTGGTCCCAGGTTGCGCCGTTGTCGACCATACCGCCGATGGAGTCAATGGCTTCCCCAATGTCCAGGGCGCTGCGGTGCGTGGTGCCCTCGGTGAGCAGCGCGTTGACCAATTGCCCGGTGCCGGGCAGCGACGGCGGGTCAGCTTCGGTTCCCGCCCTTACCACGAACCGAAGCGTCACCAGAGGCAGGCGGTGCCGCTCGATGACGAGCACCTTGAGGCCGTTGGGGAGTTCGTGGATTACCGCCTCCGGCAACACCAGCGGCTTGGGCGGAGGCGCGGTGGGCGGGTACTCGCGTGCCAGCGCCGCCGAGGCGGCCAGCAAGAGCACGCACACCACGCGCCAACCCCAGCCGCCCCTGCCGGGCCGAGCGCTCGTTCGCTGTCGGAGTGGATAGGGTCTCATGGCTTCTCCGACCTCGCGGCGCCGGGCATCGCCGCTTCGGTTTCCTGCGGGACGACTTCCAGGAGCGTCAGGTTCTCAGGAACGAAATACCTCCGCGCCACGCGCTGGATATCCTCAGGCGTCACCGCCAGAAAGCGCTCTAATTCCGTGTTGACGAATTCCGGGTCGTGCAGAATCACCGCGGCGTATCCAAGTTCCTCCCCGCGGCTTTGCGCCGTCTGTCGCGAAAGAATAAAATCGCGCAAAACCTGATTCTTGGCCTTCTGCAATTCTTCCTGCGAAACGGGTTGGTCGCGCAAACGCCCAAGCTCGGCGGCAACTTCCTTTTCGCCTTCCGCGGGCGTGTGGCCTGGATTCAGAATCGCAAAGACGAAAAACAGGTTCGGGTCTTCGGTGAAATTCCCGCTGCTTTGCGCCTCCAGAGCAATTTGTTTGTCGTAAACGAGGCGGCGATAGATGCGCGAGCTTTCGCCATCGGAAAGGATTTTGGAGGCCAGGCGCAGTGGATAGGCGTCCGGCGTGCCGTCCGCCGGCATGTGGAAACCCTCGACGAACGCCGGCAGCGACACATTCAGGTTGACCTTCACCACGCGCTCGGCGGTTTGCGGCGGCTCCGGCGGAACGCGGCGTTCCGGCGGTGGCCCCGATGACAAGGGCCCGAAATATTGCCGCACCCAATCCTCCGCCTGCTCGACGTCGACATCACCCACGATGACCACCGTGGCGTTGTTGGGAATGTAATACGTGTTGTAGAAGGCCCGCACTTCGTCCATGCTGGCGCGGTCAAGGTCCGCCATGCTGCCGATGGTCATGTGCCGGTAGGGGTGGACCGTGAAGGCGTTCCGGTAAAGCGTCTCCACCACCGTGCCGTAGGGCGGGTTGTCGAAGCGCATCCGGCGCTCCTCTTTCACCACTTCCCTTTCGTTGTTGAAAACCTGCGATGTAATCTCGAGGTTGCGCATGCGGTCGGCCTCGAGCCACAGCACGACCGGGAGCTGAGTGCTCGGGACCGTCTCCCAGAACACGGTGGAGTCTTCTGTCGTGTAGGCGTTATCC
The DNA here is from genome assembly GCA_020072925.1 of Terriglobia bacterium. GTDB lineage: Bacteria > Acidobacteriota > Terriglobia > UBA7540 > UBA7540 > JAIQGA01. Next base: position 12,574 of record JAIQGA010000176.1, on the reverse strand, counting down.
ATGCCGCCCGAGCGGACAATGTCGTCCGAGAATTGCTCGGGCGCGAGGTTCTTGGTCCCATCGAACATCAGGTGCTCGAAGAGGTGCGCGAAGCCGGTCTTGCCGGGGGTCTCATCTTTTGAGCCCACGTGATACCAGACCTGAACGTTGGCCACGGGCGCTTGATGGTCTTCGACCAGATAAGCGCGCAGGCCGTTTTGAAGCACCAGGGAATGAATCGCCGTCTGCGGGAGCTTGACCAGCCCGGCGCCCGGCTCGGCAATGAGGAGGAGAGCAGCGATGAGACTCGCCCAGAACCGCGCGCGGCGCATTGTGAAAGAAAGTGTCACGTCTTGCGTGAAGCCCACCAATGCCCGAATAGTGATTCTACCACACGCCGCGCCCGTGGGCCCGCGCAGGGGTCGCGGCGCTCGTCGCTATGGAGTATATTCAGAGGCCACGCTCTTAACGCGGCATGGTATGGCTTTTTCTCATCCAGTGATCATCAGCGGATCGGATCCTGAATCTGTAAATCGACCGGGGAATGCACGCGCGGGCGGGATGCGCCGCGCCGTCCAACCGCATCATCTCCTCCTGGCCTTGGCGGTCGGTGCGACCTTCCTCGCTTACGCCGGCACGCTGGGCTTCGACTTCGTTTACGACGACCGGATACATATCGTCTCCAGCCCCTTCCTCCAGTCCTGGCGCTTCCTGCCGCGGTATTTCACCTCGCACGTGTGGAGCTATCAATACCCTCACATGCTCGGCAATTACTATCGCCCGCTGTCGCTCCTCTGGCTACGGCTCAATGACGCCGCGTTTGGCCTCCTCCCATGGCCGTGGCACCTGATGTGCGTCCTCCTGCACGTTGGCGTGACCTTCCTGGTGTATCTTCTGGCGCGACGCCTCACGCGCGATACCTTTGCCGCGGGCGTAGCACCACTGATCTTCGGGCTTCACCCGGCGCACGTCGAGGCGGTGGCTTACGTTTCCGCCGTGCCGGAAACGTTGAGTGCCCTGCTGCTCCTCTCCGCGTTCATCTGCTTTCTGCGCTGGCGCGAGTCCGGCACTGAGGGCGGCCGTGGCTGGCTTTTCACTTCCCTCCTTCTTTACGCGCTGGCCATGCTCAGCAAAGAGACTGCGCTCATCATGCCCCTACTCGTTTTCGCGTATGGCTGGATTTTCCCATCGGAGCCGGGCGACGGTCCGTGGTTGCGCCGGCTCGGCCAGGCGTTTCGAATGGCGCTACCCTATCTGCTGCTGACGCTGCCCTACCTGCTGGTCCGCGACCTGGCGCTCCGGGGGCTGACCCATCCCGTCAATTCCCTGCCCCTCTCGACGTTGCTGCTGACGGCTCCCGCACTGGTGCTCTTCTATTTCAGACTGCTGCTTTGGCCCGTAGGGCTTAGCGCGTTCTATGACACCTCGTACGTTACCCAGCCAGGGCTTATGAACTTTGTTCTGCCCGTCATCGTGACCGCTGTCGTCGTGCTGGTGCTCTGGTACTGGTCTCGCCATCCTTTGGAGCAGCCTTCCGGCGCGCCGAGCGACGAATCTCGCGCCATTCTCTTCGCCGCGATCTGGTGGGCGCTACCCATGTTGCTTTTGCTGAACCTGCGCGTCTTCCCCTCTGACGAAATCGTGCACGACCGTTATTTATACTTGCCCTCGATAGGTTTTGCGCTCTTGGTGGCGCTGGCGCTGCGCCATCTCAACCTGGGCCGCGCGAGGGTGTTTGGATGGCCTTCAGCCCAATTGGTTCTGGCGCTCGGGCTCGCCGCTGCGCTGGGCGCCCGTACAGCGCATCAGAGCCTTTACTGGTCCGACGAACTCTCGCTCTATAGCCACAGCTATCAGGTCGCGCCCCGCAACGATGCTGCCGCCACCAGCCTGGCCGCCGTCGCCTGCGAGCGGAAGCTTTACCCCGCATGCATGCAACTCAACCAGGAAGTCCTGGCGCGCAATCCGAACTTTTGGCGGGCGAACGTGAATCTTGCTTATGCCTACTACGGATTAGGCCAGATCGATCTGGCGGCGGAATACTTCCGGCGCAGCATCGCCGCCGACCCGGTGGATGGGAATCAGTATTTGTACTTGGGGCTTTGCCTTCTTCGGTTGGGCCGCCTCGATGAGGCCGAGGCCGCGGCACGGCGCGCGCTGCTCGTGCGCCCCGATGGGACGGAATATCACTACGTTTTGGGAATTATTCTCAAAGCGCGGGGGAAACTGCCGGAAATGTCCCGAAAATTCCCCGAAGTTGTCATCCTGAGGCGCCGCAGAATCCCTGCATTTCGCGGCTTATTCCTTGAATTTCTGCGCGATGGGAAAGCGTCGGCCCATGCCAAACGCTTTGGCGGTGACCTTCAAGGTGGGCGGCGCCTGCTGGCGCTTGTACTCAGCGCCGTTGACGCGCCTGATGGTTTCCCGCACCAAGCCCTCGTCCAGGTGGTGCTGCGCCGCGATCTCCTGCGCGCCGTGATTCTCCTCGATGTAATCCCTGAGAATGGTGTCCAGCACATCGTACGGCGGCAGCGTATCCTGGTCCGTCTGGTTGGGGCGCAACTCAGCGGAGGGAGCTTTGTCGATGCAGGCCTGCGGAATTCGCTCGCCCGCGCGGTTCACGTAACGCGCCAACTCGTAGACCATGGTCTTGGGAACGTCGGCGAGCGCCGCCAGCCCGCCGGCCATGTCGCCATAGAGCGTACAGTAGCCCACCGCCAGCTCGGACTTGTTTCCGGTGCTCAGGAGGAGGGTGTTGAATTTGTTCGAAAGCGCCATCAGGATGTTGCCGCGAATGCGCGCCTGGATATTTTCCTCGGTGACATCGCGCGGCCGGCCTTCAAACGCCGGGTCGAGCGAGGTCAGGTAGCTTTCAAAGACCGGCGTGATGGGAACAACACGAAACTCGATCCCCAGATTGCCCGCCAAGGCTTGCGCGTCGCGGAGGCTGCCGGGCGAAGAATAAGGCCCTGGCATGCTGACCCCCAGGACGTTTGGCGCTCCCAGGGCGTCCGCCGCAAGCGTGGCGACCAGCGAGGAATCGATGCCGCCGCTCAGCCCCACCACCACCTTTTCGAAACCGCACTTGCGCACATAATCGCGAATCCCCAGGCAGAGTGCCAGGTAGACTTCCTCGGTCTCCGACGCCGGGGCGGGGCGGAGGTCGCAAGCGCCGCCTTCGGTGTCGAAGAGCACCAGGTCCTCTTCGAACGACTTGGCGCGGGCGCGCAGTTCCCCGTGCGCGTCGAACGCCATGCTTGAGCCGTCGAACAGCAGTTGGTCGTTGCCGCCCACGTGATTCACGTAGACCACCGGCACGCGGCGCGTGGTGGCGATGGTCTTCAACATATCATGCCGCAACTGGATCTTGTCGGTGGCGTACGGCGAGGAAGCAATGTTGAGGATCAGGCGCGCGCCGGCCTGCGATGTTTCTTCCACCGGATCGCGCGTATAGAAGCGCTTCTTCCAGAAGTTCTTGTCGTTCCAGATGTCTTCGCAGATGGTGACCGCCAGGCGCAGCCCGCCTGAGTCGTACACGGCAATCTCGCGGCCCGGCTCAAAATACCGCGATTCGTCGAAGACATCATAAAAGGGCAGCAGAATCTTGGTGTAGTCGAGAACGATTTTGCCGCCCGCTAGAACCGCCGCGGCGTCGGCCACTGGTTTCCCCTGCTCCGCGTGCGAGCGCCGCACGTAACCCACCAGCGTGGGGATGGGCGGAAGCAATCCCGCCAGCCGAGCCAGTTCCGCCTCGCAGCGCGAAAGGAACTCCGGCCTCTCGACCAGATCGCGGGGCGGATAACCGCAAAGTGCTAGTTCTGGGAACACCACCCAATCGGCCCCGCGAGACTGAGCCCGCTGCGCGAAGTCCACGATCCGCGCCACGTTCCCGGCAAAATCACCTACCGTGGTGTTGATCTGGGCAAGTGCAATCTTCATCTGCTCTCGGACGGCCAGGATTCCCTGCCCGCTCCTTGACTCCAGGGAAGGCGCTCCCCCTTGCCTGCCCCGTTCTGAATTCCACGCGCTAATCGGAACTTCGCCTGAAGATATTAACAGATGAGGAGCAATTTGGTGCTAACCATGAATTCTCGCTTCCGTTAAGACATGGGAATTATGCAGTGGGCTTCCGCGCCACCAGCGAGGCAATGCCGCGCTGGTGGCGCGCCTCGCGAGAGTAGAGGATTTCCCAATCGTGGGCCGCTGCGAGCAGTTCTCCGGGCTCCAAGAGGTGCGCGGGATTGCGCGGACCTGAGGCGAAGCGTAGTTGCTCGCGCGTGGAAGTCTCGTACAAGAGCAAGCCGCCCGGACGCAGCCACGCGCGCAGCCGGGGATACAATTCCGGGTCGCGATAGTAAAAGACCAGGCAAACATCGAAGGCAGGGGCGAAGAAGGTCAGTTGGGTTAAGTCCGCCTGAAGCCAGGCAACATTCAGGCCGCGACGCGCCGCCAAGGCTTTTCCCTGCTCGAGCGCGGGAAACGCGCGGTCCACGCCGATCACTCGCAACCCGCGCTCGGCCAGGAAAACGCTGTTGCGGCCGCCTCCGCAGGCAAGATCAAGAACCAGGCCCTTCTCGGGAAGCAGGCGCGCGAACTCCACCAGGAGTCCGCTCGGTTCCTTCTGGGCGGATTGCTGGCGATAACGCTCATCCCAGCTTGGACTTGGGATTGTCACTAGTGTGGGCGCACGCGGGCGTCCGGAAAAACGAAACCCCGGTGGATTCGCGCGAATCCTGCCGGGGCCGATTGCCGGTAGCTAGATGTCTTTAGACGCTGAAGGAGCTTCCGCACCCGCACGTGGTCTTGACGTTCGGGTTTTCGAACTTGAAGCCCGCCCCTTCCAGGGTCTCAATGTAATCAATCTTGGTGCCGTTCAGGTACATGAGCGACGCCTGGTCGATAAAAACCTTCAGGCCGTCGAACTCGTAAGTCTTGTCGATGCCGTTGGTTTGGTTCTCGAAATTCATCTGGTAAGAGAACCCGGAGCACCCGCCGCCAACGACCGAAACACGCAACCCCAGGGGTGAGGGGTTCTGCTGCGCCATGATCTCCTTGACCTTGGAGACAGCGTTCAAAGTTAATTCAATCCCCATAAATACGTCCCTCCAGTAAGCTACGAGCCTTGTATGGCCCTGTCCCCACGGCTATAAACCTACCAGAAGCTGCGGCAAAAATCAAGGCCTATGGGATTCACGCCAAGCATTTTGCGGGCCAGAAAGATGCTTCGCCCGAGTGGATTCCACACCGCCGAATCGGTTAAATTGTCACAACGAGGTGTGGCCGTCGTTTCGTAACGATAGCGCCAAGTAGCAAAACTGGAATGAGGCGTGCTCAACAGTCACAGGAGTGGTCCAGACCTAAGGGACGTTTAGTCCGGATTCTTCCAAAGGTAGTTTTGTCAGCCGACAGGCTCCAGGCACTTTTTCTTGGGGTACTCGGGACGAGCCGCCTCGGTCGAGCGCCGAGGCAGGGAAGTTGCGGCGTTAGGGGCATGGGTGGAATAGCTGTACAATAGTATCGATTGCGGTCGTATGACACAGATCCGAATGACCCTGGCAGCGGGGCGGCGTGTAGAAGCAGTAGAGAGGGTCCGAGGAGGATTCTGATGCGGAAGCAACTTCTGGCCATAGCCTTTGTGGTGGGAATCGCGGCGGCAATCCAGTTCGGGTGCGGTGGGGGCACGGGGACGGTCAGGACTCCCATCCAGACTGCGCCGGGCTCGGTGATGTTGTTCGGAGGCGACGACCCTTTATGCGGCATTCTTTCCTTAAGAGTGACAGTGACGGCCCTGAGCTTGACCCCGCAGTCATCGAACGTCATCGGGGGTTCCTCGCCGGTCTCGGTGCTTCCGGGCGGCCAACCGTTTTCGCTGGACTTCGCGGCATTGATGGATTTCTTTGCTCCCCTGAGTCTGGCCAGCGTTCCGGCCGGAACTTATAATCAGCTCAATGTGACGTTGGCGAATCCGCAACTCACATTCTGGGACACGAGCAAGACTCCACCTGGGCCGACCACCATTTCCCCGACATTCAGCAACCTGACCATCCACTTGACGCTCGATCCGGCACTGGTCGTTATGAGCAACGGGACGGTCGCCGTGCAGCTCAATTTCGACCTGCTGAAGTCCGTCACCATCAGCAACGGGCAGATCAGCGGGACGATCAGCCCGACCTTCTCGAGCACCCCCATCGCCGCGCCCACCGATAACCAGTTCGCGGAATTCGAAGACCTGCCGGGGCTTGTCCAGACGGTCCAAACGACGTCCACGAACAGCGCGTTCATCGGCAGCTTCACGATGCAGCCCGCCTCCGGGCCGGTGCTCACGGTCTACGTTACGGATACAACGGCGTTGAACGGCGCCTCAAAGCTCAGCGATTTGACCGAGGGAATGTTCGTGGAAGTCCACGCCATCGCGGACGCGAGCGGGAGAATCGTGGCGAAGGAAATCGACGCCGAGCTCACGGAAAACGCCACGAACGGGCAGGCTGCTTTCTTGGGAATCGTAACGTCGGTGACCCGAAGTTCCGGCAAGGCCACGGAATTCGATCTTTATGTGCGCGAGGTATTTCCCGCGGGCACGGGTGTCCCGGTGGATTCTAAGGTGACTTTCTTTATCGACCCGAGCACGACGAACTTTGTTCTGACCAACCAGACCGCGGACTTTGCTGACCTGGGGTTCGACGAAACCACGCTGGCGGTAGGCCAGCGGGTCGTTGCACACGGAGACTTGCTGGCGCAAGCCGCGGTCGTCGGGATCACGCCCGCCGCCAACGCCCGCGCGGTCTACCTGGGACTGGGGACGATCCTCGGCACGCTCTCCACCACGGTGCCGGTAACCAAGAATATCAGCGACGCCAAACTCGGCGGGTTCACGATGCTTCCCTGCTCTTCGGTATTCGCGGGCCAACCGCCCATCACCGTGCTGACCGCGGACCAGACGACGTTCACGGTGCTCACCGACCTCAATGGCCTGACGAGCATCCCTCCCTTGCCGGTGCTCATCATAAAAGGGCTACTCTTCTATCAGCAGAGCAGCGGTTCTCAGAATGGCGTAGGCTGGGCCCCGCCGGCCAATGTCCAGGTGGCGACACAAGTCCACCAGTTGCCGTGAGTGAAAACATAGAACGCGTAGGGGCGGGTTTTTAAACTTGCCCGCTAACCAGGTCCACCAAATGCCGTAAGCCGAAACGTGCAAGGGGTTAGAAGGAAAATGATGTTGGTTCGAAAAGGATTGAAAAATCCGAGGATTGTTATTGATTTCCTGTTGCCGGTTGTGCTGCTCCTGTTCCCGCTGGGCTTGAGGGCGCAGGCGCTGGGGTCCGCCGCGATGTCCAGCTTTCCTGCGGACACCAGAGAGATTGCGTATACGAATCTCGCGCAGCTCCGCAACTCTCCGAATTACGCGCAAATCCGTCAGCAGTTGCTGAATCAGCAATTGCGTTACTTCCAGGATTTTCTGCGCTCCATGGGTCTCAACCCCGAAGCCGACGCTGACGAGGTGGCCCTGGGGTGGCGCGGCGAGGCCGCCGGGGCAACTGGTTTCTTCGGCATGGCCGCGGGGCGCTTTCACCCCGACCTGATTCAAAAGTATTTTTCCACGAATAAATTGCCCGTCAGGCAATATGACGGCAGTGATCTATACGCCTTTGGCTCGGGGGCCGACCCCACCGATACCTATTTCACGTTTCTCGATTCGGGTACCGCGGCCTTCGGTCACTTGCCCGACCTCAAGGCTCTGCTGGACGTTCGGGCGGGCAGCGCCAAGGCGCTGGGCGCCAACACCGCGTTCTCCGGCTGGGAGGCGGAACTGGAAGGTACCGCCGCGCAGTGGGGCATCCTGAACGGCAAGGCCGCGTCAAACCTTGCCGCGGGCTGGCTGGCCGACGTCAAGAAGCCGAGCGGCGACCTCGCCGCATTCATGAGCCCGGTGCAGGCCATCCTTTACAGCGTCGATTGGGAAAGCAACTTTTACGCGCACGTCGCGGTGGTCTGCCAGGACGCCAAGAGCGCTCAGACTTTCTCGAATTTGTTGACGCTCCTGCAAAACGTGTCCCAACAGCAATCTGCCGCCACGGCGGGTTCCGCCAGCGCGCCGCCGGGCGTGAACTCTTTGCTCCAGAACGCCCAGGTGCAGCAGGATGGTTCCCGCGTCGTACTGGACCTCTCCGGCTCGGCGCAGGCGCTCTCGCAGATTATTCACCCGGGCAGCGCCGGTTGAGTCGCTGCTGTTGCCGTAGGACGGCCGCCGCAACGCTTTTTCTTCAACCTGTAACCTGTCCCCTGTAACCTGTATTCTATTATCCGCGCCGGCCATAGTCGAAAATCTCGTTTCCGTATAGAATGGTGTATTGCCGCAGTTCATCCTTCTGAAGAACGGGCACAATGGCATCCAAAGTTACACTGATTCCCGGCGACGGGATTGGTCCTGAGGTGACGCGTGCCACGCTTCGACTGCTCGAAGCCGCGGGCGCGCAAGTCGAGTGGGAGGAAGTCGAGGCGAAATCGATCGTCGGCCTGCGGCAGGAGGACGCCCACGCTGACCCGCTGGTGACTTCCCTGCTACAGAACCGCGTGGGTTTGAAGGGGCCGCTCACGACGCCCGTGGGTGTTGGCCACCGCAGCTTGAATGTAGCGCTGCGTAAGACGCTCGACCTCTATGCTAACCTGCGCCCCGTACGCAATCTTCCCGGCGTCAAAACACCGTTTGCGGACGTTGACCTGGTGATTTTTCGGGAGAACACGGAGGATTTATACTCCGGGCTCGAACACGTGGTGCTTCCCGGCGTGGTGGAGAGTCTGAAGATCATCACCGCGCACGCTTCGGCGCGCATCGCCCTTTTCGCCTTCGAATACGCCCGCGCCTACGGGCGAAAGCGCGTGACGGCGGTCCACAAGGCCAACATCATGAAACTCTCCGACGGGCTATTCCTTGACAGCGCCCGCCGCGTGCACGTGGCGTTTCCTGATATCGAATACAACGAGATTATCGTCGACAATTGCTGCATGCAGCTCGTCATGAACCCACACCGGTTCGATGTGCTCCTGCTGGAAAATCTCTACGGCGATATCGTGTCGGACCTGTGCGCGGGACTGGTGGGCGGACTGGGCCTCGTGCCGGGCGCCAACCTGGGCGATCGGTGCGCCGTCTTCGAGGCCGTGCACGGCAGCGCCCCGGACATCGCAGGCAAGAACTTTGCGAACCCGACTGCCCTGATGCTTTCCGCGGTCTTGATGCTGCGCCACCTCGGGCAGGCCACCGTCGCCGACCACATCGAGAAGGCCATCTACTCCGCTTATCGGGCGGGCCGCTGGCTGACCCGCGACGTCGGCGGAAAGGCCAGCACGGAAGAATTTACTTCGGCGGTCATCGGCGCCTTGGAAGCGAAGGTTAAAGGATAAAGGATGAATGTTAAGGGTTGAGGGCTCAGAGTTCAGGATCCAGGACCGTAATCTCGATTTTGACCTCTCAACCCTCAACTCTCAACTCTCGACTCCCAACTTCTGCCCTTCATCCCTTATCCTTCATCCTTCCTTCCCTGTAACCTGTCCCCTGTAACCTAGAGTTTGGCGCACGCCCTGTTCAGCGCTGCGGAGATTTCGCCCCCGAGGCGAGCAGCTTCGTCGGCGGGCATGCGCTTCTCGAACTCACGGAAAAGCTTGCGCTCTTCCTTGCGAACGTGCGCCTCGAGCACGAGCCCGAACTCGCTTAAGGCCTCGCGGCTCGGCATCGCTTCGACGCCGCGCACCAGGCCGCGAATCGCCACGTGGTCGCGGACCAGTTCGTCAACCAGAGGCAGTTTGCCCAGGTAAAGCTGCATGCAGGGAAAGAGCACCTCCTCTTCAACCTCAAAGTGGCCGCGCAATTCCCTCGCATATAACTTCTGAACCTTCAGGACCATTTCCTGGCGCCAGATCGATTCCGTTTCCTTCAAGCCGAATTTACGGCGAATGATCACCGCGAGCGCCAGCGCATGCTGGTGCTGGTGGGAAAGAGGGATGAGGCTGTTATGCCGGCGGGCCACAAATCTAATTATGAAGTATGAATTATGAATAGTGAATAGTGAATTGCTCCCAATGGAGTCGCGAAGCAATCAAATCTCAATTCCCTTCCCCCATTCATTGCCGTCCATTCACTATTCACCATTCACTATTCCATCTTTGTCTCCGCTATCGGAGGCCGCATTTGGATAGCGTTCCAACTGCTCGAGGAGTGAGGCATCTCCCAGCCGCGCGGCTTCGCGGGCGTGTCGCCAGGCGAGGTCGTAACAACCAAGCACCGCGTAGATACGTCCGAGGCTGACGTGCGGCGCGGCGTAAGCGGGGTCAGAGGCGATGGCTTTTTCGAAGGAAGTGATGGCGCGTTCCCTGTCGCCCTTGAAATAGTAGAGCGTGCCTAAGGCGAAATGCGCGCGGGCATTCTGCGGGTCGGTTTTCAGGATGGCCAACTGCTCCGCGATGGCGTCATCCGTATCGCGTTCCATGCCGAGCTGGATGACTTCTTTGCGCCAGAAACCCATAAAATCAAATTTAAGGGGTAAAGTGTAAAATGCAAGAAGGCTCGGGCATGCTGTCTGCGCGCGGTTCGGACCTCTTTTACCCTTTACACTTCAGGAAGGCATGTAAGGCTTCAGCGTTTCTGCAACATCGTCGACAGTCAGCTTCTCCCCATTGTTCAGGCGCGTAAGCAGTTGAGTGATGGTTTCCTTGGCCTGGTCCTTCTTAAAGGCTCGAATGAAGCCGTCGTAGAAGTGCTCACCGGCCATGGCGCGATTGATTTCGCTTTCCTTGTTGTGGTCTTGCAATTCCGTGAAATACACGACGCGATATTGCCCGCTGTACGTGGCCTCGCGGTAGATTTCAAACATGATCTTGTCCGATTCAAAAGGCATGAGCCCCTCAAGAATGGTGAATTGTGAATGGTGAATTATAAAGCATGTAGGAGGGAGTGTGAAGGTTTATGCGTGAATCGGGGACTCCTCATGTTCCAACGCGGATACAAAGTAGAGTGGAGGATGAAGTCCCTCGCGGGATCCGCCCAGAAATGCCCAGTCTTTGGCGTTCAAAACTTACCATTCACTCGTCAATGCTCGCCCACTGGCCAGGACACAACTTTGCCGGGAGCAGGTTCAATGGGATGTTTCGCCCAGGCGTCGCGGAACTGTTGGAGGTACTCCCGCCAGGGCCTTTGGGGCAGCCGGACCACCACCAGCGAAATCGCCGAAGCTTTCTGGAGCGTTCGCGCCGCGGATTCGGCAAACAGCCGATCTTGGGTGAGTATGCACGTAAAGCCTGCCTGGGTCGCCACGGCTTCCAACTCTCCGTTGCTCATGCCGCCCCAGCCTCGGCGGGTCGCCCCCTCGCACGTAATTCCGAACTCGGAGAGCAGGCCGATCAGGTGGACGTCCATGTTGGCGTCAAGCAGCCACATGCACCGAACTCGCTAATTCCGATGCGACCTTCAATACTTCAGGAACGGCCTCGGCAGGAAGGCAACCGTCAAAACTCTCGTTGATGTCCGCAACGGTCATTCCGTTCGCCATGCACTCCAGAATCAGCCCCACGGACAGACGCGTCCCCCGAATCGCCAGGGCGCCACCCAGCAGGCGCGGGTCGGCGACAATCCATTGGTAGTTCTTGTACGGCAACGGGGCAAAGTCGGACATCGAAACATCACCTGCCCGAATATTATCAGTCGCCACGGTGTGCTGCAACCTGCTTCGCGTCACACTTGGCTCGAACTGCTTCGTAGAACCTTTGGGTACGACAATTGCAGCAATCAGCGGAGAGAATGTTCCAACGCGGATACTAAGGTGAGCAAGCAAAGAAGCCCCGCGGGCTGCTCCCAGAAATCCCCTGCCTGAGAATTTGCCATTCAAAATTCACAATTCACTATTCACTACTCTTCCCGGCGGATCACGTTGATCCCGACTGGCATCTCAACTTCGTAGGGCGCGGGCGGAGGTCCCACCATGGATTCATCGGCGAGCTCGGCCCGCAACTTCGCTTCAAGTTCCTTGAGCTTCGCATCGATTTCTGACTGCTTCTTCTTGCGCAGGACCATGTCCTCGCGATAGCGCTTCAGGAAGTAGGAAATGGTCTCGACGCGGATTTTGATGGAGCCCGTCGGCTTATTCTCGTCGATATCTTTGAAGGAAAAGTAGGGCGTTCCCGATTTGGTTACGGTTTCTTCCACCGCCGTATAAATCGGCGCGTCGTGGCCGCACTTGAAGCTGGAGAGTTCCAGCGCCACCAGGTTGGGATGCCGCGCGGTGTACTTTGCCGCCCAGACCTTTTGCGAGGTATTCTCGCTGTAGCTGTTCTTCCACGCATCGCGGATGTCCATGGGGTGTTCGATGAGTCCCGCTTTCATGTCCTCTTCAAAGAGCGGGAAGATGATGTCGTCATCGATGGGCAGCGACGCCAGGGTCAGCACGGGATAGCCGATCTTCTGGAATTCTTCCAGGATTTCGTGGTTGATGCCGGGATCGTTATGGTACGGCCGCCCCAGCATGACGATGCCGATGCGCTCTTCCGCCTCGAGCTTCTTGAGGATTTCCCTGCCCTGGGCGCGCAGGATTTTGTCTTCAAAAGCCCT